>NZ_SJPP01000003.1:0-346475 GCF_007860075.1 Symmachiella macrocystis
CAACGGATCAGGGGCGAAACAATCTGACGAGGCATTATTGGTAAAGCTTCGGCAGGAACCCCCTCGCAGCGCAGCAGAAAACCACAAGCCGCTATCTCATTAGAGGACTCACAACGGTCGCCAGGATCACAGCGATCAACGAAACTGCGGCAAGTAGCGAAACAGCGCAAGGTTTACGGGGGAGAGTGCGTTCCCGCCGGCGGGCGCTCTGGACTAGCGAACAGATGAAGATCACGAGAGAATCAACTCACGTGGAATTCGAAGACGACTGCCGGGAGAGCGAGCCATCAAAAGCACAGCCACGACCGTTGAACAATACCTAGCCGAACTGCCCGACGACCGTCACGAAGCGATTGAGGCAGTCCGCGCGGTCATTCTTAAAAACTTGCCCAGCGGTTACGAGGAAGGAATGCAATACGGCATGATTGGTTACTACGTGCCACACAGCATTTATCCTGCAGGTTATCATTGCAATCCCCAACAACCCTTGCCATTCGCATCTCTGGCTTCGCAAAAGAATTACATGTCGATTTACCTCATGTGTACATATAGCGATCCGGGACAAGAAACCTGGTTCCGCGAAGCGTGGGCAAAAACCGGTAAGAAACTGAACATGGGCAAATCGTGCGTGCGTTTCAAAAAACTCGAGGACCTGCCGCTCAAGGTGATCGGCCAAGCCATCAAACGAGTCTCGGTGAAGAAGTTCATCTCCTACTACGAGTCGGCAACTCAAGGCAGCAGCGCTTCTCGACGTCGCAAGTGTTAGTCAATGGCTGACATCACGGGAAGACCAACCGTGATATTCACGCGACCGACCGGGTACTTTTCGCTTCGTCGGGTGCGGTGGCAGCGAACGCGCTAGCAGGATGGCTCGGTGGAACTGAAATTGTCGCCACGTCAGCATTTTTACAAGACAATCGCTGCACATCGGCCGATTTGACAATTTCACCAAGAATAAAAGTGCCTTGGGGGGAGCCGCGGTCGCAGTTTCGCCCGTGAACTCTGGATTCTTCTTGTTTCTCCCGGACGAAACACGCCGAAATCATTCCGGAGTAATTTCCCCCATTCAAATTTCGTGTTGCCGGATTCCCAAAAACGATAATTCCGGGGTACTGATTTCTGAATCATTG
Source organism: Symmachiella macrocystis (assembly GCF_007860075.1). NCBI lineage: Bacteria > Pseudomonadati > Planctomycetota > Planctomycetia > Planctomycetales > Planctomycetaceae > Symmachiella > Symmachiella macrocystis. The sequence goes on from NZ_SJPP01000003.1 coordinate 1,131, forward strand.
TGTATTCACGATTAAAAAAACCGCTCAGTTCTCGCCAAAAACGCGGTTTCATACCCCATAACCCGTACAGTCGCGACCTGTTGCTGTGCCAAACCTGACAGTGGAAGCAATTCCCATGGCCAATTCTCAATTATTTTCCATGTTTGGGAAAATGTCGTAGCGGGCGAAATCGCCGTTATGGCCATAAAAATACTTGGAAATCCTGCGTTGAGACTACGAACATTGATTTCATCCCCTAAAATGGCCAGAGATGATTGGACGAAGCGATGGATTTTCAAGTCGCGAAGCTAACCTTCCCTACTTCCTACGAGACTCAACTAGTGATGGACGAAACACCTCAGGCGATCGATGCGGGCGAATTAGACGAGTGGTTTGAATCGCTCGACGATCTGTTACACCGCCACGGACCCGACGGCGTACGTCAGATGATGTCGGTTTTGCAAGAGCGAGCCTACCAAGCCGGTGTGGCCATGCCCTTTACGGCCAACACCCCTTACATCAACACAATTCGCCACGATCAACAGCCCCGTTTCCCCGGCAATCGGGCCATCGAACGTCGGATTAAGAGTCTGATTCGCTGGAACGCGATGGCGATGGTCGTTCGCGCCAACGCTGCCAGTTCGGGCATTGGCGGGCATATCTCCACCTACGCCTCCGCTGCAACGCTGCTGGAAATCGGTTTCAATCACTTTTTCCAGGCCCGCAACGAAGATCAATTCGGCGATTTCGTCTATTTCCAAGGCCATGCCGCACCGGGAATCTATGCCCGCGCATTTCTGGAAGGTCGGTTGACCGAAGAGCAGTTGATTCAATTCCGGCAAGAAATCCCGCGTGGCTCGGGACTATCATCCTATCCGCATCCCTGGCTGATGCCTGATTTTTGGCAATTCCCCACGGTTTCGATGGGACTGGGACCGATTTCCGCGATTTATCACGCGCGGTTTTTACGGTATTTGGAACATCGTGGACTGGCCGACACGTCGAAATCGCATGTGTGGTGTTACGTCGGTGACGGTGAAGTCGACGAGCCGGAAACGCTGGGAGCCATTACGTTGGCCTCCCGCGAGCATCTCGACAATCTGATCTTTGTCATCAACTGCAACTTGCAACGCCTGGACGGGCCGGTCCGTGGTAATGGAAAAATCATCCAAGAATTAGAAGCCGCCTTTCGTGGTGCTGGCTGGAATTGCCTCAAAGTCATTTGGGGCAGCGATTGGGATCCGCTGTTGGAAGACGACGAAGACGGCTTATTAGTCAAACGCATGGGTGAAGTCGTCGACGGCCAATACCAGAAATATGTGGTCGAAGGGGGCGCCTATATCCGCGATCACTTCTTTGGCGAAAACAAAGAGTTGCACGATCTGGTCGACCACCTGTCGGACGAACAGTTACAAAAACTCAATCGCGGCGGACACGATCCCGAAAAAGTCTTTGCTGCCTACCATGCGGCGGTCAACCACGTTGGCGCTCCGACGGTCATCCTGGCCAAGACCATCAAAGGTTATGGACTGGGTGAAGCGGGAGAAGGCCGCAACATTACACACCAGCAGAAAAAATTGAACGAAGAGGAACTGCGCGAATTCCGCTCACGCTTCGCCATTCCCATAGGCGACGAAGAAGTCACCAAAGCCCCTCTACATCGGCCCGCCGATGACAGTCCGGAGATGGAATATCTCTTGAAACGACGGGAAGCATTGGGTGGATTTCTCCCCGCGCGGACGCCGACCACCGACCGCTTGGAGATTCCGCCTCTCGATAAATTCGACAAGAAAGTGCTGCACGGTGGCGTCGAAATGGCCACCACCATGGCCTTCGGGCGGATTATCAGCGACTTGCTCAAGGATAAGAACATCGGCAAGCGGATCGTACCGATCATTCCCGATGAAGCCCGCACCTTTGGGATGGAAGCGTTGTTCCGTCAATGCGGTATTTATTCCAGCAAGGGACAACTCTACGAACCGGTCGATGCCGATCAGGTGCTCTACTACAAGGAAGCCAAAGACGGCCAAATTCTGGAAGAGGGCATCAACGAAGCGGGGGCAATCTCGTCCTTCATCGCTGCCGGGACCGCCTACAGCAATCTTGGCGTGAACATGGTTCCGTTTTACATCTACTACTCGATGTTCGGCTTCCAACGCGTCGGCGATTTGATCTGGGCCGCGGCGGATTCCCGTACCAAAGGCTTTCTCGTGGGTGGAACCTCCGGCCGGACAACGCTCAACGGTGAAGGGCTACAACACCAGGACGGCCAAAGCCAACTATTTGCGACGACCGTCCCCAACTTGCGAGCGTATGACCCCGCCTACTCTTATGAAGTCGCCGTGATCGTTCAAGACGGGCTGCAGAGAATGTACGGCGAAGGGGAGGAAATCTTCTACTACTTGTCGGTCTACAACGAAGTGTACGACATGCCGGCGATGCCCGAAGGGGCGCAAGAAGGGATCTTGAAAGGGCTGCATCCTCTTTCCAAGACACCAGCCGATAAGTCGTCCTCGCAGCGACCGCAACTCTTTGGCAGCGGGCCGATTCTACGTGAATCACACCGTGCACAAGCCATTCTCAGCGAAAAGTACGACATTGACTGCGACGTCTGGAGCGTGACCAGTTACAGCGAACTCTCCCGCGATGCAGAAGCGGTCGAACGTTGGAATCACCTGCATCCTGAGGAAAAACCGCAACACAGTTTTCTAGAGACGTCACTCAGCAATCACTCCGGGCCTTTTATCGCCGCCAGCGACAACGTCCGTTTGGTGCCCGAACAAATCCGGCAGTGGATTCCAGGTCGCTACGTGACCTTGGGCACCGACGGTTTCGGACGCAGTGCTTCACGGGAAGCATTGAGAAAGCACTTTGAAATGAATGCCGAATATATCGCGTACGCAACACTTTCGGCATTGGTGGCCGACGGCCATTTTGAGAAGTCCCGTCTGCCCGAAGCAATCAAAGCGTTGGGGATCGACCCGGAACAAGTCAACCCGGCTTCCGCGTAAGAATTGTCCGTACACCGTCGATGCTTTATGGTGGAGCGAGCGGACCGTCGGACATCTGCTGTACACGTAGATTCAACATACGACTAAATTTTAACGAAATAGCACTATGTCGATTGAATTTCGTCTCCCCGAATTGGGAGAAAACATTGCCGAAGCTGAGGTTGCCGAGTTGCTGGTCAAGGAAGGGGACCGAATCGAAGCCGAACAGTCGGTCATGGAATTGGAAACCGAAAAAGCGGTCCTTGAGTTACCCTGTCCGCACGCCGGCGTGGTGAAAAAAATTCACTTTAGCGAAGGGGACAGCGTCTCCGTGGGTTCGGTGATCCTGACGATCGACGAGGAAGCCGCAGCCCCCTCCGGCGAAGCAACCGAGACCAAGCAGGCCGAACCAGCCGCCGCTGAGCCTGAACCGGCCGCTGCCAAAACCGAATCAGCGCCAGCCAAAAAAGAAGCAGCCCCCGTCGTGGCCGCCTCTCACACTCCAACGGTTCAACCGGCGATGGAGGCGACCGCGCCCGATCACCGGCCACCGCCTCCGGCAGGCCCCTCCACCCGCCGTTTCGCGCGAAAACTGGGCGTTGATCTGCACGATGTCAGCGGCACGGGTCCGGACGGACGAATCGTCCAAGAGGATGTCGAAGGCTATGTGAAATCGCGTTTGCAAAATACAGCATCGGGCAGCGGTATGCGAACTGCCCCTCCCCTACCCGACTTTTCGCAGTTTGGTCCGATCGAACGCAAACGGTTGAGCAAACTCAACCGTACCGCAGCAGACCAACTCAGTACGTCGTGGCAGGTGATTCCGCATGTGACGCAACATGATTTGGCCAACATCACGGAATTGGAGAAGGTCCGCAAACAGTTCATGACGACCAGCGGTAAGAATGGTCCGAAAATCACCATGACGGCCATCGCGCTCAAAGCCTGCGTGCAAATCCTCACCGAAATGCCGCACGTCAACAGCAGCCTGGATATGGAATCGGGGGAATTGATCCTCAAGCAGTACTATCACATCGGCGTCGCAGTCGACACGGATCACGGTTTGGTCGTCCCTGTGATTCAAAACGCGGACCGCAAGTCGATCATGGAAATTGCGGACGAACTCGCCCAACTCGCCGAAAAAGCGCGGGAGCGCAAGTTGGTCTTGGCCGAAATGCAAGGGGCCACCTTTACCATCACCAACCTGGGCAGCATCGGGGGCACGGCGTTTACTCCGATCGTGAATTACCCGGAGGTGGCAATTTTAGGATTATCACGAGCCCAACCCCAACCGGCGCTCGTCGATGGCAAATTAGAAGAACGGATGATGATGCCGATGTCGTTGTCCTACGACCACCGCGTGATCAACGGAGCCGACGCGGCAAAATTTGTCGTACGTCTCTCGGCTCTGCTCGCGCAACCCTTCGGCCTGTTGGCAAACGTTTGACAACCAAACGCTTGGGGGGGGAAGGTTGCTTTCAGCACGCTCCCCTGAGCATGCAGCCGGGGCGAGGATTCAATCTGTACTTGAGCACAACTGTAACGACCACAAGAGAAATACGATATGTCTGATACGGAACTCGTCGTTTTGGGCGGCGGCCCCGGCGGTTACCCCGCTGCATTTGCAGCAGCCGATGCCGGAATGAAAGTCACTTTGGTCGACGAAGGGGTCAAACCGGGCGGCGTCTGCCTCAATCGCGGCTGCATCCCGTCCAAAGCCCTCTTGCACGTGGCGCGACTAATCAACGAATCAAAGGAAGCGGCCGACTGGGGTGTGACGTTTCAACCTCCAGAGATCGATATCGATAAAATACGCGGCTGGAAAGATCGCGTCGTTGGCCAACTCACCGGCGGCATCGAAGGACTTTGCAAAGCGCGGGGCGTCGAACTGGTTCGCGCCCGCGGGACGTTTCTCGACTCCAATACGTTGGAACTCAAGACCGAAGAAGGCGAGACGAGCAAGCTCACTTTCGACAAGGCGATTATCGCCACCGGGTCTTCCCCGGTCATTCCCGGTCCCTTGCGGATTGATGACCCCCGCATCATGGATTCCACCGGCGCCTTGGCGCTGGAAGACATTCCCCAACGACTGTTGGTCGTCGGCGGAGGTTATATCGGCTTAGAAATGGGCTCGGTCTACGCCGCCCTCGGCTCCAAGGTCACCGTTGTGGAAATGACTGACGGTCTCTTGCCCGGTGCCGACCGCGATCTCGTACGGCCATTGGCGAAGCGCATTGATTCTCAATTCCATTCCATACTGCTTAACACCAAGGTCGAAAAACTGGTCCCCGGCAAAAAAGGCATTACGGTCGAACTGTCGGGCGAAGTCGAAGAGAAATCGCAGCTTTTCGATCGCGTCTTAATCTCCGTCGGCCGTTCACCCAATAGCCGCAATTTGGGCTTGGAAAACACGAAGGTCGAAATCACTGAGCGGGGCTTCATTAAAGTCGACGACAAACGCCGCACGACCGATCCCAGCCTCATGGCCATTGGTGACGTCGCCGGCGATCCGATGTTGGCCCACAAGGCGACCTATGAGGCCAAGGTCGTCGTGGAGGCGTTGGCCGGCGAGCCAGCCGCTTACCATCCCTATGCAATACCCGCTGTCGTCTTCACAGATCCCGAATTGGCTTGGTGCGGACTCACCGAAGCCGAAGCCAAAGCCGAGGGCCGCGAAGTGAACACCTTCCGGTTCCCCTGGGCCGCCTCCGGCCGTGCGCAAACATTAGCCCGCACCGAAGGGATCACCAAGTTGATCTCCGACCCGGAAACCGATCGCATATTGGGCGTCGGAATCGTCGGCGTCGGTGCCGGCGAAATGATCGCCGAAGGCGTACTAGCCATCGAGATGGCCGCCAATGTCCGCGATGTCGCCGAAACGATCCACGCACATCCCACGATGTCTGAAACCATCATGGAAGCCGCCGAAGGCCTGATGGGAAATGCAACGCACGTGTTCCGCAAGAAGAAATAGCGGCGACACAACGACGATTCTCAAAGCACATTGACCGAATGCGCGTGCGATTCCGACACGCGCGCGTCAGTCAGATGCTCGATGATTCCGGCGACCGCCCCTTCCCGCTTGCTGCCGCGGGCCCGTTCAATCCGGCAATCCGCAAACGAAGGCGCCAGCGCCATCGACGCCGTTCGTTGGATTAACCGCTCAAAAAACGCGCCGTCGATATCCAACATGCGACTGTGCACAAACAGCGTCTGCGGGTTGAACAAATTGATCGTCGTCACCAGCGCGAATGCCAACGGCCGCTCAACAGCCTCCCATTCGGCCGTGACATCGAGACGTCCCGTGCGGACTTGTTCGACGATTTGCTCGATGCTCATTTCCCGGCCGACGCGCTGCGACACCAGCCGCGCCAATGCGCGGTCACTGGCGATGGTCTCCAAACAGCCCCGCCGTCCGCAGCCGCATTCGAGACCATCCTCCACCATCGGCAAATGACCGATTTCGCCCGCCAGACCGCTTTTTCCCTTCAGCAAACGGCCACCGATCAACACCCCCAAACCGATCCCGGTACTGGCATCGAGCATCGCAAAGTCGTCCACCCCCCGGGCAAGGCCGTAATGCCGTTCCGCCAGACAGAGTGCATCGGACTCCTGGAGCACGACGCATTCCAAGCCAAGTCGTTCGGACAAATCCCGCCCCAAGCAACTGTCGTTGGTGATTGGCACATTGGGAGAGAGAATCGAACGCCCTTCGCGCGAATCAAACAGACCCGGCAGGCTAATCCCAATGCCCAGCGTGTTAACACCGCCAACTAATTGTAGCGACGAAACTTGTTCGACGATGTCATCAACCAACTGCCCGTAGGTTCGCGGCGTTTTGAACTCCGCGTGCGTTCCCGAACCAACGCGGCCATCCAGTCCGGTCGTCACAATACGGCAGGTGGGAGAATCAATCACCACTCCCACGACCTGTGCCGTAACTTCGGCCAACCGCAACCGTTTGGCGGGCCGGCCACGCATGGTTTCGCTGGTGTCAAACTCCTCCAACATCCCCGAGCGCAACAACGACGAAACCGCTTTAGAAACCGTCGGCGCCGTCACACCCGCCAGCCGCGCCACCTCGGCCCGCGAGCGCGGCCCATTGGCCTGCAAGACCCGTAACACCATCCGCTCATTCATCTGACTGAGCAATTGCGGTTGGGATGACACAAAACTTTTCATGCGGTTTCCTTTGGCTGCCAATTCACTTTGCATGCCACTCAGAGATCTCACTTCAGGCAAAAACGTCGTGAATCACATGGCCGCCCACATCGGTCAAAGTCTCTTCACGCCCCTGGTGGAAATAGGACAACATTTCATGGTCTAGCCCCATCGCATGCAAAATCGTCGCGTGCAAATCGTGCAGATGCACCTTGTTCTTCACTGCTTCAAAACCAAATTCATCGGTCTCGCCATAGGTCGTCCCCCCTTTGACGCCGCCACCAGCCAGCCACATGCTGAATCCGTAAGGATTGTGATTGCGGCCCGGAGCATCTTTGCCTTCGCTAAACGGCATGCGTCCGAATTCGCCGCCCCAGACGACCAACGTCTCATCCAACAAACCGCGTTGCTTCAGGTCGGTCAATAAGGCCGCAATCGGTTGGTCGACCTCCGCACCGTGCCGGCCGTGATTCTTTTCAATGCTTTCGTGCGCATCCCACGTCTCTTCAAGATGGCCACCTCCCGAATAGAGCTGAATGAACCGCACGCCCCGTTCGACCAGACGCCGGGCAATCAAACAGTTGCGGCCATATTCGTCAGTCGGTTTTTTACCCACACCATACATCTCGAGCGTTTGCTCATTCTCTTGCGACAAGTCAACCGCTTCGGGAGTCGCCGACTGCATGCGATAGGCGAGTTCGTAACTGCTGATGCGGGCCGATAACTCGCGCCCACCGGGCCGTTCATCAAGATGGCGTTGATTGATCTTGGCCAACAAATCAAGCTGTTCCCGCTGCACTGCCGACGTAATGTGCCCGGGACCTTTCAGATCCAAGATCGGATCGCCCACCGGTCGAAACAGAGTCCCGGCATACGTCGCCGGCATGAATCCGCTCGACCAATTCGGCTGCCCACCAATCGGCCCGCCCCGTTTGTCGAGAATCACCACATACCCCGGCAGACTTTCGTTCTCCGAGCCGAGACCATAGACACTCCAGCTCCCCAGCGAGGGCCGACCGATCAATGTTTTGCCGGTGTTCATCGCCACCAGCGCGGAACCGTGCGCGTGACTGTCGGTGTGGCAGGAATTGATGACACACAGTTTATCGGCGTGCTCGCGGACCTTGGGAAAATAGTCCGAGACCAACAACCCGCTTTCACCGCCGGGCCGAAATTTTCGCCACGCCGGTGTCAAATATCCCATGCGCCGGCCGCCGGAGTTGATGAACTTTTTGTCAGCGGGCAATTGTTTGCCGGCGAACTTCTCCAATTCCGGCTTGTAGTCAAACGTGTCGACCTGCGACGGCGCCCCGTTCATCATCAAAAAAATGCACGACTTCGCCCGCGCTGGAAACTGCGGTTCCTTAACGGCTGTCGGATTGGCCGTCGGCACCGCTTCGGCAGCACGCGCACGGTTTGGGGAGAATCCGTCGACGGACAATAAATTCGCCAGCGCCAAACCGGCAAACCCGCCTCCCATCTCCCACACGAATTCGCGACGGTTCTTGCCGCAAGGAAACATTTTTTGATTCGACATCGCCAACCTCAATCAACATAGAGGAATTCGTTGGAGTTCAACAGCACATGTGCCAGCGACGCAAGCGCCAGCGTTTCGGGGGGAAGCAACTTTTTCGCAGCCGGTATAGCCGAGGGGATTTTATACTCCGTCAGCATCGCGCGTTCGACGGACTCCCGTTCCGCGTCGGACAACGCCCGCGCATAAACACGGATTTCCGCCATCCCGCCGTTCCAGTATTCGCCGTTAATGTTCCCCTGCTGGCCAATCACCCACGCCGTCGAGAGATTTCGCGGCGGTAAGGAACCATTACGCGAGAGAATTTCGCCGCCATTAAAAAAGACGGCCGACCGGTCCTCTCCATTGAGCGCGGTGAGTACGAACGGATTACGCTGATCGACGATTTTCCCTGCAATGGAAAACACATCGCAAAATCTTACGGTGTCCTTATCCGTAAGTCCCAAAAACAACGACGTCCCGGCGTTGCCGGCTGCGCCGTTCCAATTGGAGATGATTTCCCGATGCCCAGTTTCCCCCTGATCATTGACCACCGCAAGGATTGTGAATTCTTGCAGATCCAGCACCGCTCCGTTGAGCTTGAGAAATCTCCCCTGACCGTCTAACACTACAACGGGGCGTCCGGCGAACCCGTCACTGTCCAAACGGGGTTGTTGCTCTTTCTCAGCAGCTGTGGCATGGTGTTCGTGTCCCGACTGGTCCTTCCATTGCGAAACGCGTCCCTCCGCATCGACGGAAATGCCGCTGTCGGCCTTTAAGTGCAGCACCAATGATTCTCGTAAATCTTCGTGCTGTGTCAGCTTCTGCTGCTTGGCCTGTTCCGCCTCCTCACGTCGCAGTGCTGCAAAGCGGCGCGACTGATCCGCGAGATGTTTCACCGCCATTTTCATTTCAACACTGGTCGGATTGCGTTCTAAGACGCGCGACCACAGCTGCTGCGCCTGTTCGCTGGGATCATCCGTCTTGGCGGCAATCGACCGCGCCAACGTTTCACTGCGATCATGCACAAACCGATTATTCATCAGTGCCAACGCCTGGGTCGGGACGGTTGTGACGTCGCGCTGCCCGCAGGATTGAGTCACATCGCAAAAATCAAAGGTCGTCATCATCGGCGGCAGTAGGCCCCGTTTCGAGAACATGTACAAGCTGCGCCGCAGTTGTTCCTGTTGAGGCGAGGCCTGCCAGGCGCTCGACTTCATCGAAAGCCCTTCCAAGGCCTCAGCACTGATTGATGGCCGAAAACCTGGGCCGCCCAACCGCAGATCCAACTCCCCGGTCGTTGCCAACATCGAATCCCGTAGCGCCTCCGCATCCAACCGCTGCCGCTCCGCCCGCCACCAGAATCGATTGCCGCTATCTCTCACTTCGTAGTCAGCATACTGGGGATGCAGCGATGACTGCTGCCAGGTTTGGGATGTCAGAATCAAGCGGTGCATGCGTTTTATCGTCCAACCGCCGCTTTGAAATTCCGCTGCCAACCAATCCAACAATTGCGGATGCGTCGGCGGATCGGCCAAGAAACCGAAGTTGTTCGGCGAACGAACGATCCCTTCCCCAAAGTGATGCAACCACAACCGATTGACAAGCACCCGTGCCGTCAACGGATGGTCGGGGTGTGTCATCCAACGCGCCAACTGCAAACGGCGTCCGGTTGTTTTCGCGTCGGCTGCCGGCGGATCGAAATCATATTCCAGCTCCTCAACCATCGATAACGATGCCGGTGTCACTTCTTCCAGCGGCTGCTCCCGTTCGCCTTTCAGGAGACGATACAGCGGACGCGGTTTCGCTCCCAGATCGGTCCAACCAAGTACGTCGTTCACTTCCAATTCCTCGGGACTCGGCCCCCCCACAAACTTGCGGCTCCGCGCGGCAATCGGCCCCGCCCAGAAAGTAGCGCCCATTCGGTAGTAATCTTCTTGAGTGATGGGATCGAACTTATGGGAATGGCAACGGGCACACTTCACCGTCATCCCCAAAAACGCTGAGGAGGTCGTGTGCACCATGTCCTCCAAACGGTCGTATTGATAATCCAGCGGCTCGTTGGGTTCATCGTTCCAGGTTCCCAGGCGAAGAAATCCGGTGGCAATCACCGACCGTTCGTTGCGATCGGGCAATTCGTCCCCCGCCAATTGCTCGACGACAAACTGGTTATACGGCATATCGTGATTGAGCGCATCAACAACCCAATCGCGATACTTCCAAGCAAACGGCTTTTCCTGATCGCGCTCATAGCCACTAGTGTCGGCATAGCGAGCCAAATCCAACCAATATCGCGCCCAGCGTTCCCCGTAATGCGGCGAAGCCAGAAGTTCATCGACGGCCGTTTCCCATGCTGTCGGTGAATCGTCCGCTTCAAATTTTTCGATCTGCGTTTGCGTGGGTGGTAGACCGATGAGGTCGTAGTACAGTCGCCGCAACAACGTCCGTTTGTCCGCCGGGGGAGCGGGCACCATATCCACCTGTTCAAGTCGCGCGAGAACAAACGCATCGATGGGATTTGCTGGTTGCGGTTTTGTTTTCAGCTGCGGCACATTCGGGCGGCGGATCGGCTGCAGCGACCACCAGTCGCGTCCCGCACGAACCTCGTTGGTCCGTTCAAACCAATCCAACGTCCGTCCTTTCGGCCAAGGCGCCTTAGCGGCAACCCAACGTTCAAGCAGGCGCACTTCCTCGGCCGGCAGTTTCTGTGGGATTCCCTTAATGGCCGGCGGCATTTCTCCTTCGTGAACGCGCAAAAGCAGAAAACTCTCCTCAGGCGATTCCCCATCGATCACCGCACCGTTATCTCCTCCTTTGCGCAATCCTTCTTCGCCCGTCAAAACCAAATTCCCGGAGGGATTGCTGCCTTGGTGGCACTCCACGCAGCGTTTGATCAACAGCGGGGCAATTTCAGCTTCAAAATCAGGAACTTGATCCGCCGCATGGGTTACGGTCGTCAACTGGACTAATAACAAGCACGCCCAGGACGAACAGCGAATCATGCGAAGTGCCATCGCGGTGACTTTCTTTGCCGATCAGGAACAACAGAATCCAGTCAATATCTCCAAACTATCCCCCGACGGGCATTTAGTCAACGGCATTTATAAAATAGCGTTTGCAATTGTGTGGGCTGACTGCCAGGAGCCTGTGCCGACGCATTGTTCTCGGTAAAAACGATTTCTCATAGCCAATCGCCACTGGTAAATACTCCTGAAACCAACTGGCTTCGCGCGCTTGCCGAAGCGGTCGGCTTCGTTGATAATGCGGCTTCGCAAGTATCTCAGACAGCGCTCCGATCTCCGTTGCGCCAACCCACACACGGAGCCGACACAATTACCAGCAGTCAGCCAACGACAATCCGACGGCGCTTGATGACTGATCTCGTTGTGCTTCTCGCATTCACAGGCGCCGTAATTCTGATTGCGACCTGGATCACCGGGGCGGAGACCATTGAGCAACTTTCGACCTCGCTGATCGAACGCACGGCGCTGCGAACCGAAGGACAACTGCAATCATTTTTTGGCACTGTGCGAAAGCAAGTGCTCGTCGGACAGGGTTGGGCAGCGACTGACATACTGGATGCCACCGATTACGAGGCCATGAACAAACTGTTCGTGCCGATTCTCGAACAACATCCGCAGCTTTCGTCGATGATGGTCGCCAACTCCAACGGCGCCGAATATCTGTTGCTCCGCGATCCGGTCGATCCGCACGTCTGGTCCAACCGAATCGTTCAAGCCGATGCGTGGGGAAAACGTGTCTACAATCGGGAATGGAACTCAGAGACCGGTCAGCTTGTCGAGGGGTTTGACACTTTGGATTACGATCCCCGAAAGCGGATTTGGTTTCAGCGGGCGTTAGACACCACTACTGCTGAACCGGTGTATTGGACGAAACCGGTCATTTTTTACGTCACCAAGGATCCGGGTATCACCGCGTCGACGCAGTGGGTCGGCCCGTCCGAGTCACCCCTCACAACCGTCGTAGCCTATGACTTGCTGCTAATGGATATTTCCCGTTTCACCACAAACCTAAACGTCAGCAAACATGGCAAGGCGTTTGTGATGGTCGAAGACAACGAAACAGGTGAGTTGAACGTCGTAGGGCTGCCCAGAGATGCAGGTTTTCAATCAGCAGAAGCCATACGCGATACATTAACCTTTGTCCCCCCCGACGCTGCCGTCGCAGACACCGCGGCGCAGCTTCCGCCCGCCGACAGCCTCCACATCCCCGCATTGACCGCTGCAACGCAGGCTTGGAAGACGCACGGTCAGCCGGATGACCCGCTACCGTTTTCGGTCGATGGTGAGAATTGGTGGGCCGGTTTTCGCTTATTTCAACAAGGCCCCAACCGGTTTTGGATTGGAGTGGTTGTCCCGGAGCAAGATTTCTCGGCCGGGATTCGTCGCCAACAAATATTGTTGATCGGCTTGGTGATCGGAGTGTTATTAATCGGAATGATTCGAGCAGTCACGTTATCGCGACGCTTCAGCACCCCGATTGTTGCACTTGTCCGCCAAAGCGAACGTATCAGCCGCGGCGACCTCGAACCGCAGACTCCGATCGTTTCCGAAGTGGAAGAGATCCGTCGTCTTGCCGAAGCGCACGACAACATGCGCGAGGGACTGAAATCGGTGATCAAATTGGAAAAACTCGAACGGGATCTCGATATTGCTCGAGAAATCCAGTTGGGATTGCTCCCCCAACAATCGCCGCAGACTCCCGAATTTGAGATCGCCGGCTGGAATCGCCCGGCCGACAAGACCGGCGGCGATTACTACGATTGGCTCGTGTTGCCCAACGGAAAGACGTTATTCACGCTGGCCGACGTGGCCGGACACGGCATCGGTCCCGCGCTAATTGTCTCCGTCTATCGAGCCTACATGCGTGCCACAGCCGGTGACGGTACCGGCGCGCTCAATGACGTCATCGGCCGACTCAACGAGCTACTCTGCGTCGATATGCCCGAAGGGCGGTTCATCACTGCGGTGGTGGGTGTCGTTCGTTCCGAAGATTGCCGTGTCGAACTGCTTTCCGCCGGACATGCCCCGATGTTTTTCTACGAATCCGCGACCGCGACGTTGCACAACTGGGAGGCGGACGACTTGCCGTTAGGCATTACCGGAGGCCTGACGTTTAACGATGCGCGGCAAATCCCCTTTGCACCGGGGGATACGTTGGTCCTTACTACCGACGGATTTTTTGAGGCGACCAATTCAGCGGATGAACCTTACGGTATTGAGACCCTGGAACAATTCATCCGGGATCACCATTCCTTGCCGCCTGACGAGTTTATCCAACGTCTCTACCAAGACGTCGAGAAACATGTTGCCGGCGAGGTCCAAGCCGATGATCTGACAGCATTGGTCATCAAGCGGACCACGAACCCCGGCTGACTCAACCTGTGATCGTGATCCTAGGGGCATGACTTCATACGACGTAATACGGATCACACAATGCGACCGCAAGCGGTCGGTTTGGAAATCCAAAAAGTCACGCCCAAATATCTGTGTTTCAACTGTGTTCAATCTGTGGCTAAGAAAAACGTACACGCCAAGCGACAGCTCCGTCGCACTCAAGAAATCGACGCTCTTGCCGCAAGGTGTTGGGGCGCGGTATCGTATAGAATATAGCGTACATTTCATTCCAAGACCCTCACGTCGAATTCCCGCCTATGTACCCCCTTGCAACGCGTTTCTTGCAACGTCGCCAACGTAGTGCTGCTGCCAGCTCACTGTGCGCGATCCTCTATGGATTGGCTGTTCTGACATCTCCAGCGATGACCGCCGCTGCCCATGGGGATGACAAAGAGCAGGCGGCTTATTTCCAACAGAAGGTCGCGCCAATTCTCGTCGGTCGCTGCTTGGAATGTCACGGTTCGGAACACAAGGGTGAACTGGACCTTCGCAGCAAAGCGACCGCGCTGAAAGGGGGCGAGAGCGGATCAGTCATCGAACCGGGGGACGTCGATGCGAGCCTGCTTTACGACTATGTCGTCAACCAAGAAATGCCGCCTAAAAAACCGCTCACCGCCGACGAAATGGCGGTGCTCAAGCAGTGGATCGAAACCGGCGCCTATTTTCCCCCAGAACCGCTGAACCAGTTCGCCAGGTCGACCGACACGCGAGCGGGGTACGACTGGTGGTCATTGCGGCCGCTGGCAGAGGTCTCGCCACCCACACCCGCTGGAATCCCCGCCGCCTGGAACGAAAACCCGATCGACCGTTTTGTCTTCGCCAAGCTGGCCGAAAAGCAACTGCAACCCTCGGCCCCCGCACAGCGCCGCCAACTGCTGCGACGCATCACCTACGACTTGATCGGCTTGCCCCCCACGCCTGAGGAAGTTGACGATTTTCTCAACGACGATTCCCCCGATGCCTATGAACGGGTCGTCGATCGCTTGCTGGCATCGCCACATTACGGCGAACAATGGGGCCGGCATTGGTTGGACGTGATTCGCTTCGGTGAAAGCCGAGGATTCGAGCGCAACGAGATCATCAACAACGCCTGGCCGTTTCGCGATTATGTCATTCGCTCGTTCAACGAAGACAAACCGTTTGACCGCATGGTGCTCGAACATCTCGCCGGCGATGTGATCGGCGCGGGGGATCCCGACGTGGAGATCGCCACCACATTTCTGGTCAGCGGCCCGTACGACGATGTCGGCAATCAAGATGCGGCACAGGCGGCCCAAATCCGAGCGAACACAATCGACGAAATCATTCGCGCCACCAGCGAAGCGTTCCTAGGCCTGACCGTCGGTTGTTCGCGGTGCCACAATCACAAGTTCGATCCGGTCACGCAAGACGACTACTACAGCCTATACGCCACTTTCGCCGGTGTGCATCACGGCGTGCGCGTCATCGCCACAGCGGAACAAAAACAACAACACGCCTCCGCCGTGCAACCACTCCAAGAAACACAGAAACAACTGGAAAAACAACGGGGCGAACTCGAAAACACGATCAACAAACGGGGCGAGGAAAAAGCCGCCGACTTCGAATCCGCCTGGACACGAGAGCCAGTCCAGCGAACCGGCGCTGAGGAAACCTTCCCCCCGGTTCCCGCCAAATTCATCCGACTGACCGTCGAGGGGGTCGATAACAATCCGCAGGCCCGTACCGGCTATCGAATCGAAGAATTCGAAGCCTGGACCGCTGGCCCGGAGAGCCAAAATGTCGCCGCGGCCAAAAACGGCGGCAAGGCGACCGGACGGAGTCGCACGGCAAAAGACTTCGATGCTTATAACGCCATGCAAACCATCGACGGACGATTCGGCGCACGGTGGATTGCTGCCGGACCGGAACTGACGATCGAATTTGCCGAGCCACAAACGATCGAGCGCGTTCTGTTTTCCAGCGATCGCGCCGGGGAGGCAGGGAGCCAGTCGATTGCAACGTTCGTTTGCGAATATCGTCTCAGTGTCTCTCTCGACGGTGAAACATGGACCAAAGTCGCCTCGACGGCCGATCGCAAACCGGTCAGCGACGCTCACCGCCGCAAACGGTTGAAGGATGCCGTCATCACGGCAGCGGAGAATAAACAACTCGCCGACTTGGGGCGCCAACTGGCCGAAGTCCGCCAACAACAATCAAAAATCACACCGCTGCCAGCTTGGTGGGCGGGCACATTCTCAGCTGCCGGCGGGCCGTTTCACGTCTTTTTGGGGGGCAGTCCTCAGCGTCCCGGACGCACGGCCTTTCCCGCAAGTCTATCGACATTGAGCAAAGTCGCCCCGGAGTATCAACTTTCCAACGAATCCCCGGAAGGCGAACGGAGACTCTCCCTGGCCAAATGGCTTATCGCCGATGACAATCCCCTGCCCGCCCGCGTGTTGGCCAACCGTCTGTGGCATTACCATTTTGGAACCGGCATCGTCGCCACGCCCAGCGATTTCGGTTTCATGGGTGTCCCGCCCACTCATCCGCAACTGCTGGACTGGCTAGCAAGGCAATTGCAGGAAAACGGCTGGCAGCTCAAGTCGCTGCACAAAAAAATTGTGATGTCGCAAGCCTACCGGCAGTCGTCGACCTATCGTGAGGATTTCGCCAAAGTCGATGCGGACAGCCGCTACCTGTGGCGTTTTCCACCGCGACGATTGACGGCTGAAGAAATCCGCGACGCCATGTTGATGGCCGGCGGGAAACTGGATCGTCGCGCGGGAGGGCCAGGATTTCGCCTCTACCACTATTTGCAGGACAACGTCGCCACCTATGTCCCGTTGGATGATTTTGGACCGGACACGTATCGTCGTAGCGTCTATCACCAAAATGCACGTGCTTCACGGATCGACTTGATGACCGATTTCGATAGCCCCGACTGCGCGTTCGCGACGCCGCGCCGCTCCTCGACCACATCACCGCTGCAAGCACTGACCTTGATGAACCACAAATTCACGCTCGACATGGCTACCGCACTGGCGGACCGTATCGGGAGCGAACTACCTGATTCGCCCTCGCCCGCTGCACAGGTCGGACGTGCGTTTGAACTCTGTTTCTGCCGTGCACCTTCCGACGACGAGACAAATGCTTGCTCGGCACTTGTGAAACAACACGGTTTGCCGGCGCTGTGCCGTGTCCTGTTGAACTCAAACGAGTTCATTTATTTGAATTGAGGAACCCGCATGTTTTCTCCCTCGTTACTCGATCGCCGCGGCTTCCTCGGCAATGTCTATACGGCGCTGGCCGGTATTGGACTGGGACATCTGTCCGGGCGCGATATGTTCGCCAGCGATGCCGCTTGGGCGCCGGGCCAAGGCAAAACGCATTTCCCGCCCAAAGCCCATCGAGTCCTGCAAATTTTCTGCCCGGGGGCGGCATCTCACATGGACCTGTGGGAGCACAAACCGGCGCTGGATAAAATGCACGGGCAACCTCTGCCCGGTGAAGAAAACCTGGTGAGTTTTCAAGGCAAAAACGGCGCACTGATGAAAAGCCCGTGGGCGTTTGCTCCCGCTGGCGAAAGCGGAAAGATGTTCACCAGCCTGTTGCCGCACATGAGTCAGCATGTCGACGACATCGCCTTTGTCCACTCGATGACGTCCAAAACCAACACGCACGGCCCTGGGTGTGTGTTCATGAACACCGGCCACACAACCGAAGGCTTTCCCAGCACCGGCGCTTGGATGAGTTATGCGCTGGGCAGCGCGAATGACAACCTTCCGACTTACGTCGCCATCCCCGACATTCGCGGCGAACCGCCCAATGGCAAAGCCAATTGGAGCAACGGCTTCCTTCCCGCCCGACACCAAGCGATCATGATGAGCTCGCACCAGCCGATTCGCAATCTGCAGCGTCCGAGTGCGATATCGGCCGACGAAGAAAACGCGTCGCGCAAACTCTTGGAGCAACTGAATCAACGGCATGCCGAGGGCAATCCCGGCCAATCAGAACTGCTCGCGCGGATCTCGGCCTATGAACTGGCGGCACGCATGCAACTGTCCGCACCGGAGGTCTCGGACCTAGCCTCGGAGTCAGCCGCCGTGCATAAAATGTACGGAACCGGCGATACCAACAAATTGAAAGCAGGCTACGCCCGCAACTGCTTGTTAACCCGGCGACTGCTGGAACGGGGAGTGCGGTACGTTAACCTCTACTGTGCATCCCGCGCATCGGGCGTCGACGGACTACTCAACTGGGATGCCCATAAAACTCTCAAGCCCGATTACGAGCGGCATGGCCCGGTGTTCGATCAACCGACGGCGGCGCTGCTGAGCGACCTGAAGAAATCCGGACTGCTGGAGGATACGTTGGTGCTGTGGACGACGGAATTCGGTCGCATGCCCACGCATCAAGCCGGCACAACGGGACGCGATCACAACCCCGACGGATTCACCTGTTGGATGATGGGGGCCGGCGTGAAAGGCGGCATCAGTTACGGCGCAACCGACGAATTTGGCCGCCGCGCCGCTGAAAACATCACCACGGTTTGGGACTTTTACGCCACGGTGCTGCACTTGCTGGGCTACGACCACACCAAATTAACTTGGTACCACAACGGCCTCGACCGGCGACTGACGGATGTCCACGGACACTTGATCGACCCGTTGTTGGCTTAACCGACAGACAATAAAAAAAGTGCCACCGGCGTTTGGATCGCCCGTGGCACTTTATCGCATTCATTCGCTCTTAGGTCGACTGTGCAGCGCGTTGACCTGATTTCTTCGGCTTGCGACCGGGTCGCCGTTTCGGCTTCGAGGAACCGGAACCGCTCGCGGCTTCAACCTTGCGGTACTTGCCCGCCCCTTTGCCGCCAGAGCTTTTTGCACCGGAGCTTTTCGCTCCAGAACTATGCGATCCCGGACCCTTGGGACCGGAGCCTTTTGCCCCCGATCGCTTGGAAGCAGACCGTTTGAACTTCGAACGTTTTGAACCGGCATCCCGGCGACGATGCGACGAACCACCCGATTTGAGCTCAGCAGGCTCGGGCAAAGATTGCTCGGGATCAATCGGCACCTTTTGCCCGATCAGACGCTCAATCGATCGCAATTCACGACGTTCGTCCGCACAGCAAAACGACAGGGCGATTCCCTCAGCACCGGCGCGTCCCGTGCGTCCAATGCGATGCACGTAGTTTTCCGGTTCGATCGGCAGGTCGAAGTTGACGACATGTGTAATGTTATCAATGTCGATTCCACGAGCAGCAACGTCGGTCGCCACAAGCACATTCACTTGTTTGCGGCGAAACGCCTCTAACGCCCGTTGCCGTGCATTTTGCGATTTGTCGCCATGAATGGCTGTGGCAGCAATGCCATCTTTGAGTAACTGCTTTTCCAGCAAATTGGCGGTCCGTTTGGTCTTAGTGAACACCAAGGCGCGATCGACACCTTCACTGGTAAGAATTGTCTTGAGCAGTTTCTTTTTCTCAGCGCGGTCGACATACAACAACCGTTGTTCAATTCGTTCCACGCTTGTCGTTTCGGGCGTCACGTTGACGCTGACCGGCTTGTGCAGCAGGCTTTGCGACAACTTAATGATGCTCGGCGGCAAGGTGGCGGAAAAGAACAGCGATTGCCGTTTCTCGGGCAAATGGCTGATGATCCGTTTGAGGTCCGGCAGAAATCCCATGTCGAGCATGCGATCCGCTTCGTCCAAAACGAACATTTCCAACTGATCCAGTTTGATGTGTCCTTGGTTCATCAAATCGAGCAACCGTCCCGGTGTCGCCACCAAGATGTGAGCTCCTCGATTCATAGCCCGGACCTGCTTGCCTTGATTCACACCACCGTAGACCAAAGCCTGCCGCAGTTTTAAATGTCGCCCATAGACCGCAAAGCTGGCGCCAATCTGGATCGCCAATTCCCGCGTGGGAGCCAAAGCCAAGACTAACGGC
The DNA here is from genome assembly GCF_007860075.1 of Symmachiella macrocystis. Taxonomy (NCBI): domain Bacteria; kingdom Pseudomonadati; phylum Planctomycetota; class Planctomycetia; order Planctomycetales; family Planctomycetaceae; genus Symmachiella; species Symmachiella macrocystis. The sequence continues at coordinate 21,105 of NZ_SJPP01000003.1, forward strand.
CGTTTGGGCGTCGACTTGCGATTCCCTTGTCCGAGTTGGTTAAGAATCGGCACGGCGAACGCCGCTGTTTTTCCAGTCCCGGTTTGAGCGCACCCCAACACATCCCGTCCCTGCATAGTAGCCGGAATGGTCTGCGCCTGGATCGGCGTGGGGGTTTCGTATTTCTCGTCAGCCAATGCACGTTGCACGGGCGCAATCAAATCAATTTCCTGAAACGTCTTCAAAGGTTTTCCTCAATCTGTGTTACTTTTTCGCCCGGCATCAACGAAGCGGATTTTTGCTAACGTCTCTACGTATTCTGGCGATGCAGTCTGGCTGGAACGGTTCCGCAGCCTGGACACTGGTCGTCAGAGGGCTTCATGGGAGTTGCGCGCGATCAACCACGGCGTGGTTGTGGTTCGCTCAACAACAAGGGCACACTCACAATCGTGGTGTGCGGGAACCGGGGAAAACAGTTCACCGGATCCTCAGATGTTTGCCCAAGTGCAGCAGGTCGGACCGACTCCACCTATCAACTCGCATTCGCGTTCACGGGAACTCTGGACAAACAAAATCAGTCCCGCCGCAGCCTATAAACTGGCCGCAGTCTCAGGTTTGCACCTGGCCTAACGCATCATCTTGCGAGCGAATTGTGGATGGTCAAAATGTTGATCGTACGAATTCGGTGCGTCCTCAATAGAACGCAGGCGGCCTTCCAAAACGGTCAACACAACCCCTGGTCAGCAGCGGAATCATGCGGCTTGCGTGCCGGCACGATAAGTTTCAACGGGTCTGCAGTAGCCTCCAGCTCTGCCAGAAATCCCCGTTCGACCGGAAAAACGCGTCTCATTCACACAAGACAGCGGTGCTCGCTTATTCCCGGTCGGAATGCTTCGGATTTCCGAAAACCCGAAGTGCTGAAACAGTATACCCTTAGGAACCCTGTTCGCCAACCCTCAAAGTTCGAAATCTCTCCGTTCGACGTCCAAAACGCGTCGCACAGGCCCGACGACTTACCTAAAAGTCACGAAACGGCCCCCGCGGTTCCGCAGCTGCCATCTCCTTCTTCCATTGGGCAAAACGCGTCTGCAATTTGGCCAACATTTCCGGATTCACCGCCGACAAATCATGTTTTTCGCCGATATCGCTCGACAGATCGTACAGTCCGGTGCCGCGTTTCGATTGGACCCATTTGTAGTTTCCCACACGCGCCGCCCGGTCGCCTCGACGTTCCCAAAACATTTCTGTCCGCTCCGATTTTTTCTCACCAGTCAATACCGGCAGCATGTCAAACCCGTCGTAGACAATATCCTCGGGAAGTTTTGCCCCGGCCAATCGCGCGAACATCGGAAACAGTTCTAACGCTGTCAGAAACTCATCCGAAACGCTGTCGGCGGGAATCCGTCCGGGAAATCGTGCGATGAATGGGACGCGGATGCCCCCTTCGAACATCAGCCCTTTGCGCCCCCGCAGCGGAGAATTGTCAGCTGTACCGCTGCCGCCGTTGTCGGAAAAAAAGACCACCAATGTGTTGTCGGCCAGTTCATATTCGTCCAACAGGCCCAGCACTTCGCCGATGGCATCATCCATACAGGTGATCGATGCCAGATATTCCAACCGCCCCTTCTGCTTGCTCGGCACAAGCGCTTCTTGGCCGTACCGTTTTCCTTTGACCAATTTGTCCTTGTACTGCGGATACATCTTCTTGTACCGCTCCGGGGCTTGTGCGGCGCCGCGGATTTTGGGATCAAGGTTCGATGCCCCGTGCGGAGCATTAAACGGCTGGTAGAGAAAAAACGGCTGGTCCTTGTGCTCTTTGACAAACTGAGCCGCTTCGTTTTGAAACAAATAGGTGCAATACGTCCCCTGCTCCGCCGTGGTCGGTTGATTGTCACGGAACATCGACGGCACGCCGTACCGCTCATGCGTGAAATAATCGATCCCAGTATTGGCAAATCCGTAATACCGGTCGAAGCCGTTTTGGAGTGGCAAAAACCGCAGCAACTGTCCGCCGTCCCATTTGCCAAACACCGCCGTCGCATAGCCGGCCTGCTTGAGCACCTCGGATATCATTACCTCCTGCTCATCCATCCCTAACACGCGTTCCGGGGTCACAGCGTATTCCTCAGCTGTGAAGGTTTTGCCGTAGTCCGCCACATCATTGCGGATCATATCGTACAGGCCGTTCCGCTGTGGATAACGCCCAGTCAGAATACTCCCCCGCGACGGCGTACAAGCGGGCCACGTCACATAAAAATTCGTGCAACGCACCCCCTGTTTCGCCAACTGATCCAAGTGCGGCGTCTTGACTTCATCACTGCCGAAGCAACCCAGATCGCGATAGCCCTGGTCGTCGCTCACAATCAGCACAATATTCGGCGGCTGTGGCGGAGCAGCAACTCCGGCGTAACTGATTGAGATCACAGCGATCACGAATACGGTGATTCGCGAAGATAGGCGAAACATATCGGTTACTCCCTGGGGTTCAGCATCAGGTGGATGATTCCATAGGCTGCATTATGGCATTCACACGTTTTCGCTTCAAACGCCCCATCATTAACGCGTAACGCTTTCAGAAATAAGGCGGCAGATCAAAGACTTCCCAAGTGTTACAAGTTTTTCTTGCGATTTTCCAACATTTTTAGAAATCGTTGGCGTGTCGCTGCCATGCTTGGGCATTTCAGTGTAGAGGACGACACAAACATCACACACGAATAAAAACCTGAAAGCCACGCGATAATGCTGAACAACAAACACCAACGAAAATTGATGATCGAATCCCTCGAAGACCGCAAATTGATGACCGCCAACATGGAGATTGGGGAGTCGGTCGTTGTTGGGGGATCAACCTTGCCCAAAGGCAATCAGCAACTGTTCATCCAGGGATCGGCCGGTGACGACCACATCGAAATCTCCTACCACTCACGGCAGGCTGGCGTTACCAAAGTCCAAGCGACCATCCGCGACGCTGACGGGAATGTTTTGATTCAAAACATCTACAACTCCGAAGATTTTGAACAAATCGAAGTTGCTGGAGCAGGCGGAAACGACACGATCATCAACAATACCCTCTACCGCATGGCAGCCGATGGCGGTAGCGGCGATGACACAATCTACGGTGGTGCCGCAAACGATATTCTCATTGGTTCACTTGGAAATGATTACCTAAACGGCCGCTTCGGTAACGATGAAATCTCCGGCGGGTGGATGCTGTATGTGGAATCGTCATCTTACGTTGCCCATCAGGAGTCTGACGGATTTGATCACGGCAATGATACGTTAATTGGTGGCAGCGGCAGCGATGAACTCTACGGCGGATTCGGGAACGACAAAATTCAAGGGGGGAGCGGCAATGACAACATTATCGGCGGCAGTGGTAACGACACACTAAACGGTGGCTACGGCGCAGATATGATTTGGGGCGACTACCCGGATGAACTGAGACATACAATAGGTTACGTTGAGAACGGGAACGACGTGCTCAATGGCGGACGTGGAAACGACACACTTTCCGGCGGCGATGGCAACGATACGATTTTCGGTTCTTTCGGAGATGACGAACTATTCGGCAAGAAAGGCGATGATCTTTTGAAGGGAGGAGACGGTAACGATCGAATCCACGGCGAAGAAGGCAACGATGAACTGTTTGGGCAAGGAGGAGTTGACTTCCTCTTCGGCCAGGAAGGCAACGATACGCTGACCGGTGGCGGTGGCTTCGACTACACAATCGGCGGAGCCGGTTCCGATAGCATCGCACGGGAATGGGAGATCATCTGGTCCGACCGTATGTTTCCTTACTTCAACATCCGTCCACACGATTTCACTTCAAACCAAGATACCTGGATCTAAACCTGAGTTAGATTAAACACAACACCCTACCGTTTGGCAGGGTGTTGTGACTGGACGAGGCTTCACTGAGAATTCAGCAATTTATCCATCAAGAACGCATTCGCATTCAGGTATTTGTCGGAGTTCGAGACGCCTTTGATCAGCAAATAACATTCGTGCTTCTCGGCGTCGGCTTTTTCCTTCATCTTCACTCCGTAGACCGGATGATGAATCCCATGACCGGCGCTCACCGACGGAAGTTTCATATTGTTTCCGTAAGTCATTAGTAGCGGCGGGTCGTTTCCGTCGAGGTGGTTGTAAGGTGAGAATTCCTTGTACAACGCCTCGTGTTTGTCATAGTTTTTTAGCGCACCTTCGATTGTCGGTTCACCGACCGCCATATTGATCATGCGATGCTTCAGCACGTTGGGGCCTAACCACGGCTCGATCACTTTAGGATCGATCGAGACCTGACCTCCACCAACAGCCGCCGCGCAGACACGTGTAGATTCGCGTAACACCGGATCTTTTGCATCGGGATTGGCCAGATCATCGTGCAATAGCAACCACATCGAGGTACAGGCGCCCGCGCTACCCCCGGTTAAGGCAATGAGCTTGGTATCGATGTTCCAGTCATCCGCTTTGGTCCGCAGAAACTGAATCGACCGCGCCGCATCATGTACAGGAGCCGGCAACGGATACTTACCCGTATGCCGATAATTGATCGCCGCATAGGAGATCCCCTTATCCAGAAACGGTTGGAATCGCGCCTGCATTTGTTTCTTATCCCCGGCCGTCCAACCGCCACCGTGAATATAAACCAACAACGGCCGCGGCCCTTCCCCTTCGGCCTGCCAGAAGTCGAGTACGTTTTCCGCGAACGGACCGTAAGAGACGTCAGCGGCCGTCGGCGCGTCTTGCTCCGGTTTCTCCGCCGCTTGCAATACGGTCGTTGTGGCTACAAGGACCATAAATAATGATATAACAATTCTCATATTGTCTTCCTGTGAGGTGGATATATTCATAGAATTCATCACGCTATAGCCATCTTAGTCGCGTTACGGACAGGCCAATCGCGTGCTTCGCATCATACCATGCGTGGCCGCTGATCGCCCGTTATTGGTCGCCATCGAAATACTCGGTTTGAAAAACCGCGCGTTGGCAATCCAGATATTCCTCTTTGGTCATCGCAACTTCGTGATTCGCCATCACCCGCTGAGCGTTCGTCGCGTCGCCATGGAGCAGATCGATGGCCATCGTTGCCAACGTCTTGGCCGGCGCCAAGTAACCCGCATCGGCATCAGAAATATGCCAATCGATTTGGTGATGCGAACCGCTGGCACCGGTCATCATCGGATGCAGCACAGGCATGATTTGACTCAGATCCCCGGCATCGGTCGAACCGCCTGCGTGTGGATAGTCGCGATAGCCATCGCTCCCCAATATCGCACCGGCATTGTTGCGGAATAGCTCCGCCAACTCGGGGTCATTTCGCAACGGCAAATTGCCGGGGACCGTTTCGATCTCCACCCGGCACCCCATCGCCATGGCGGCGCCGCGCAACGCGCGATCGACCTTGGACGCCGCATCGAGAATCGCCGCAGGTGTTCTTCCGCGAACGTATGTCTCCAGACACACCTCGGCCGGCACGATATTTACCAAATCGCCCCCCTTGGTAATAATCGGATGCACCCGCACGCAATCTTCATCGCGAAACGTCTCCCGCTGCGCGTTGATGGCACTCAGCGCCAGCTGGGCGGCATTGAGCGCGTTGACGCCCCGTTCGGGAAAACCTCCGGCATGGGATGCCTTTCCCAAAAACCGGATGTTCTTGGCTAGAAAACCGTTCGACGATGGCGCCAACCCCATCCGGCCTTCGTGGACGTCGGGACTGGTCGAGTGAATCATCACCGCCATGTCCACATCATCAAATAGCCCCAATCGAATCAATTCCTGTTTGCCGGTCAGAAATGAAGTGCGGCCCTGTTTGACCAATCCCAGCCGGTAACCAATCTCGACATACTCCTCGGCCGGTACGGCGAAAAACACGATCGTGCCGGCAAGTTGTTCCGCCACACCCGATTGTGACAGCCCCAGCGCCGCTCCCAACATGCCGGCGATTTGCGCATTGTGTCCGCAAGCGTGTGCTGCCCCGGTCTCTGCGCAAGCGCGAGGATGATCCGGCACCTGCAGCGCGTCCAATTCCCCCATCAACGCCACCGTCGGCCCCGGCTTTCCGCCTCGCAAAACCGCCTTCACGCCGGTAATCGCCAATTGATCATCGAACGATAACCCGAAGTCCGTGAAAGTCTCCTTAACCAAATCCGCTGTGCGATATTCCTTAAAACCAAGCTCCGGCGCATCCATGATCGCTTCTCCGATCCCCACAACGGTCTCGCGGCGCGCACCAATTTCATCAGTAAGGTGCTGCTTCAACTCAGCGCAACTATTCATCGCCATACTCCTACCACAAACGGCGTGCGCTACGGGGCGCTCTGATTGAAATCAACTGCGAAGATCTGCGTCACATTCTTGCCATCCGTCGCCACGCTACGGTTATAGGCCAACGTCTCGCCGTCGTGACTCCACACCAACGCGTACGCTGCCGTGTTGCCATCGCTCAGCACATGACTTTTGCCAAAGTCCGCACCGGGCTCCACGTCGGCGACGAGAACCTTATTCCCGGCAACAAACGCAATGAATTTCCCCGAGGGATGCCAACGCGCATCGGTATCGACACCCCCTTTAACAAATGTTGCTTGCCGCGGTTCTCCTCCGGTAGGCGAGATCAGAAAAATCTGCCAGTCGCCTTGAGCATCGCGCATCCGAAACGAGATTTGCGAACCATCGTGGGAACTGCGGGCGATTCCCTCGCAACCGGGGTACTTCGCCTCAGCGGTGTGCGTCAACCGTCGTTGCACCGCACCGGCCGGCGGCATCGGAAAACGCGTGTCGGTCCCTTCCAGCGGTCCCAACGGCCCTGGTTTGGTGACGTCTTCGGGAATGTCGACAATATACAACTCGTCGAGCGGTTCTCCATGCTTGTCACGCGTCGTGCCAATAAACGCGCGGGCCAATTGCCGGCCACCATCTTCGCGACGGTATCCGTTTTGTCCGACCCAACTATCCGCAGCGGCATGCGAGATTTCGTCGCTGCCCGGCTTGGGTTCGGGTGTGACGACCACGACCAAGACCGAATAGCCTTCACCATGCGACAAAAACTGCGGCGACGCCGGGACCTGGACCGGATGCCCCAATTTCGTCACACCAATTGTCCGCAGATCCAGATGCTTGCCGGTCTTCAAACCGTGCGCGCGGACGACCGCGTCATTGTACGTAAAACCGACCCACTTCCCATCCCCGGAGAATTCATGCCGGTGCGTTCCACCGCGCAGCGCTCCCGGCGTGTAAGGCGCTTGCGTATCGCGGGCGTCGGCAAACCGAATACTCCCGTCGCCATCTCCACTCACGATGCCAGCGATGCGGCGGTGTTTTTCGTATTGGTCTTCCGCACCGGTCGGCTGCAGTGGTCCGTGAATGAAGATCACCTCGTCACGATCCGGCGCATAGCTGGCCGCCAACACGCCCGGACCAAAGGCGTTGGGATGCTGGGGTGTATACAGTTGCGTAATCTCACCCGTGGCAATTTCGACTTTCGCAATCACCCGCGCTTGAGACAAGTCGGGACCGGACCGCGTATCGAACACCAAAAACCGGTCGTCCGGCGAGAAATTGTCGTTGTTATCCAACTCATGGTTGAACGCCCTGTCCTGTGTGATCTGTCGCTCTTGCGCACTCGATTGCATCGTCATCAAAAGTAACACACCTCCCGCCACAAACCCAAAGATTCGGAGATTTGGCATTCTCTGTTCCAATAATTATTTACTTGTTGATCCTATTCAGACAGCGAGGGGACCAAATCGAATGTCTCCTGGCCACCCACATTTACAATTTTACACGACGGGTTCAATTTACATCCGTTTCAATATTGGGCTCCACCGAAAACTTAAAGCTTTCGCAAACACCACGAACGAAGTTCGCATCGATTGTGGGGGAGGCCCCGCGAAAATTAATATAGCCACCTTGCTTGCTCTGCTTGTGCTGCCAGAAAAAAGACGCAAATTTGCCATCAAAATAAACAATACCATCAACGTCATCCCGGAAAAGAGTTTCAGCCCGTTCCGACATTCTACTCCATAATAGTTGCCCCGCCGTCATGCAGAATGCATGCCATCGCACTTCGCCTGGTGACATTGACCAACGAAAATCACTGGTGCCGGCTTGGCAACAGTACCACCTTAGCTTGGGTAGCGTCACCCCCTTCAGCTCCGGGCGAATTTTGGCTACGTCGAACATGTCGTATAGTTCGCCATTATCCGCCGGTCTCGCCACCATCACCATAACGCCAACGCCGTTTTGAAATATGACTAGGTCCGGACTGGGTTGGTCCTGCGTTTCAACAACGTCGGAAGGTAATCGGAACTCCATACCATCAACGCGGACGGACGCCCAATCATCCGGGATATCCGTTTGCTGCATCTCTGATACTGGAATCGCGTGAACTTCGTCAGAATCCAGACGTGCCTCAGCATATTTCCACATCACATGTGGCCACCACCGAACAACGCACAAGATGATTAGCACGATAGCGCAAACCAGGACCGGTCTGGACCACAATCGAGACAGCATCCCGGTTTTGACACGATGTTCCGGGTTGTGCACTGGCTTGCGATTGCTCATTGAAGTAACACTTGTATTGCCCAACGGCAGGTCCAAACCTGAAATGCAATGACCGCAGACCATTCAACTTGCTAAAAACAGGTCTGTGTTCCGCGCCGCGTCTAAGTCCAGCGGACCGACCTAAACCTAGTCGAATAGGAGCGATACATGGCTGCCAGATGCCAACATTCGGCTCGGCTACTAGCGATGTTCAGGATTCGGAAAGTCGGATCGGCATCCAGCGTCCCATTGCGATCGTTGGTTCCCGTGCGGCGGAATACCACCAGCATTTTTAATCATCCGCGCCATGTGCATCAGGTTCCAGGTCATGAACGTCGTATTGCGATTCGTAAAGTCATTCTCCGGCCCGCCCGAACCGGGATCGAGATATGACGGACCGGGACCGGCTTCGCCCAGCCACGCAGCATCGGCCTGAGGTGGAATCACATAGCCGATGTGCTGCAATGAATAGAGAATATTCATCGCGCAATGTTTCGCTCCATCTTCGTTCCCGGTGATGAGACACCCCCCCACGCGGCCATAATAGGCGTATTGACCATGCGCGTTGAGATCTCCCGAGGATGAATAAAGCCGCTCTATCAATTGCGTGCAAATCGAAGTCTTCTCACCCAGCCAGATCGACGTGCCCACAACCAAAATGTCAGCCGCCATGACCTTCTCCGCAATCGCGGGCCATTCATCGTTGTCCCAACCATGCTGCGTCATATCCGGCCAGACGCCGGTGGCGATATCGTGATCGACCGGACGCAGGCACTCGGTGGCGATACCGTTTTTCTCCATGATCGCCGTCGAAATGTCGATCAGTCCTTGCGTATGCGACCGTTCCGGGGACTTTTTCAAGGTGCAATTCAAGAACAGAGCCGTGAGATCTGAAAAATCCCAGGAGCTTTCGCTACACATCTTTTCTTGTGCATCGCTGAGGGTCATAATTCGCTCCTTTGAAAGATGATCTGCAATAAGTGAAGACTCGCGAGCATCGGCTGTTGTTAGTCACTGTGACTTTGCCAATTCAATCGCAGCATCCCATGCTTGCAATGGAATTACAAGGTTCCCGCCGGCCAGCATGTCGCAAGGTTCCTTCGTAAAGTCGTTGCCAGGTTTCATAGTTTACGCCGAACATTGCGATTTGCCACAACCCGTTGCTTTATCAGAGGTAACACAAACCGCTATGACAGGTGTGCGGCCCGGTGTCTTGCCCGAATACTACCTACGCGGTATCCTGCTTACATTGTGGGGCGGAATGCGCCGCCGGTTTGGGACTCGCCTCGCACGACGCAGGAGACCCGAACGCCACCGGTCGCTTCAAGTGACAGGTCACTGCGAACCAGCCCGGCTAGGGATTGACTCCATGTCCGAGAAATTCTGGCATCTTAAGAGCTGTCAGTTGTTTGAACGGCTCACCGACGAACAGGTTTCACAACTTGAGAGCCGCGCACAGGTACGGACATTTGGTCGCGGCGAATTGGTCTATTTGCCCAGCGACCCCGGCACAACCGTGCTGTTAGTCGCCTCCGGCCGCATCAAGCTGTATCACATCACCAGCGACGGCAAACAAGCGCTATTGGGCTTTATGGAGCCGGGCGAACTGTTTGGCGAACTGTCGGTCTTCGATGGGGGCGAGCGGGAAGAATTCGCCGAAGCGATGGAGAAGTCCTCCGTCATCTCAATACCCCGTGAGCAACTACAAGCCGTTATGGATGCACACGCCCACGTTTCGATGGGCATTACCAAGTTAATGGGCTTGCGACGAAGACGTCTGGAACGCCGATTGAAATCGCTGTTGTTCCGCTCAAATCGCGAACGCCTCGTGCATCTGTTGCTGGAACTCGTTGAAAAATACGGCCAGCGGACCCCCGAGGGAATTCAACTGAGCATTAAGCTGTCGCACCAGGAACTGGCCAATGTCATTGGCAGCACACGGGAAACCGTGACCGTCCTGCTAGGAGAACTACAGGACGAAGGCAGCCTGATGATTCGCCGCCGGCAGATTGTGATTACAAACATGCCGCGATTGGCCGCAGCCGTCGATAGCCCGCCGCCAACGATTCCCGAACCGACAGAACGCAAATCCGCTCCGGCGTTTTGAAACAGCCGAGGGTTTTGAGAGAGCCTTTCATCGCTCAATCTAGCTCCCATCGGCTCCCTTCTCAAATGCGGTTGACCGGTTTTGAGAACTGGCGTATATTCCCGCCGCAATGACTAACCCCCTGTTTACGGTTGTGAAATTGCATCCCGTTAAATCCCCGTGGGACGATACCCGTTCGGGTCAATATCCCCGCAGATCCCTCCCTACAGACTGGCTCAAAGGATTGGATGCCCATGTCGACCAAACCCAAAACGACGCAAAAATGGATGTTTATTGTCGGAGGAACCGCATTAACCGTGCTCGTCGCGGGACTGTTGTTCCAAGTCATGCAGCCCGAAACGGGCAAGGCCGCCGCACGCGGTGAGCGGAGCCTGCGCAGCAATCAAACTGCGAACAGCACAGGGCAAAGCCGCAAACGCAGCGTCGCCCGCGTGAATGGTCAATTGATCTCCTACGACCAACTGGCCGAAGAATGCGTCGCGCGTTACGGGAACAAAGTGCTGGAAGGAATCATCAACCGGACAATGATTCAGCAAGCCTTTGAAGGCAAAGCCGATGCCCCGACCGCACAGGATATCGAAAAAGAAATCCGCTCGATCGCTAAAAAATTCAATTTGGATACCGCGCAGTGGCTGGAGATGATGCACTCGCAACAAGAAATGACTCCCGACCAATATCGCCGCGACGTCATCTGGCCCATGTTGGCACTCAAAAAGTTGGCCGGACACGATGTGACGATTACGCAAAAGGAACTCGAAGAAGCTTACCAGCGCAACTATGGCGAACGGGTGCGGGTGCGAGTGATTATTCTGGATCGGATTCGCCAAGCCCAAGAAGTCTGGGAAAAAGTGAAAGACAATCCTGAGAACTTCGGCCGTTTGGCTATGGAGTATTCCATCGATTCCTCCAGCCGAGCTTTGGAAGGGAAAGTCCCGCCGATTCGTCGATTCTCTGGAAGCAGCGAAATCGAAAAAGCGGCGTTCTCATTGGCCGACGGCGAAATCTCTGGAGTCATTCAAATCCCCGAAAACAAGCACTGGGTGATCATTAAATGCGAAGGCCGCACCGATCCGGTCAGTGGCGTCTCGATGGCCGATGTGCGTTCCATTCTCGAGGAAGAACTCCGCGACGAAAAAGTGCAACTCTTGGTCAACAAGACGTTCAACACACTGGAATCGAAGGCGCGTGTCGACAACTATCTGACCGGCGTCACGACCGGCAGTAGCAAACGCTCAACTGCCCGCACTAAACAAGATTCAAATATCCAACAAGTCGGCGGCACACGAACAGCACCACAGCGCCCGTAGCCCCCGACGCACTGAAGTGCGATAACACGAGTGAAAAGAGACACCGGCACGCGAGACAATTTGGCATCTCGCGTGCCGTTTTATTTGCGCAGCGAACCAGGTGCCCCCCATCGGTCTCTTTGCTTCCAGGGGCGACGTGCTACAATTGGCGCCACTGCACAAGTTTTGTTCAAACGGACACGTTTGAAACCAAAGAATCCACATGACGGCTCGGCAGCCAGAGAAATAAACAGATGCGAAGCGAATCAGAACAACCGGAGTCGGACAACCCCTTCACCATTCCGGTGGCCACGCGCGTGTTGCGGCTGCCGCCTTATTTGTTTGGCAAAATCAACGCGCTGAAACACAAGAAGCGGGTGGCAGGGGTCGATGTCATTGACCTGGGAATGGGAAATCCCACGGATCCGCCCGACCCGATGATCATCGAAAAACTGACGGAGGCGGTTGCCGATCCGCGAAATCACCGCTATTCAGTCTCGACCGGGGTGGAGAATCTTCGCCGCGAAGTGGGAAAACGGTATTGGAAGCGCTACGGCGTGCGGATTGATCCGAACGACGAAGTCGTGGCCTGTATCGGCTCTAAGGAAGGTTTCAGCCACCTGTGCTTGGCGTTAATGGGACCGGGAGACACGGCCATCGTCCCCGCCCCGTCGTTTCCAGTCCACGTCTATGCTGTCGCGCTGGCCTCGGGGAATGTCATTGCGCTGGATGTACGTGATCCGGAACAATTCCTTGCCAACATCGACTACACTTGCACCCATTTGTATCCCAAGCCGAAGCTGGTCATCGTCAATTTTCCGCACAATCCCTCTGCCACGGTGATCGAACAAGACTTTTATGTCGAGTTGGTGCGGCTGGCCAAAAAACATGGATTTTTGGTCATCAGTGATTTCGCCTACGCAGACATCTGTTTCGAAGGGTACCAGGCGCCCAGCTTTTTAGCCACGCCCGGTGCATTCGAGGTCGGAGTCGAATTCACCACGATGAGTAAAGGCTACAGCATGGCAGGTTGGCGCATCGGCTTTTGTGCCGGCAATGCCGAAATGTGCCGCGCGCTGGCAACGATCAAAGGCTACTACGATTACGGCATCTTCCAGCCGGTCCAGATTGCGGCAATCGTCGCCATGCGCAATTGCGACGCCGCCGTGGAGAGTATTGCCGAGGAGTACCATCGCCGCCGGGATGTCCTGTGCGATGGTCTGGAACGTCTCGGGTGGGAAATCGAACGTCCCCGCGCAGGGATGTTCATCTGGGCAAAAATCCCCGAGCCTTGGGCACAGATGGGGTCAATCGACTTTGCCATGAAATTGCTGGACGAAGTCGGCGTGGCGGTCAGCCCAGGGCGTGGCTTTGGCGAAGAGGGTGAAGGCTATCTGCGGATGGCGATCGTCGAAAACGAGCAACGACTCCGGCAAGCGGTCCGACAAATTGGACGGTGCATGAAACAGGAAGTCGAACAGCCGTAACCCTGCCGCAGCATTCGCCGCATCCATCTCGAGACTCGGGCCATCTGAATCTATGCAATATCACGAATCCGATACGCCGATACTGGAGCTCGAAGCCGACGTCCCGGTCCGCCGGGGATTTCCTCGCATCGCTTGGCTGGTGATTCTTGCAATGGTCGGTTTCGTGACCTATCTGCAAAACGGCGGGAGGGGTGAGCCGCACCCGCTGGAAGACGAAGGGGCCGCTCCGCAAGATGTCATCATGCTGTTGCAATCCCGATACTTGGTCGGGGCCGCTTCATTGTGGCAAGATCAGGACAAAATGACGGCCCCGCAGTTGTACGTACAGGCGGCTCCCTTAAACCAAGGGACCATCGAACAGCGGTTGCGGTTTGTCATTGTCGCCGAAGAGTTGGCTGGCCCCGAAGAAGCACTCTCGGTGTTAATGGACATCAACGACCGCGTTAAAACCAGCGGTTTTGAACTCAACAAACAGCAAATCGAATTGCGCGACGCATTGACGGCGCTTATGACTGACTATGCTGCTGAGGAATGGACCGGGCCGTCGGTCACCCCACAGCAGCGACAACTCTTGAAAGACCAACTCGGATGGTTTGGCGACTTGGCGTTGGCCCCCAAACAAGGTACCAACGAAGCAGCCCGTTCCACAGTCATCCGCTCAGCCCAGCAAACCGCCATCGCCCTACTGAGTTCAGGCGGGCTGTTTTGTTCGCTCTTGATGGTCGGCATTGTGGCGTTGGTCGTGTTTACCGCTGCCTACATCACCGGCAGCGTGCGCCCCGCGATTCACTGTGGCCACAGCAACTACGCAGGAATCTACCCGGAAACCTTTGCCGTCTGGCTGTTCCTGTTTTTCGTGCTCACACAGACTGCGTCCATGTTGGTCCAAGATGACCGCTATCGCACGCTGGTCCTGGCAACCGCGATGTTTGGTAGCCTGTTCGCCTTGGCTTGGCCCCGGTTGCGGGGGATTCCGTGGCGGCAAATTCGCGCTGATATTGGTTGGACGGCCGGTAACCGTCCGTTGGCAGAACCAGCCATCGGGGTCGGCAGTTATGTGATGACGATCCCGATTCTGTTCGTAGGATTTCTGGCATCCTTAATCTTAATGCTCCTCACCGGTCTTGTGGAACCGGTTGGTGGTGGGGTCGATGATTTCTCACCAACAAACTTACCCAGCCACCCAATCGTCTCGACCGTGGCAAACGCCGACTGGTTCATGGTTTTTCAGTTGTATCTTGTGGCCGCAATCGGCGCGCCGGTCGTCGAAGAGACCATGTTTCGCGGCGTCATGTATCGCCATCTGCGCGAATGCAGCCACCGTTGGGGCTTCCTGGCCAGTTTCCTATTCTCAGCACTGATCAACTCGTTTATCTTTGCGGTAATCCATCCGCAAGGTCTTGTCGCGGTTCCCGCGCTGATGGCGATTGCTTTGGGACTGACATTAGCCCGCGAGTGGCGAGGAACTTTGATTCCGTCGATGATCGCACACGGCATTCATAACGGGTTATTGTTAACAGTGCTTCTGCTGGCGATCGGCAACTGAAACCGCAATCGCCCCGTTTCCGGTATCACGAACCATGAACTGGCTGAACCTACTGTTGATGGCGGTCCTTTCACTCGGCAATCTCGCGATTGTCGTGGCCGTGCTAAACCGTATCAGCACCGCGCGCGTTCACTTAAGTACACTCTCCATCATTCGCCGCAGCCATGCATTGTTCATCATTGGCTTCACTCTGGCATTGATCTACCAAGGAGGCTTCGGGCGCCCGCGATTACTGTTCGACGGAAGTTGGTTGGACATCGCGCCGATTTATTTAGTCTATCTCGCGGCGTGTGGAATCTCGGCAATATTCGCGTCGGTGATCGTCGTCCGCCGTTGGTTCTACCGCCCTCCGGCGGCACTGCTCTCCAGCCACAGCGAGATCATCGACGTAGCCGCCATGCTCGGCAAACAACCGTTGGCTGCCGGGCGGTATCACAGCTTGGCAAAACTACCGGGCAATGAAATCTTCAAAGTCGAAATCGGCACCAAAGACCTCCACCTGCCCGGCTTGCCTCAAGCTTGGGATGGTTTGTCGATACTGCATGTCTCCGATCTGCATTTTATCGGCACCATCACCCGCGAATACTTTGAAGAAGTTCTTCGCCGCGGCCAGGAGTTGGGGTCCGACATGGTGGTCTTTACCGGCGACTTGCTCGACGAACAACATCTGACCGATTGGCTTCCAGAGACGCTGGGACAACTCAGCGCCCCACTGGGCTGTTATTTCATCCTTGGCAACCACGACTGGGACCTCGACCCCGATGCGACACGAAAATGTTTTCGCGAGCTGGGCTGGATCGATGTCGCCGACCGGTTTACAACCATTGAGCACGCCGAGAAAAAAATGTTGATCGCCGGTTCGGAATACCCCTGGATGGGAAACAATCCCGACATCACAGCCGCCAAAGAGGTCGACTTCCGCTTGTTGTTGAGCCACACCCCCGACAACTACCCCTGGGCCCGTCGTGCAAATTTCGATTTGATGCTCTCGGGCCACAATCACGGCGGACAAATTTGTGTCCCCGGCATCGGACCGATCTATACGCCCAGTCTCTACGGCACGCGGTATTCCGCAGGGACCTTTTACCGACAACCAACTCTGCTATATGTCACGCGGGGTATTTCGGGCAAGGAACCGCTCCGGTACAATTGCTTACCGGAATTAACACAATTAGTGTTGCGCCCTACGACGGTCCCGTCGTCTCAGGCTGACCAAAAACGAAAACTAATCAGTGCAAAAACCTAGTCCGCCGAGTTCGTTTAAGGTGGCGAAGCGTGCGTATTGTTTTGACTTTATTGACGATCGTTTGGGCCTCGCCCTGGTCGTTGCTGGGAATCATCGTCGGCCTGTTGGGGTTATTGTCCGGTGGTCGCGCTCGGCGGGTGGGGATGGCTTTGGAATTCCATGGCGGAGCCGTCACCTGGTTTTTGCGGCACTGCCCGAATAACCCGATGGCAATGACCATGGGACATACCATCCTGGGACTCACCGATGCGGCGCTCGACATCACCCGCGATCACGAATGGGTCCATGTCCGCCAATATGCCCGTTGGGGACCGTTTTTCATCCCAGCCTATTTATATTTCTCAACCGTCTTATGGTTTCAAGGCAAAGATCCCTACCGCGACAACCCCTTCGAACGCGAAGCGTACGGCGATACCGATTAACACCGCCGGTTTGAATCCATCATCGCCATAAATATCGGGTGCCACTGGCAGCTTGTCCGCCAGTGCAACCCATTTCAAACAAACCTACTTCGTTTCGCTCAGCAGCCCTCTCCCCCAAACCGTCTACTTGCGGTCGCAATCCCCACGACTATTATACACATCTGTAGCGGCGCATGGGTGCGTCACAAGGGCGGGTTGACTTATAATCACCACGTCACACAGCGGTCGCACCTTCGCACAAATTGAAAATACAACATGCCTTCACCACTAGAAACCGAATTGCGGCAACAGATTGCTGGCGACGTACTCTTCGACGACGTCAGCCGCGGGCTGTATAGCACCGACGCTAGCATCTATCAAATTCCGCCGATTGGCGTCGTGTTGCCCAAATCAAAAGCGGACGTTCGCGCCGCCATTCAAATCGCAGCGGCGCATGGCGTGCCGATTTTGCCGCGTGGTGGCGGCACCAGTCTTTCGGGGCAGACGGTGGCAACGGCGATTGTGATTGATTTTTCCAAGTACATGAATCGCATCCTGGAAATCGATGCTGAGCGGGGTCTGGTGCGGATCGAACCGGGGGTCGTGTTGGATCAACTCAACGCTGCCCTCAAACCGCACGGCCTGCAATTCGGCCCCGATGTCTCCACCAGCAACCGCGCCGCGTTAGGTGGCATGATCGGCAACAATTCCGCCGGATCCCGTTCGGTACGTCACGGCAAAACCATCGACCATGTTCGCGAACTGCACGTGCTACTGGCCGACGGGACCGAACTGCAATGCGAACCACTCAGCCCCGACGCGGTTGCTCAGCGACAAGCACTGGAAAACACCGAAGGCGAGATCTATCGCCGGTTGCCGGCGATCGTCGACGCGGTTCGTGATGAAATCATCGCCCGCTATCCGCGCATCCTCCGCCGCGTGAGTGGATACAACCTCGATGCCTTTGTGCCGGAACTGCAAACCGAGTTACCCATCGCCGCCACCTCAGCAGAGCTAAATACCCAATGGCCCGATCGCGGGGAGTTCAATCTCGCTAAAATTATTGTCGGCGCAGAAGGGACGTTGGGAACCATCACCGAAGCGGTCCTCCATGCCGTGCCACTCCCCAAACAGCGCGGCGTCGCCTGTCTACAGTTTCGCACAATCGATGCGGCGCTCAAATCGGTGACAACGATTCTAAAGACCGAACCCTCAGCCATCGAAATGCTCGACAAGTACATCATCGAACTGTCGCGCACCAATTTGGAGTACCGCCGCTATTTAGATTTCGTCGAGGGGACACCCGAGGCGTTGCTGATTGTCGAATACAGCGGCGAGACCTTGGAGTTTGTTCAGAATAAACTTGAGCATCTGGAGCAAATCCTCGTCGGTTGGGAGGGCCTCGAAAAATACATCCCCGCTGTCGATCCTGCGCAGCGGGACCGAATTTGGAATTGCCGCAAAGCCAGCGCGCCTTTACTCCTAAGTATCCCCGGTGCCCGCAAACCAATTGCCTTTGTCGAGGACCCGGCCGTCGCTCCCGGACAAGCAGCGGAGTTCGCCCGGCGCTTTCGCCAAATCCTCGACCGTCGTGGTGTCGCCGGATCGTTTTATGGACATGCGTCCGTCGGATGCCTGCACATCCGCCCCATGCTCGATACAAAAACCGCCGAGGATTTGACCGCACTCAAAGAAATTTCCGATGAAGTTGCCGCCCTGATCGGCGAATTTCACGGCTCCATGTCGGGCGAACATGGCGACGGGCTGGCCCGCAGTTACCACAACCGTGACCTGTTCGGCGAGAAGCTGTACGCGGCCTTTGAAGAGGTCAAACGCCTATTCGATCCCCGTGGCTTGATGAATCCCGGCAAGGTGGTCAGCGATGTCTCACCCGTCGAAAATCTGCGCTATGGTACGGAGTATCGCGGGCGTGAAATTAAAACGTTTCTCGATTTCAGCACCGAAGCGGCTAGCGCCGGTGCAACGGAAAATGGATTTCTGGCAGCGACGGAGATGTGCAACGGTTCGGGGGTTTGCCGCAAAACCAACACTGGCACGATGTGCCCTTCGTTCATGGCGACGCGCGACGAAGAACATTCCACCCGCGGCCGCGCAAATGCACTGCGACTCGCACTATCGGGACAATTGCCGGACGATGCATTGACGTCACAACGGATGTACGATGTGATGGACCTGTGCTTGATGTGCAAGGGATGCAAAGCGGAATGCCCGTCCAACGTCGACGTCGCCAAGCTCAAAGTCGAATTCCTCGCTCAATATTACCAAACGCATCGCCCTTCTCTCGGCACAGTTGTCATGGCCCACACGGGACGCCTGAATCGCATCGGTTCGGCGCTGGCCCCGGTATCAAACTGGTTGGCCCGTCTGCCCGGCGCTGCCTACCTGACGGAAAAACTGTTCGGCGTCGACCGTCGCCGCCAAATACCCACATTCCAGCACGACCATTTCGGCCGCTGGTTCAGTCGCCACGCGCCGCACTCCCGCGCCGGCCAGCGCGGAAAGGTCATCCTCCTCGATGATTGTTTGACCAGCTTTTGCGAGCCAAACATCAATCGCGCCGCTGTGCAACTGTTGGAACGCGCGGGGTATACCGTCGAATTGGCGGGATTGCACTGTTGCGGCCGGCCGTATTTCTCCAAGGGCCTCATCGCGCAGGGGAAGTCCATGGTCGAGGAAAATATTGCGACCTTGGACAAACTCTCGTCCAGCAACGTACCCATTCTCGGTTGCGAGCCGAGTTGCCTGCTGTCGTTGGTCGACGAATATCCCGACCTCGTTCCCACAGAAGCGGCCCAACGCGTGCGTTCGCGAAGTTTCACGCTCGATGCCTGGTTGGCCGAACGAACGGCAGCGGGAAACTGCGACTTGAAATTTGATCCCCTAAACCAATCCGCCCTGTTACACGGCCACTGCCAACAAAAAGCACTCGTCGGCACGTCCGGCACGCTGGACGCTTTGAAACTGATCCCGCAATTGAACGTGACCGAAGTCAATTCCGGCTGTTGCGGCATGGCGGGTTCGTTCGGCTATGAGCATTTCGACGTGAGCATGGCCATCGGTGAGCGCGTTTTGTTTCCCGCAGCCAAGGCCCATACCACTGGACCGGTGCTCGCGCCCGGGTTCTCCTGCCGGCACCAACTCGCCGACGGCACAGGCACGCAGGCGTTACACCCCATCGAGTTGCTCGCGCAACAATTAACGCCGGATGAGCAATCCTAAGCGTCACTTTTTATCCAGCACATCCGCCATCGGCAATTCGTCGAGGCTGCCGATGCCGAAGACCGACAGGAAGCGCGGCGTGGTCTGATAGGTGACCACTTTGGGATTTTCTTCGTCGCGGTGAATCGCAATCAATTGACGGCGAACTAATTGGCTCAACAGGCTGCCAGCGTTGTTACGACCGGTCGCTTCGGCATCCTCACGAGTGATTGGTTGTTGATAGGCAACCAATGCTAAAATCCCCAGTGCATCCTGTGATAGTTTTACTTCCCGCGGACCAATGCCAAAGACACGATTGCGGACCCGCGCAAAGGACTCGCGCAGTGCGAGACTGTATCCCCCTTCCCCCAACCGAATTTCGTAGGGACGGTTTTCCGCCGCGTAAGTCTGATTTATCTCATCCGCGAGGCTCTGCACCGCACTACTATCGAAGCTGTCTCCCAATAGCCCGGCGAGTTTTTTTGACGAGAGCGGTTTGCCTCCGACAAACAAAGCCGCTTCCAAAATCTGCGGCGGAGTAAAACGGGGGGGCTGACTCGCCTGTTCGTCCTCTTCTTCCGCGGATGACGACTCTGCCTCACTCGCACCGGCGGCGATCGCCTCCTCGCCGAGAGAGGTGTCCGACTCCCCTTCCCGCTCCACTGTTGCTTCTGCCACGGCCTTGGGAACTTCAATCCCCCAATCGGCATCATCCATCGCTTCAACAGCGCGGAGGTACTGGGCGTCAATTTCCTCTGCGGAAATATCCAGTTCGTCAGAGAACTCGTCGGCTGGGGGATTGTCCATTTGACTCACGGCTGGGGGCCACTCCATTGGCATCACACGGACCCATTTCCGCGTGCTGTGCAGGGGATTTTACCGCAAGAAGGCGAATCGCCTCAATAGCGACTCAACCGGGCGCATTTGCGTTTCACGCGAGAAATCGGCCGGAACCACCGGTTTTCGCCTCAAAGCCCAGCAAAAGCCCGAGACTCGTGCTGTCTAAGCTGCCATGCACGACGCAGAGCAACATCCCCGTCAGCCTTGCCCTTTTGTAATTTTGCGATCTTCTCACGACAACGGCGGCAATTTTCTAAGTGTAGCCGGACATGCTCCGTCTCAGCAGGGCCGAGCTTTCCAGAGACATATTTGTCCGCCATCGACTCGACATCGTGGCACGCTAGGTCCGCCATCTCAGGCGATTGCATTTTGTTGATGGCAAAATTCCCGACCAAGAGCAGCACAATCACAGCTGAGGCGGTTCCGCCGATCACCATTGACTGCCGCGTACGGCGTTTTCCACGCAGTCCAACTACGAGCCGTCCCATCTCACCTTGCGGGCAGGCTTGCCACTCGTTCGCGTTGGACTGATTCTCGCTCATGGAATTGCTTTTGTACTGCTGAGTCGGCTCAAATAATTCTGTTCAAACGACAAATTGCTATGATTTCGACGAGGGCAGTCTTACAAAAACCCGCCCATCACAGAAACCGAGCATAAGTATCATCGGCCATCCCGAAACTTCGATCTGTATGATACACCACATTGCCTCAATGTGATGTCCAAATTGGCGTCGTCTGTAAGGATTTTCGCACGGCTGCGCGGCACGATCAATAGCCCGGCAAAGTCAACTAACGCGCAATTGTTGCTCTAAAGTGTCCAGAATATCCTGCACCCGCCAGTTCTGCGCGGCGACTTGAATGGTCGCTGAACCAGTGACCAACGCATCCACCCGTTTTTCCGCCGATATCACCGTGCTGTGGTTGCGTCCTCCGAAGTACCCCCCAATCTCGCTATACGCCGCGTGAGTATGCTTTCGCGCCAGGTACATCGCCAACATGCGCGGTTGGCTGACTGTCCGCCCACGTTTCGAAGATTTGAGACAAGCCGCTTCAATCCCAAACAAATTACAGACCGCCTCTTCCACATCCGCCATACGGATCACCCGAATGCAATCACGCTCCAAATCGGCTAGTACCTGTTGGGCGGTTCCCAATCGCACTCGTTTGCCGGTCATGCAGTAATAGGTTTGCAGGCAATTCAATGCTCCTTCGAGTTCGCGGACGTTGTTGCGAAATCGATCCGCCACAAAATTCAATGCTTCATCCGAAAACTGCCCTGACAACCGCCGTGCTTTTTTAAACACGATTTCCTTACGTGTCTCGGCATCGGGCGCCTCCATACGGCACACCATCCCGGACAGAAATCGTGTTTTCAATTCGTCGCTGAGCTTAGTGGATAACCGCGGATGTTTATTGCCGGTCAGCACAACTTGCCGGCCGTGGCTGACAAGTTGTTTGAACGTGTGCAAAAACTCCTCTTGGATGACCCGTTTGCCTTCAAAGAAATCAACGTCATCCACCAACAGAATATCCACCGAGCGAAAGCGTTGGCGAAAACTCGGTAGCGTGTGGTTGCGGAGTGCCTCGGTGAAATAATTCGCAAATGCCTCGGACGTGAGGTAAACGACTTGCAGTTCCCGATTTTCACGGCGCAAGCGGCGGTAGATCCCCTCCAACAAATGCGTCTTGCCGGTTCCCACGGGTCCGTGGAATAACAGCGGATTGAAATTGGCATCGGCCGAATCACAAATCTGATGTGCGGCGGTCAGGGCCAATTCGTTGCAGGGACCTTTAACGAAATCACTCAGATCGGAAAACCGTCGACCGCGTCGGCGTTCCGTCGGAGACTTCGTTTTCGGTTCGCGCTTCGGCTTGGGCGTCGAGGGCTGTTCGCCGTCGACGTCGTTGCTGCCGCCGCTATTTTGGATTAGGGCGCCGGCGACATCCGGATCGACTTCGAACCGAACCCGCACGGAGGGGCCCAACACCGATTGGGCGGCTTGCCGTACGGTGGATCGATATTTCTTTTGAAACCAGTCCGCTAAAAATGGACTGGCCACGCCGATCGTGATTTCATCGTCCTGGACCGTCAGCGACGTCTTGTCGGAGAACCATTGCTGATAGGCATGGTCGCCGACGGCTGTCGCCAACGCGCGCAGAATTTGCTCTTCGGCCGATGTGAACATCGGCGCGAACGCGATCGTATCGGGCTGCATCGTGCTACCCCCAAACGCGCACGTACTGCGATCCTCGCCTCCTTGGGAGGTTCTAAACGACGGCATCCGTTGCCAGAGCCTCTATCGTGTTGCGATAGGAGCGCAGTGTTGCTGCTGGATGTGAAGACTGTCACGACGAATCATGCACCATTCGATTCGCCGTCACGCTTATGGAAACTTACTCGGTGAAACGATCCTATCCGGACGGGCGCCGCTGTCAAACCAAAAAGCGAATCTTCTCAAGTCGATTTCGAATATGACTACGAAAAGGCGGAAACTCCCGTTCATTTTTCGGGACCGACGCAGTCAAAAAAACATGGCCCGCTAACAGCCGTGTGAAGAACCTGTCGACTATTTGCCGCGCAACTCAGGGCCGCATATGTAGGTGCAGCGCACGCGTTGCCAATGCCGAAAAACCCAACCGCTCGTAAGTTGCGGACGCATACCGGTTTCGGCTATCAACCGCCAAAAAGACTGTGTCCGCATCACTGCGCGGCAGCTTGGGTAACGCATCCAACAGCATCCGCCAGCCGAGTCCCTGCCCTCGGTAGGACGGTCCCACGCCCATATATACCAGTTCCCAAGCCCGTTGATCGGGATGTTCCGACAGCAACAAAACCCCCGCGTCGACGTTATCGATGCAATACAATCGCCAAGTCTCAGCCGCAAAGCGTCCCGCTGCTCGGTGCGACGCGAGTGCTTGCTCCGCTGTCCGTATGCCGTCCAGTTCGGGACAGTCCAACGTCGCCCGATAGGATTGCTCCAAGAGCGCCACAAACCGATCGTGCGTCCCCGTGCTGTAGACAACCGACTCCAGCGGCGGACGCGTCTCCTGCGGCCAACTGTGATCCAAATTGCGCTCCATAAACAACAGATCGGTCAAATACACGATGCCGTTGCGCGTGAGAAGTTTCCGCCCCGACAGGTCCTCCGGCTCTAAAATGGACTGTATGATCGTGACACCGGCTGCCTCCAAATGCCGGACGGCCGCAGCGACGAGCGCGTCGGCCATTTCGTCATCCCCATTCGCAACTTCGGGGGGCCAGACCGATGCCGTTTGCCCCGGTTGAATGACCGTAAGGATCGCGCCGACCGGTTCTTCGCTACGGTAGCCGATCAGCAGATCGTCCAGGATCAACTCACCATGTGCGGCAGAGGCCAAGGCATTTGCGACGCGTAGCTGTCGATCCGCTACCGGTACCTGCTGCATCAGCAATCGTACGGCGGTCTCAACGTCTGGGCCGACGGCGGGGCGGATGGTAATCATACTCTCCCCCCCTGAAGGCAGGTGATGCCTACGGCGATGGCTGGGCTATCCAAATGAAATAGATGTACGCGCATACTCAATGCACAATCGCGCAAGATCTGGGGAGAAGGGGAAGCTACGATGCCGCAGATCGCCCCATTGCGCAACGCAGCTTGGAAAATCCACAACGTCCCCGCAACCAAAGCAATCAGGAATGACCGGCCACGAATCGAGTCGAGAAGCCGGTTGCTTGCAGAATACGGCGCTCAGGTCTGGATTTCAATCGCAGTCGTTGCGCCGTCGGCACACGCGGCTTACATGCGGCAGCAGCCAGGACTGCAGGGGGGAGCATCGCTCGGGGGACAAGCGTTGGAGATCGGCAAACCACCCGCAGTGCGGGTGGCGTGTGCCGCTGGAGCGCTGAGCAACTTCTCCAACTTGCCAGCACCACAATCAGGGCATTTTACCTGTTCGCCGTTTCTCACAAGGAGTTCAAACTCATGCTGACAGGCCGAGCAGGCGTACTCAAATATCGGCATGGCAAAAAAACGCCTTCGGTTTAAAGTTCGTTCAGCGGTTCGAAATAAGGTCCGCGCTGAAACTGCTGTTGTGGCGGTGATTGAAAATTAAGGGAACCTCCCACGCCGAGCATATTGGATTCGGCACCAGTCCCACCGCGGTGCATGTGGCGAAAATCACCGAACTGCGACGCATTGGCAGCTGGGGTCGGATGAGACCCAAAACTCGAATCGACAAACGAGACAGGTTCGCTTTGGCCATCGATCATGGGGGTTGAACCCACAAAAATCAAGAGCGCCACGCAAGCTGCCGCCAACGTGGCTGTCGGCAGCCAACTCGGAAAGCCGCGCTGCGTCTGCAAAACGGTGGCCGGAGAAATCTGGGCACGCAACCGTGGCCACAGGGATTCCCCGCGAATCTCAGTGGGAGTTTCGCTCACGACACGCATGATCGTCCGACTGTCGGTGAGATCCTGTAATGCCTCACGGCAAACGGGACACTGAGCGATATGTCTACGGGCGGCGACCGCCTCGTTGACTTCCAATTCATCGCCGACCAGCAGGGCCAACTTATGTTGAAAATCATGACAACTCATCGGTGAATTCCTCGCCCCCTAAAAAGGTATCGACAACGTCTTGATCCAAATTCCGCTTTTCCCAGAGCTTTTGAAAACGCGTCCGGGCTTCCGCCAATCGCCAACGAATCGTGGCTTCCTTGCGGTTTTCAATCGCGGCAATTTCCGAAGTAGAGAAGTTCTCCAAATCCCGTAAAACCAGTACCTTGCGGTATTTCTCCGGAATCTGCTCTAAAACGTGCTGCACCTCCTGCCGCAGGTCAATCTCCTGACGCGGGTCGTCGGTCGATGGATCGGGTGACTTTTCCGAAGCACTTTCAGAAAAAAGCGACGTCCAACCGCGACGTTTTCTGCGTCGCAAATAATCCAATGCCAAATTCACGCCGATGCGAAACAACCAGGGACCAAATCGCCGCGAGGGATCAAACTGATCCAATCGTTCAAAGGCACGGAGAAACGTTTCCTGAGCCAAGTCACGTGATAGCTCCGTGTCATGCACGAACCGCAGAATCACGCCAATCAGCCGCCGTTCGTAGCGTGTCACCAGCCCGCCGTAAGCATCCTTGTCGCCACGGCGCACATCTTCCACCAAACGGGCGTCACTGAGCGTAACCCCGGATTCCTCAAGATCGGTTGTGCCGGCCTCGTTTTTTGACATTAAAATCATAAGCAATTCCCTTCACGCCGTTCGTCGTTAACTACGTGCGTGAAGACATTGCTGTTGGAAAGTAATGGCGAACTCTTGTGTCGCCAAGTCGGCCCCTGCCGACAGGAGCCATAACCCCATTCATGGAAACAGGTTGCGAAACCAACCCCAAGGCAGGTCGATTCAGATTCATGACCTCCCAATTCCAATTTAATTCGCTACTCTTCTAGTTTACACCATTGCGCACGGAAAATCGGCAAACCCAGCTTCCGTTTCTTCCGCTCAAAACTCGTATGGTAATCCATGTCGTTTTCCGGCGAACGCTCTGGAGGGGTCGTTCGCGGGCCAAATGCGGGGTGTTCGTCGACCATTTTCACTGCCACATCGAAGTATTCTTCGACATCAGTCCAAAAATGCAGCTTGCCTCCCGGAATCAAAATCCGCCGGACATGCTCCACCAGCACAGTATCAAATACACGGCGCGGCTTGTGCCGCCGTTTCCACCAGGGATCCGGAAAATAAACGTGCACTCCCGCCACACTGGCCGAAGCAATACGCTCACCCAGCACAACTTTCGCATCACCACCCAAAAATCGGACATTGGACAACTCGCGTTTAGCAACCCGCAGAGCCGCTCGCCGCCCTTCGCGATAGTTAATCTCAATTCCCAAGAAATTTGACTCGGGACGTCGCTGCCCCTCATTGAACAGAAACAAACCGCGACCAGCTCCGACTTCAACTTCAACCGGATGGTCGTTTCCAAAGTAGTCCTGCCAGTCAAACGGGCCTTCGATATCGGCGAGAATCTGAAAGTACGGACGAAGGTCAATCTGGGGTGCTAAAGCCATATGCGTCGATTCGGTCGTCACTAAAAGTCGATGTTGAAAACTCGTTGAAAATTTGCAGCGGCAGCGTCCGATGGGGGGCTGCCGCTTCTGGTTTGTCAACCAGTGCCGCTCACAACGACAAACTAAGCAGACGTTGAGTGACAACTAGCTCGATTTGGTTTCTCGTTTAATCGGCACGCCGATGATGGTGCCGCTAAAGACCATTTTTCCGTCGACAACCCCCTGCACGGTATTCACCGCACGGATATTGGGACGTAATTTCGTGCAACGAGCCATGAGAATCAGACGGCTGCCGGGATAGACGGGAGCACGGAAGCGAATCTCATCCATGCCGCCAAATCCGAGGAAATCCCCGCCCAGCAGGTCATACTTGCGCGCATAAAAGCCGGCCAATTGGGCGGCCGCTTCGCAAATGATGACGCCCGGCATCAACGGAAATCCGGGCATATGGCCCGCCACCCAAAACTCTTCTTCGGTGACATCCAAATAGCCGACAACGCCATGGTTATCGCGATCAACGTGCACAATCGCCGTCAAATGCTCCATCTGATTGCGTTGTGGGTTGATCCGACGAATGGCATCGATATCAAAAATCGGCTTGCTAAAGTCGATCTGGTCCAAATCATATAACAGTGGTGGTGGCATGGGCTCTGCTCATTTTTCAATAAGGTGGGCAATCGACCTGGGGAAACGGTTCCCCACGCCAACTGAAATCAAAACCGACCGACACGACGTCACGCAGCCCATTCCGGGGCCTCAACCAGACATCGCGCTGGGTTTTGTGGTGGGTTTTAAGAAATCGACAAGATTTTCTCAATCTGCGAGAGTTCGACGATCAGCCGATCCGGTTTGATGGCACTGTCTTTGAGATCCTCCGCTGAGGCGTCCAGGCTGGATTTGTCGCCGGCAAACAGCGCGGTCTTCATTCCCAGCTTTTTTGCGACACCTAAATCATCGCGGATGCGTGAACTGATGTACAAAACGTTTTTGGCGGGAATCCCCAGCTTCTCAAATTGTTGCACGCTCGTGTCAAACAAGACCTGAGACGGTTTCCGAAATCCCACGCGATAAGATAACGCAAGACAATTTGGCGCAAACAAATTCTCAGGCGCGCGTAGTTTACCTTGCTGCCGCAGTGCTCGCAACATTTGTGTGTAGCTAAAGGACTGCGCGTCGGAAAGCAGCCCTTGCGTCCGCCCCGATTCCGAAACAGCTTCTAGCGCCTGTGAGGCGCCCGGGGCCGCAGCGGCACCCTGTAGACAGGAATGGAAAAAATAGGCGACCTTTTCGCAAAAATCGTCCAAACTGCCATAAAATGAGGCGTCAAACTGATAGTCTTTCTGCTGCAACCGGCCGATCATCGTCCGCCAAATCTCGGTGCTACTCACCTCCGGGGCCTGTCCCCGCTTCTTCGTGCCCCCCATCGCGAACCGGTCAACCGTCTCATCGTATTTGTGCAGAAAGTACTCCCACGGCGCGCCCGGCTTGCGGCTCATGGAATTCCACATGTTGAATTCTTTGATTGTCTTGTCCAAGGCAATCTGCATGGGGAGTTGCTGGGGATGTCGGTGCAACAACTGCCCTTCGGAAATCGTCAACAACGTCCCGTAGAGATTCCACACCACGCCCCGAATATTGGGCAACGGTTTCAGGTAAGGTGTCGCCTTGGCCGCAATCGGTTCTGGAGGCATCGGCCACAACAGATCGCGATTGCTGAGCCACTCGGCGTACTCGTCTAAAGATTTAGGCATGGCATCCATCAATAAAGGGCGGGCAGGCTGAACGTTTTGTGCAGTCAACGAGTATACAACCACGGGCCGACCGACTCCAACGAATCACGGTTCGCCTGCTCTTCCGTGCGAGAAAGATCACCGTAGGTCGCCCCCCAAAGCCGCTGGGACGGGGTTGACGGCTTACAAAGGTACGCTACAATGACTTTCATACGTAAGTTGAAGGGAAGGAGGCGCAGCATGGGAAAACGACAACCGGCATCCAAAGCAGAATTGGAGATCGCCCGCATCGTCTGGGATTTGGGCAACGCCACCGTGCGACAGGTCTTTGAACAGGTCGATCCAGCGCGGGAACTCGATTTCAAAACCGTGCAAACCTATCTCCGCCGACTGGAAGCCAAAGGATATCTGAACACCCAACAAGACGGCCGCAGCAAGGTTTACTCCCCCAAAGTCCGGCCCAGGCAAGTCATTCGCGAAACGGTCGACGATTTTCTGCAGCGGCTCTTCGATGGGGCCACACTGCCGTTGGTGCAACATTTGATTTCAGAACGAGACATCTCGGCCAACGAAATCCAAGAACTCCGCGAGATGCTCGATCGTTGGGAACAGGATCATGGGAACCCTCAAGACAAGTGAACTTCTGCAGGCTCTGTGGTGTCAAACCTGGCAACTGAGCCGATTGAGACTCGATGTGGCCGCCGCCGCCGCGCTCGCCCGGCGGCGGTCTCATCTTGTTATCTCGCTGTGGATGTCTCATCTCGCTAGGTGCTATTGGCATCGCGATGATTCTTACGCATGGAATGACGCGTCCTCTCTCGTAGCAATCGTTGCGATGAGCCTGTGGCTCGGGCCACCCGCGTAACCGATTTCCCCAAGTGTTGCCTGCCTCACAAAGTCCGATCCCCAAAACGTCGATACCCTTTTCATCGAGGCATCTCCGGATATCGTCAGCGGATGTGAAAACGATATCCCGTCACCGCTCTGCGGGGTTTTGAGACCGCCGGTTATCAATCGCTGGGAACGGATTCTGCGAAAAGGGATTACGCTATGAAACGGATTTCAATCGGGTTGTACGGAGCGGTCATGTGCGGATGCCTGTTGCTCACCGGCTGCGCAACGGCCAGCCATAACATGCCCGCCCACGAATTTGCCGAGTCCGGTGCGGCTTGTGCCAACGGCAGTTGCTCTGCTTCACCAGCTAACTGCACCAACGGAAGCTGTCAGGCCAGCCAAAGCAGCTGCAGCAGCGGAAGTTGTTCCGCGTCCGCGAAACAGGCGGGGGCGTTGTATTAAGACGTCCCGAGCTTGCTAGTCAGCCAAATCAAGGACCATCCACGAGCGTCCGCCGCATCTCCTGGAGACGGCGGACGATTTTTTTGTGGACCGCCTCGGTTTGACGTACGACAAGCATATCCTGGAAAGCCTGGACTGAGCCGTAACCACCGGTGCTGTCCCAAGTCTCGATGGCGAGGTCGGATCTGAGAGTGTCCGCTATCTGCTGAGTCGCATCGGCAATCCGATATTGCTCCTGAACCGCCGGATCAACAGGCGGATCAACAACCGGCACGTGGCGGATGAACCGGCCTCCCTGAAAATCGTCGGAGCCGACTTGAAACTGTCCCTGCCCCCGAAATCCAGCGCCCTGAAATCCGCCACCTTGATGTTGGCGATGAACAGCGGGGACAGGCTCGATCTTCTCAGCGAGATCCACAACATCATAGACTCGAATCGTGAATTCTTCTTCAGCGATTCGCCGCGTAGTGATGCGAAGTTGCTCGTTGTCGTAAATTGCCACCAAATCCAACGGCTTTAGGATTGTTTGCAAGCATGATTCTAGTGTGACACCCGAGGCTGTGATGCTAACCGGTGAATCGGGATTGATGCCTTCGTCAAATAGCGTCACCTTGTCCAACCAGAGTGGAATATCGTGCATCTTCGCCAGCGTTTTCAGCACGCCGAACAACGGCTCGTCTTCGACGACGAGGTTGACGTTTTCCGATAACAACTGCTGAATCCAGGCCTCCACGCGGCGCTGACGATTGCTCGGCATCGGCGCTGGGCGCTGAATGCGCGGCGTTGTGCGGATGCGCTGGATGTCGAACAGCAGTTGGGCGATTTCGGCGTGAACGCTTTGTGTCTGAGAGACCACGAGCATTCCGGGGAGGACTCCAATTTGTACAGGTCCCGTGCTTGCTGGCCACGAATCGGGGGCCACTGTTGTCCCGATCAAATTGCAAATTGAATCGTAATCGTCTCCAACAATGATTCGGCGGACATCATAAATTCGTGCAATTTCTTTTTCCTCGGCGATCCGTGGCGTCGTCACAAATAATACCCCATGTTCAACGACAAACGTCAATTGCCACGGCAAAAACATTGTGTGCAGCGCGGCCTTCAACGAAATCTCTTCGATGTCATCATTGATCGGAGAATCCGGGCTAATGCCTTCGTCTGAGAGACTCTGTTCGTCCAGCCAGATATTGATGCGACAACGGTTCGCCAGCTCATGCAGCGCATCCACCAATGGCGTATCTACAAAATCCACATTAACCGGCTGTTCAAGGCGCAGGCTGATCGCAAGATCTTGAGCGGATGCGGGGGCTCCCGGCTGCGCAGGATAATCACAGCCGCCCGGATGGGCGTAAAAACGGTCGAGTTGCCTGTAGAGGCTCTGGAGTTCACGGTGCACCGCTTGCGTATGGCGAATCCAGAGGCCATTCTCGACATCGGTGATCGTGCCCTGACCGAACGGTTGCCCCCAACTTTCGCGAGCTACATTCCTTAGGATCAAATAAGTCATGGCTTCTGCATCAACTGGTCCATCACCGTCCACCAAATCCGGCAACCGATAGAAATGCGTTTCTAGCATGTAAGCGGCGGAACTTTCGGAGGTCACCAACAGCGTGCCGCGATTCTCCACGTACGCGCCGCCGCGTGGCACGAGCAATAACGACAACACGTCACGCAGGGCAATTTGTTTCAAATGCATGGTGACCGGTTTAGTAAAAATGTCGTCGTTGAATGCGGTCTCGTCAAAACGGACCAGAATCCCCTGCTCTGCGACTGCCGATTCAATCGCGCGCTTCAACGGCAATCTGTCGACGTCAACGTCAACCTGCCGATCAAGTGCTTGGCGAAGCTGACTGGCGGTCAGTGACATCGGAGCCTGTTTTGTTCTGGCGTCGGTCTCGCGTGTCTCCTGCACACCGTCCAACGCACCCACCACAATAGCGGCCACAATGCACACCACGACGATCAATACCGTAGGTTTG
Organism: Symmachiella macrocystis; assembly: GCF_007860075.1. Taxonomy (NCBI): domain Bacteria; kingdom Pseudomonadati; phylum Planctomycetota; class Planctomycetia; order Planctomycetales; family Planctomycetaceae; genus Symmachiella; species Symmachiella macrocystis. The sequence continues at coordinate 52,817 of NZ_SJPP01000003.1, forward strand.
AAAGGTGCAGAACGCGCCATGCAGGTCACCTCCTCGGTCTGTTGGTCCACGTTTCAATAGTATCACGAGCCATACTCGCGGATCGCTCCTCAAGGGAGCAGGTGGTGCGACTGGTTATCGCGTCAAGACAATTGTCTATACGAACAGTCGACACCAGAATTCACACGATTACGACCGGGATGCCTCATTCACAGTCCGCTCAAATAGATCAAGCAGTTGCGGCGTCTTCTTCTCCAGGCTGTAGTGTTCCTGGATCATCTCCATGCCTGCTTGGCCGAGATGGCGGAAGGCTGCGGGGTCGTCGAGGACTTTCATCGCCTGGGCGGTCAGCGCGTCGACATCGGCGAAACCGGCGAGTAGCCCGTTTTTTTCGTGCTCGATCATCTCTTGGACCGGAGCCGTATCGGAGGCCAAGACCGTGCAGCCCACCGACAGCGCATTCATCAGCGACCAACTCAACACGAATGGGACAGTGAGATAGATATGCAAATCACTGAGGCTGAGGACATTCACGAGATCCGGCGTGGGAATACGGCCGGTGAAAATGAAGCGGCTGAGGTCGTAGTTATCCTGTTTAAGCACATGTTCGCGGAACGATTGCTCCTCGATATGGTTTAAGTCGCCGCCATAGGCGACACGGTCGCTGCCCACCACAACAAAGATGACGTCGCTCCGCACATCGCAAATGCGTTTGGCGACCTTCATAAAAATGTCAAAGCCCCGCATCGATTCGAAGCCACGAGAGACATAAGTCACGATCTTGGTGTCGGCGGGGATATCGCGGTTGGCGATTTTGCGGGGGACGTCGCGGCGATGCCACAGGTCGGTGTCGATGCCGTCGAAAATCGTTTCCAATTTGGGCTGATACTCGTCCGGGAAGAGTTCGCGTTGCCAATTCGTGGGCGAGTAGCCTCGCGTGCAGGTTTGCAGGTCGAGCAGGATCATGGCATTACGAGCCCGCGACCGCAAAATGCTCATATCTTTGGCGGGGTACTCCGGTCGATAGTCGAGGTCAGACCCATGCCCGCGGTAATAGTATTCGAAGTAATTAATAATCGGACGATCGTACAAATCGGTCAGCCACAGCGTCGAACCAAACCCACTGTGCCCGACGATCAAATCGGGTTTGATTTCCGGGTGCGCCTTCATCGCTTCGTAGACACCCCAAGCATGCCAAGTCGCATTTTCAAATGTGCGACTGCAATAGTGCGTCGCCTTGGTCGCCCCCCCTTTGGCCTGATACTGAATCCGCCGCACCCCATCGACATCGGCGGAAGGATGTTCACAAACAAACGAACATTCAAACCCTTTGTTCTGCACCAAATGCCGGGCGATATGCCCGAACTGAGCGGGGAAATTGTTATGAACAAACAACACATGCATACTGAAGACTCCTACATGACCGCCATATCCACAGGCTTGCCTGCACGGTACACGACGGCAGAGTCCGACGCAAATGGGCGGAGGTCTTAGGCCTTAGGCTTTAGGCTGTAGGGTTGGACCATGGTGGCCGACGAGCATTGGACGAACACTTCCTGGTCGACGCGGTAAATCCAACGCCCTAAAGCCTAAGGTCTATAGCCTACAGCCTAAGCAACTACGCAAGTAGTTGCTCCACCACGCGGCCTGGTTGGCCGTCGAGGAGGGTTTGTTCGCGGGCGTTGCGTTTGTAGGAGAGTTTTTCGGGATCGAGACCGAATAGGTGCAGCAGCGTGGCGTGGTAGTCGTAATGATTGACGACATCGGTGACAGCATGGTGGCCGAAGTCGTCGGTTTCACCATGCACGCAGCCCCCTTTGAAGCCACCGCCGGCCAACCACATGCTAAAGCCATACGTGTTGTGATCGCGGCCGATGTTCTTTTCGTTTTGAATCACCGGCAACCGCCCCATTTCGCCACCCCAGTGCACGACAGTACTGTCGAGCAATCCGCGTTGCTTGAGATCGGCGACAAGTGCGGCAGAGGGTTGGTCGGTCTTCTTGCAGGCTTTGGGGAGTGAGTTTTTGATATTTCCGTGATGATCCCAGTATTGGTTTTGTGTAAAGACCTGCACAAACCGAACGCCCCGTTCGACCAACCGGCGGGCGATGAGGCAACGGCTGCCATAATCTTTTGTCGCCGGGTCGTCCATGCCGTACATCGTTTGCGTGGCTTTGGTTTCTTGTGAGAGATCGAGTGCTTCGGTGGCAGCGGTTTGCATGCGGGCTGCAAGTTGATAACTGGCAATCCGCGCCTGCAGGTCCAATTCACCCGGGCGGTCTTCAATATGTTTTTGATTGAGCGCATCGACGTAATCCAGATATCGTCGTTGGGCAGTCCCGCGAAGATGCGTCGGCGCATTGAGGTTGAGGATCCGAGGTTCTTGCGGACGAACCACAGTTCCTTGATACAACGACGGCAACCAACCATTCGACCAATTTTGGACACCTGCCACCGGTAAACCGGCCGGGTCGGTCATCGCCACATAGGCGGGCAGTTCCTGCGACGGTGTACCCAATCCGTAAGTCAACCAACTTCCCAGCGCCGGTCGGCCTCTTTGAATACGGCCGTTGTTTAATGCATAAATCGATTGGACATGATTGTTCACACCGGTACGTGTCGAACGAACGAGCGTGATGTCGTCAACAACATTCGCCAGATGCGGCAACAACTCAGAGAGTTCCATGCCACATTCGCCGTGTGCCTGAAATTTCCAAGGGGAGTGCAAGACCTTGGAACTGGCCTGGGCAGCGTTGTCGTATTTCACGGTGCCGGGAAACTTCTTGCCGTCCCATTTGGCCATTTCCGGCTTGGGATCGAACATATCGATGTGACTGGGGCCCCCCTGCATGAACAACGAGATCATCGCCGTGGCGCGGGGGGGATGATGCGGCTGCTTGGGGGTCAGATCAAAATTCCGTGGCCCGACGTCGGGTTTGATCGCCTCGGCGCGAACGTCTTCTTCGTGGAGCAGATGCGCCAACGCCAACGAGCCAATACCCATTGCATTGGCAGCCAGAAAGTGGCGACGGGTGGATTGTGGTCTGGTTGGATCAATCATGATATGCGGCGATACTATCCGTAGGTAGGTTATTCAAAAAACTTGCCGACGAGAACTTGGAAATCTCCCAACACGTCGGGAATGGCCAGCTGATCATCGGCGTTTAACGTATCGAACGGTTTGTCGGCATAATAAAGGTCAGCGCGTTGCGGTTCGTCGTCTAGAACACAGACCACTTGAACGCCCGCTTCCAGATATTCGGCGACTTTCGCAAGCACCGCCGTACGTCGTTCGCTGGGCGAAAGCACTTCGAAGACCAAATCAGGCGGAACTGGTAAATACCCAGGCGGCAACGGCCCGCGCGGAACTTTTTGATAGCTGTAAAATGCAACATCGGCACCGCGAACCGTATCGGGATTCCGCTCCGTGATGACGCCCGAGTCGTTACTGAGCACGTGCCCCAGGTCATCGTGCTCTAAAAACTGTCGCAAAACATAAACAACTTGTGAGCAAATCTGTCCGTGTCTGGATGCGGGGGGATTCATTGTGAGCACGTCTCCTCGCACGAGTTCTGTCGGCTGTCCGCTATCGGGCAGATGCAGATACTCGTCCGCGGTCATGTATGTCGTCGTGGTGGCCATGGCCGTTGCCTTGTCGTCAACAATATGAAAGAGGGTGCGCTGGCAGTTCGTACTTTAGGCTAATATTCTCGAGACCGGCACTGCAAAATCGGGCAATTCATTGGGGAAGGTCAATTCATCCGTTTCGTCAAAAACATCCGTCTGATCCCCGGCACGATACGTCGCGATGCTTCGCTGACGATCATCCACAACGCAGACGACTGCCACGCCCACCCGCAGATACTCGCTGGTCTTTTGTTTGATGTTTGCGACTTGATCATTGGGTGAGAGCACTTCAAAAACAATATCGGGTGGCCCAGGTGGGTACCCCTCAGGGGCTTGTCCGCGTGGAACAGTCTGGTAGCTGTAATACGCCACGTCGGCTCCGCGTACTGTATCGGGGTTGCGCTGCGTAATGACACCGGAATCATTGCAGACAACTGTTCCGGTTTGCTGTTCGTCGACAAAATTGCCCAACAACCTTCCGATTGTATTACAAATCTGTCCGTGTCGAAATCCGGGTGGGTTCATTGTATACATGACTCCCTCGACAAGTTCCGTCGGGCGGTCGCTCTCTGCTTGCAGCAGATACTCCTCGGCTGTGATCAGAATTGTGGTAGCCATGATGATGATTGCTCCTCTACAAAAAACGGAGCCTGAATTGGATTTCAATCGACGTACAGAAAACGATTCGTACTAAACAGTGCCTGGCAGAAAACGGCCAACGCGTGGTCTTCCGGCGAAGTCTTATCGTCTTTAATCTTATGACTTTTAAAGTGTTCGGCTTGGTCTCGCAAAAAGTCAACCGCCGCTTGCTGTTCCAATTCCGAAGGCTCAACGCCGAAAGCAAGTCGCCAAGCCAGCGCTGCCCGTTTTGTTGGCTCGGCGCCGGCGGCCGTTTCAATCCGCTTTGCGAAGTGCTCGGCGAGCGAAATCGTGAAGTTGCTGTTCATCAGCATCAATGCCTGCGGCGCGACCGTCGATGGCGTGCGGGCTTCGCAGTTTGGTTCCATGATCGGCGCGTCAAACGCATCTAACACCGCCAACGGTTGGCTGCGACGGACTTGAATATAAACGCTGCGGCGAAATTCCTTGCCTTTCAGATCGACAGCCTTCCCTGTGGGGCGTCCGGCCGAATCGGTCGTATCAACGCCGACCACAATTTGGCCGACTTCATCTTCACGAACCGGGACCGGTGGACCGAATTGCTCGGTATTGAGTTTTCCACTAACCGCCAACATCGAATCACGCAACACTTCCGCTTCAAGCCTGCGAATCGACATCCGTCCGTACAACAGATTATCGGGATCAGCCATTTCTATTTCGCTGCGGCGTTTTGAAGATTGGCGATAAGCGGTCGAGAGCATGATCATTTTGTGCATCCGCTTTAATTTCCACCCTCCCTGCATGAAATCGCTGGCTAACCAATCCAATAGATCGGGATGCGTGGGGCGATCGCCCAGGACTCCAAAATCGCCGAGGCTGCCGACGATGCCACGACCGAAATGATGTGCCCACACGCGATTGATCAACACGCGGGCCGTGAGGGGATGATTTCCATCGGTCAATTGCTCGGCAAACGCCAGCCGCCGTCCGGTGGTTGGACGAGTTGCATCATTGACGGGAATCTTTGTGGGGGTCATCCAACTAATGACCGTCAGCCCCGCCGGCGCCAATGCTTGTTTCGGTTGCGCGTATTCGCCGCGATAAAATAAATGCGTCGACGGAACCTGCCCCGGTCGTTCGGAGAGGATTCTTACAAATTCTTCTTTGGGCTTCGTCGCTCGGATCTTGGCCGCCTCAGCTGACATTTTCTTCAACTCATCAGCAGCCTTGCGATCGTAGAGATATAGCGAGCCGGCCGAGACGTTGACGCTGGGATGCTCTTTGAGCAACTTTTTTTGTTCGGGAGTCCGTTTGGCTGCCGGGGTTTCGCGAGCTGCACGAACCGTTTCTCGCAACTCCTCGGGCAGCTTGGCCAACTCCGACTCTAATGTGGCTTGAATAAATTCATTTTGTTTCTTGGTTCGCTGCGCGTCGATGACTTTGGCTTTTGCTTCAATATCAGCAGCCTGCTTGCGGTCGTCATCGGTGTATAAGCTCAACAGGCGACCTCGGGGGGACCGCCATTTTTTCCAGTCATAAGCCGGTTCAAAGATCGAGCGCATGCGATAGTAGTCAGTTTGTGGAATGGGATCGTAACGGTGATCGTGACATTCCGCACAACCGACCGACATGCCCATCAACGATGTCGAGACGATCTTAATTGTATCGGCAATCACTTGATTGCGGGCAACCGGCTGATCGACGCCACCTGAACCCGTGCCATCGGGTGCCATTCGCAGATAACCCGTGGCGGTCAAGATGTCGATCTGCTCCGGCGTCAAGTTTCTGTGCGGCATGGGGACCAATTCATCTCCGGCGAGTTGTTCCACAATCAACCGGTCGAACGGTTTGTCGGCGTTAAACGCGCGAATGATATAGTCGCGGTATTTGTAGGCATGATCACGAACCTGGTCGACCTCTGCGAAACCTTCGGAGTCGGCGTAACCGGCCACGTCCAGCCAATGTCGTCCCCAACGTTCACCGTAGTGCGTGGAAGCCAACAGCTCGTCTAAAACTTTTTCGTACGCATCAGGGGCAGCATCATTGACGAAGTTTTGCACCTGCTGCGGAGTCGGGGGCAGACCAATCAGATCGAAATAAGCCCGTCGAACGAGCGTCTGTTTGTCCGCGGCGGGCGCAAACGCGAGGTTTTTCTCCTCCAAACGCCGCAACAAAAAAGCGTCGATCGGGGTTTGGACGTCGTCGGCATGTTGAACGACGGGAACTTGCGGATCACGAATCGGTTGGAAGGCCCAGAAATTGCGTTCTTCTTCTGTGATCATGGAGGCCGGGTCGAGGCTCTCAGGCTCTGGACGTGCCGTTTTTGCTCCTGCGGAAATCCAACGGCGGAGGATGTCGATCTCTTTGTCCGACAACTTGGTGTCGCCCGGCGGCATTTCCTGCTCGATGACTTTATCCAACAGCACACTGTCTTCTAGATCACCCGGCGTAATCGCCGGACCGCTGTCACCACCTGTGACCATGAGCCTGCGGAGTCGAAGATCCAGCCCGCCTTCCATTTCCCCCGCTTCGCCATGGCAGGCAAAGCAATGCGTCTTGAGAATCGGACGCACGTCCTTTTCGAAGGTCGGTGGTTCGGCAGCCATTGCGAACGTCGTGAGATTGGCTCCACAAATGGCCAGCAGAATAATTGGCAGATATCGTGGCATAGTGGGTGTTTGAAATTGTAGGTGGGTGGCGGGGTCGGCAGGGTGGGCTAGACGCATCAACGAATGTTTATTTTCGCTGACAACGGGCCTTCTCGCAAGGGGGAACCGTAAATCCAGGCTCAATTCCTCAGTTGAAAAAGGAATTTGATTCTCGCTATCCAACCTCAATAGCGCATAAAAGAAGGCGGCCCCGATGGTTTGATCCATCGAGGCCGCCCTTATCACAACTCTTCAGAACTTTACTACAGACCTCTTTCGACTAGCGAATCAGACCAAACAAGTTGCTCAAACCGCGTTGCGATTTTTGCGTTTGCTTGTTGCGAATCCGCGAGGGGAAGTACGCTTCCGGTTCGGCCGGAGGAGCCGGAGCCGGAGCAGCTTCGTCGCCACCTTCGGCCGGAGCCGGGGCGGGGGCGGCACCAGCGGCACCACAGGCAGCCGGGGCACAGGTGTTGCAGCAAGTTTGGCCACAGCTGCTGCAGTTGCAGCAATCGTCAACTTCGTAGCCACATTCTTCCAAGGCTTTCTCCGCAGCGCGGCGAACACCCCGGTCGCAGTCGCCCAGGGCACTGGCCAAGGCACAAACCACGTTTTTGCAGCAGCAGCAAGGGAACTTCTTCACTTGGTGACGGATTCCATCGGCAGAAGCCTTCCGGACCCGCTCGTCGCAGTCATTCAATCCCACAACCAAGGCACACATGATTTCCGGGTTGCAGACGCACTTGAACTTCTTCAGCTTCCTAATCGCACGGGCACGCTTTCTGGCGTAGCATTCCGTTTGCGACAGGTAGATGTAGTGTGCGATTTCGCACGGATCATCGTCGCAGCAGATTTGCTCGCAGTCGCAGCATCCACCACCGCAACCAGTGTCGCAGCAGGAGGACGGAGCACAGCAGCTATTGCAAGCCGGTGCACAGCAAGCATCACCAGCCGGGGCACAGCAGGCGTCGCCAGCGGGGGCACAACCAGCGTTGTCACAGCATTTGTTGTCACACAGTTGCTCGCAGCATTTGCAAGGATTCCAGCACGGCTTGGGGCAGCACTTGGGAACGCAAACGACGCGAGGTTGACAGCACGGAGCCGGGGCACAGCAGGTCGCCGGGCCACAGCAGCTGTTCGCAGCCGGAGCACAGCAGCTATTGCAGGCCGGTGCACAGCAAGCGTCACCAGCGGGAGCGCAGCACGCTTGAGGAGCGCAGCACGCGTCGCCAGCGGGGGCACAGCACGGGTCGGCAGGAGCACAGCACGCCTTGGGGGCGCAACAATCAGTCGGAGCACAAGTGTCGCAGCAGGTCGGCTTGCAGCACGACCGTTGGTAGTTAAAGACCTTGTGACAGGTCGGACGACAGATGACGGGTTTACAACAGATGCGCGGACAGGCCAACGCACAATCACAGCTTTTCGCGGCTCCACAACAGTCACTACTTCCGTGGTGTCCGCCGAACAAACCGGCTTGAGCCGTGTTCGCCAAACCCATCAGTGCAACCATCGCGGTGCATACCTTGATCCATTTCATGGAACAACATCTCCTTCCCTTGGGATTGAAGTTCTTTATCACTCGTGTGGGGATTGCGCCGTCCAGAGTTTCGTATCAGCAGCTTGATTCCGGGTGGTCATTGGAATCTCGCGGCCTGCGACGCGCGTCGCACTCTTGTGGCTGATTAAAATCGCAATCTCGAACAGAGTGACAACATTTCGCACTCAGTTTTTCTCAATGAGATTTGTGACTTCCCCGGCCGGAGTTGGGTGATTCTGTAAATCGGTGCCAACAATCGGCCATCGGTTCTGACGTCCAAACCAATTGGCCGTCACAACAAGACTGGTCCAAAATATCGGTCCATCGCTCACACATGCTTGAGACTCTCGAAGTTATAAACTGGTAAAAACTTAGGGCAATTTCATGCGTGAGTTGCGCAACGGTGACGCTTAGTCAAACTGGACCCGACTTTGCGGGCAGGCCTTTCGGTACAATGCCTATATCTTGCCGAATCTGTGGCTGTCAGGTGAGATAGGCAAGCCATGGGCGACTTGTTCCCCTGCAACGGTTCTGCCTAGTAGCAGTCCACTGCGTCCCCGCTGAGCTGGGTTGAGGGCATGAGATTGCCGGTTAGCGGAAACGTAAGACCGTTTCCCAATTCCCACTTTTCGACGATCGACGCGGTTTACCAGCGAGCGCCACCGGATTACCATGGGCTCAAGCAACCGAAAAATCGTTTTCAAGCCGATTCCATCGCAAACACTGCTAAGGCGACGGTTATCAGCCCCGATTATTGACCTCGACTCACCAGGAGCACTTTCCGTGAAGCACTATCTAATGATCGCCGCGTTGGCCTTGTTGCCGACTTACGCCTCGGCAGCCGAGGGCGTGGTGAAACTAGACAAAAAAGCAGACACCGTCGACGTTTCGATCAACGGAGCCCCCTTCGCCGTCTACAATTTCAGCCACGACCTGCCGAAACCATTTTTCTCTCCCATCCGCGCCGCTGATGGTGCAATCATTACCCGCGGACTGAAAGATCCCGAGGATCATCCCCACCATAAAGGGGTCTGGGTCTCAGTTGATGAAGTGAACGGCCTGAGGTATTGGGCGGAACGCGCGAAAATCCAAAATGCTTCCGTGAAAATCCTCAAAGCGGAAGGCGCGCCCGCGGTGATGGAAACTGTGAACCATTGGCTCAACGCGGATTCGCAGCCCTTGCTGGAAGAGAAAACCACGATTTCCATCTTTCCCAACGGCCTGATGGTCTATGACATCAATTTCACCGCTCTGTCGGAAAACGTGACGTTTGAAGATACCAAAGAAGGGCTGTTCGGCATCCGCCTGGCGAATACGATTCGCGAAAAAGAAGGGGGACACGTGGAAAACGCTGAAGGCCTCAAAGGAAGCGGCGCATGTTGGGGAAAGGTTTCCGATTGGGTCGACTACTACGGCCCGGTCGACGGCAAGACGTACGGTGCCGCCCTCTTCGACCACCCGCTGAATTTTCGCCCCTCAAGATATCACGTCCGTAACTACGGCCTATTCTCCATCAGCCCGTTCGGCCCCCACGCCTATACCAATAAGAAACGACCGGAAGACCCGGTGACGATTCTAAAAGGTAAAACGCTACGGCTGCGTTATGGACTCTATGTCCACCCGGGTACGACCTCATCAGCGAATGTCGCCGCGACCTACCAACAGTTCCTCAAGGCAGCCGGCGATTCGAAGTAAAAAACGTTTGGATTGCGTAAGATTACCGATGGGGCATCCTCCTGGGGAAGCCCCCATTGCAACTGCTGTCTGTCAGATTGATATCACGGCCACAAACGGAATGACGCTCAACGTGAGCCACTTAACGACTAAAGGATAAAATGATGCCAAAGTTAACTGTGGAAGGTGTGGGAGAGTTTGAAGTTCCCAAAGGCAAGCGGCTTGTGTTGGCGCTGACCGACGAGGCGGGTGTGGATCAACTCCACGCCTGCGGCGGGAATTCCCGCTGCACCACCTGCCGGGTCGAATTTATTTCCGGCGAACCGGACCGCATGACGGCCGCCGAAAAACAGACGTTGCAAGCCCGAGATTTGACTGACGCACGTCTCAGTTGCCAAATTATGTGTGATCACGACATGAGCGTACGGGCCACCAGCCGCCTGGAAGGCAGCGGCCGCGCCGATGCCGGGCATGTCCCAACCGAAGAAATGCAGCCACAACCGGTGGAGTGGGTGGAGAAATAGTCCGTCGGGTGCCAATGCAGGACCAGTTAGCAGCGGCACCCGGCATTCTGTTAGCTTTTCACCGTGAACAGAGTTGCGTATCCTCTACCGGTGGACAATTATGACGATCGACACAACGAATTTGACGTGTCCGAGTTGGGCACGTCGAATTGTGGTGGGCATCTTGATCGCAAGCTGCGGTGGCTGTGCGAGACAAATGGGTGTAACCATGATTCCGCCGGATGCATTGACCGAGAGCGCGCTCACCGTCCTAGAGCAGAGGATCCGAAGTTATCACAGCAACCATGGAACTCTGCCGCCGGACCTCCACAGCTTGCCACTTCAACCCGAAAAATCGAACGACCTGAGCGATGGGTGGGATCGTCCTATCGAATTCACACGCGAGAGCGATTCTTTATGCTACATCCGCTCTCTAGGGGCCGACGGTGAAATTGGCGGAACTGGAGACAATTCCGACGTCGTAAGAACCGTCAACGTGGGACTTTCCCACGAATAATGCGTCCCAGTCGCCCGTGCAACTGCCACTCGAACCGGTGAACTGAGACGAAGCATCGAAGTGGTCACAGAACACACGGACTGGTGCGATTCTCGAAACCGTGTTAGCAGCAATCCGGCATCTAGCGTCTTTCCGCTAACGACTGCGTGCCGGATTCTCAGAGCATCTTGGTGATATGATAGTGTTGGTCTTCTGAAATCTCGACTTCTGCCAAGTTGCCTGCTTTTTCAATCATGCGTTTGCAATCCGCATTCAGATTCCGCAGCAGCAGACATTTGTTTTCCTGGCGATACCGTTCAGCCAGCTTGTGGATGGCTTCCATCGCAGACTGATCGTAAACGCGTGAAAAGTAGAAATCGATGGCGACCACATCGGGGTCGTTCGCCGGATCGACGATTTCGCGGAGGCTGGTGACCGAGGCGAAGAAGAGCGGGCCGTGCAGCTGATAGACTTTTTTGTCATCTTCAAAGTGAATATCAGCCATCAAGTGCGTCGCATGATGCCAGGCAAAAATGAGTGCCTGCACGACAATCCCCAGTAACACGGCAATCGCCAAGTTGTGAAACAAGACGGTGTAGCCAGCCACGAGCACCATCACCAGCACATCGCTTTTGGGAATACGATTCCAGGTGTGCAGCGTACTCCATTCAAACGTGCCGATCACGACCATGAACATCACGCCGACCAAGGCTGCCATGGGAACCAGGGAGATCACCGGTTTTAACAGCACGACCATCGTCATTAAGCCGATCGCAGCCACAACACCGGACAGCCGCCCACGTCCCCCGGAATTAACGTTGATCAAAGATTGACCAATCATCGCACAGCCCCCCATGCCGCCAAACAGTCCACAGACGATATTAGCAGCGCCTTGCCCGATGCATTCGCGATTTCCATAGCCGCGCGTGTCGGTGATTTCATCGATCAAGGTGAGCGTCATCAACGATTCGATCAATCCCACCCCGGCCAGAATTAGAGAAAACGGCAGGATAATCCCCAATGTTTCCCATGTCATGGGAGCGAGCACGTAGCGAGAATCGAGAAAAAACAACATCGGCAACGGCTCTGCTGTGGGCTTGACTGATGCAATCGTCGCCTCGACCTGTTCGGGGCTTAACACCGACAGCGGAGCGACCGCCTGCGCGTCCAATTCAGCAACAGTCGCATTTTGACTGTGAACTACCACCGCAGCCTCATGAACGGCTTTGGCCTTCAAATTGTTCATCATCAGGTCGTCAACAGTCTGGACTGCATGGGCCTGTCCGGTAGGCAACCAGTTTTGAGGCGCGTATTGATTGATTCCAACAGAAATCATGGAGACGGCCAGAATGGCAGCCAGAGAACTGGGCACAGCCTTGGTCAGTTTGGGGAGCAACACAATGATTGCCATCGTCAAGACGACGAGGCCGATCATGATCATCAAGGGCGCGCCTTGCAGGTACGTCATTGCCCCGTCAGCGCCCAACGTCTTGAAACTCCCCAGCTGAGCGAGACCAATCACAATGGCCAAACCATTGACGAAGCCCAGCATGACCGAATGCGGTACGAGCCGAATCAGTTTTCCTAAGCGGAGCACGCCGACGGTGATCTGTAACAATCCGCAGAGAATGACAGCGGGAAACAGGTATTGGATACCATGCAGGGCGACAAGGGACACGACCACGACCGCCATCGCTCCCGTCGCTCCGGAAATCATTCCCGGCCGCCCGCCTGCCAATGAAGTGACCAAGCCGATGAAGAATGCGGAATACAATCCCACGGTTGGGGGAATTCCAGCAACAAAGGCGAACGCGACAGCTTCGGGGACCAATGCTAAGGCCACCGTCAAACCCGATAAAATGTCATCCTTGACCGAAGCGGTGTGCTTCGAAAAAAACTGTAACATCAATACTCCAAAAAAATTCTCGGAATCAATCTGTCTGTCGCACGCGAGCGTTATTCAGACTTTCCTCGCCAATACTGAAAAATGGGCGCATTTGGAGCCATTCATTCTGGCGCCAAAGCGGTTTGGTATTTCGGGTTCGCACTGAAGCCAACCTGCCCATACCGGGTCACACAACACTATTTTTTAGCCGTTCCATGCGAACGGAACCTTGCAACGTAAACGCTGCATTGGATGCCGACAAACGTCGAAAGGAAGTGCTGTTGGAGGACCAAACGGGAGCATTGATGGTGCATTCGCGCCCCAAATTTTTGTCTCAACGACTCCACCGCCGCATCCTACTGCATCACGGAACTCTTCAGAAGAGAAATTGCGCAGGAACTTTGAAAATAGCTCCCTCTTCGAGTTCGCATCTCCCCTGATTATGCACTTATGCAGTGATAAGAACGCTTCTTCTTTTTTCTGGGAAAGTTCTTTCTTATTGCTGAAGTCCGGCTCAACGGGGGAGTTGTTGCAGCAAGTCGATCCCGAAATATTAGCGATAGACGGTGATCAGAGTGAGCGGCCGATGATATATCCGTGCGGATCCACCTGGTCCCGCAAGGCGTCGAGTTGATCGCTCGTGGGCAGAGCAGTCGTTGCCAGTTGTTCGGCAACATCGATATCAAACGACGTTCTGCTGCGGACCGCTTCTAACGTCACGCCCGGGTGCAGCGACTCGACTTGCATCCGCTTCGTGTCCGGGTGAAAACCGAGGATGGCCAAGTCGGTGATGACTTTGTGCGGCCCGGTCCCGGGTGGCAGCCCGGCCGCTTCGCGGGCTCCTGGGCCATCGAGGTACCCGGCGGTCGTCACATAATCGACTCGCTCCACGAATCGTCGAGGATCGTGCGGCGTGATGACCAACGTTTTTCGGCACAGCGACCCGAGATCATTAGCGCCACCGCTGCCCGGCAACCGCACCGCCGGCGTGTCGTAATCGCCGATGACTGTGGAATTGAGATTGCCATAACGATCGATCTGCGCCCCTCCCAAAAAGGTGTAGTCGACCATTCCCCGTTGGCAGGTTTCCATAATGTCCGCCATGCTGGTCGCCATCAGACCTTGGTAAAACGTGCGAGAATCCCCCACGCTGATCGGCATCCGCGGCAATCGCGGCCCAACGCCCCCCGCTTCGAACATCAACGTCAATTTGGGAGCCGTCGTCAATTGCGCCAGCATCGCCGCCGCACAGGGCGCTCCGGTCCCCACAACCACCAAAGCGCCATCTTCGAGCAATCCAGCCGCCGTGCAGATCATTTGTTCGATGGGTGTGTAGGTCTTTGTGGTCATGGTTGCTGCTTTGGGGAAAAGGGGGCCTCGCGCAAAGACGCAAAGGCGCAAAGAAAAAGAAAGAAAAAGAGAAACAGTAAATCATTGCATTGATAGGCAGGAGGTTACTCTATCAGCTTATTGACGAGTCGAACCAGTCCGTCTTTCATCAACGGAGCCCCGAAGTTCAATAGTAAGCCCAATCGCTTCTTTGCTAGTTTGAGGTATGTTAACAGTTGTTTCTTATGGACCGGCAAGAGTGTTTCAATCGATTTTAGTTCCAAAATCACTTTGTCGTTGACGATCAAGTCCGCCACAAAAGCTCCTTCGAACTGGATGGAATCGTAGGTCACTGGAATTAGAACCTGCCGCTGCACAGATAGTCCCCGTTTTTTCAACTCGTGCTCAATACACGTCTCGTAGACAACCTCGAACAACCCTGGTCCAAGAGTGGAATGGACCTTTATCGCAGCATCTACCACTTGAGTAGCAATTTCGTTTTCAGTCAATTCAGGCATTGTCATTTCCCTATATTCGCTCGTAAATACTTGGAACGAAACTTGGTTCTTTGCGTCTTGGCGTCTTTGCGCGAGTCCTTTAAGCAGAAGGCACCAAGGCCACGGCGCGGCACCAGCCGGCGCTGGCGGCTTTGATTTTTACGGGGAGGCATGAGACGTAGAATCCGTGTGGTTGGGGGAGTTGATCGAGATTGGCCAGTTTTTCGATTTGACAATATTCCGCTGTGATGCCGGCGAAATGCGCCGGCCAGATGTGTCGGCCGTCGCCCGTTTTTTTGTAGTCCGCGACCATGTTGGCAAATGGACGGTCGAGCGTATAGGCGTCGATGCCGATCACCCGTACCCCCTGCTCCACCAACCAGAGCACCCCCTCGCGTCCCAAACCGGGTTGCTGGAAATAGGCGGCTGAATCGATCCGCTTATCCGCGTCAGTGCGAAGCATCACGATGTCCAGCGGCTGAAGCGTGTATTCAATCCGCTCCAGTTCTGCTTGAAGATGCGCGACGGTAATTTCTTCGCCATCAGGCACATTACGTACGTCGAGAACGACTCCGGATGCGAAACACCACTCAAGCGGCACATCGTCGATCGTTCGCGCCGGTTCGCCAGCTGATGTTGCACCGTAGTGGTAAGGGGCATCGACGTGCGTTCCGCTATGGGTGATCGCCTGCACCTGCTCCACCGCCCAGCCCTGCCCCTCGGAATAGACAAGGTCCTCCGGTGGGATGCCGAAGAACTGCTGCATCTGCGCCAAGCCCTCACCTGCGTGGTCGAAATAGTGAATTTGCGCGGGCAGCGGTTCGCTGGGAGCATTGTGTTCCAAGGGGACGCTGAGGTCGATCATTTTGCAATTGTCAAACATGGTGACTCACATCGTTTTCAGACTGGAAAAGAGACGGATTGCCCAAGGTGTTGTGATCCGAGCACGTTGAAACATGATGGCCATGCCGTTCCGCGAAAACAACGACGATCCGGGATTTCAGGTGTGTCCTCGCTAGCCAGATCGCGCATCGCCACAACAGTCGTGCTTGCTGTCCTGGAGAGGATGTGGGTTTCGGCGGTGGATTTCTCTGAGATCGGCGATGAGAAAACGTTTCTAAGTGCCTCAGAAGCAACAAATTCCGGGTAAACAGCGAACTTGTTGACCGTTGTGCGTGTCCGACAAGTCGGCGTAAGTTACTTGGTTGGAAAACTTTGCGCACATTTCACCACCGGGCCGTATTGTGTGAATTGCTCGTATTTGGGGGGAGGACCTGGTTCCACACTTTCCCCCTGGGTATTCGCAAAGTAAAATGCTCATAGGTTCGCGCACCGTCGCGATGGATTAGAAAGCCTCTTGGTAGGGAAGCATGACCGAAACGACCATATCGTTTCTCGATCCGAGCCAAATACTGGTTTTGTTCGGAGCGCGCGATCAACACCTCCGCCGTGTGCGGGAATCGACCGGCGTCGAGGTGACCGTTCAAGGGGATGAAATCCATCTCAAGGGAACCGAAGAGCAGATCCGTCGAGGTCTCGCTACTTTTGGGGAACTGCGGGAAATCATCGCAACGAAGGGGCACTTGGACGAGTCTGACGTCTCCGAAGTACTCGGTGAATCCAACGGGGACTCAGAAAAACACGAAGAGATCGACCTGCTCGAGAAGGCACGGAGCGTCGTCCCCCGAACCAAAGGCCAAGCGGAATACATTACTGCGATTCGTGACCACGACGTCGTGTTTTGTACCGGACCGGCCGGTTGCGGCAAAACTTATCTCTCAGTGGCCATGGCTGTGAATGCACTTCGCCAGGAGTTGGTGCGCAAAATCGTCTTGGTCCGGCCAGCGGTCGAAGCGGGTGAGCGGCTCGGTTTTCTGCCGGGTGATATGTTGGCCAAGGTCAATCCTTACCTGCGTCCGTTGCTGGATGCACTTAACGATATTTTGAGTTTTGATCAGGTCACGCGGTATCTGGAACGAGATGTGATTGAGATTGTGCCCTTGGCATTTATGCGGGGCCGGACGCTCAACGATACGTTTATCATCTTGGACGAAGGACAGAATACGACCGCGACGCAGATGAAAATGTTTTTGACGCGGATGGGAATGGAATCCAAAATCGTGGTCACTGGGGACACGACTCAAACGGATCTCCCCGATCACGTGCAAAGTGGTATGGCGGATGCCATCAAACGGTTGTCGGCGATCGAGGGTGTTAAGACGGTGCGTCTGACGGGACGCGATATTGTCCGGCATCCATTGGTACGAGAAATAGTGAAGGCCTACGATGCAGAAGCAAAAAACAACCGATCTCGCCGTGGGCGATGAAACCGACGAACCTCCAAGTCCTAAGCGGCCGGTGTTCGTCCCTAAACGATCGTTAAGGTTGCGAAATTGACGATGTTTTTATTCGGCAATAAGCGCGCGCGGACGCAAAAGTCGGCGGAATTGCGATCGGTGTCATGGCTGCATAGCTTTTCCAACCGCTATGTCGTGGCTAAGCTCGTCGCCTGTTTCGTGGCGCTGTTGGTATTGATGGTCGCCGTCAAAGCGTGGGAAACGCCGTTTCCCTACCGCTTGGGACAGCGGCCTGCTGTCGGTGTGATTGCGCAGACGGACTTTAGAAAGGTCAATCCCTCGGCAACGCGTCGCGCCAAAGAAGAGGCTGCCGATGCGGTTCCCTACGTGTTCGTCAGCGATTCTGCTCCGCTGCGCGAACTGCCCAGTCAGCTGCGGGCTCAACTGCGGCAACTCGCCGAAGCCCCCTCGGTCGATGCGACCTCGCCGGAATTGCGTTCGGCGTTTCAATTGGTCATCCCGGATGGGACAGCTGAAGCCGATGTTCCCGCTCAGCAAGAGCAACTGGTCGAGCGTTTCGGGCGTTTAAAAAATGCCGTCGCCACGGCCGAAAGTCTCAACATTCTGATCAGTGAATTCGCCGAATTCCTGTTGCCGCTGGAAGATTCCGGATTACTTGTTGGCAGTTTGCCCGACGATGTTCCCGCGCCCAGTGACCGGATTACGATTATCTTTCCCAACGACACCCGCAGCGACGTCGAAGTGGCGGCGATTGAGTTGCGCGCCGTATTGGCGACCGACGGCAGTCTCGGTAGCCGCTGGTCGCATTTTCCTGCGCTCGTTCCATTACGAGAAATGCTGTCCAATTGGATCCGCAGTCGTCCTCCTGCGGCACTGCAATTCATAAGATACGACCCGGAGCTAACGCGTGACGCGAAACGAAAACAACAAGAGGAAACGCTGGACGTTTTCGATCCCTATATCAAAGGCCGCGAGCTAATCTTGCCCGGCGACGTGATCGATGAAGAAAAACTGAGCCTGCTGCAAACGGAAAACGCCGCACTTGAAGCACAGGCAACGGTGAGCGACCGTGGAATTCGCATTGCGACCGTAATCGCCTTGCTGTTGGTTGTGGGGGGCCTGAACGGCTACTACTTGGCGAAAAACGAACCCGTTTTGGTTGGGAGCCTAGGCCGGTTGAGCGTCTATTTGGCACTGATCGTCGGGACGATTGCCGCTTCGCGTTTGTTGTCGTTTGATCCGTGGCGCATGCAAGTCGTACCGTTGCTGGCTGCCGTGATGATCTTGGCGATCGCCTACAACCAAGTGCTCGCGATTATTACTGCATTTTCGCTGGGGCTGATCCTCACCTTGTCCACCGGTGCGGGTGTGGATCAATTTGTGATTTTCACCAGCGTCTGTGCGGTGTCGGTCATCTTGTTGCCCAGTGTCAACTCACGCTCCACGTTGATAATTGTTGGCTTGTGGGCCGGAATCACCTATTTATTGGTGTCGACCGGTTTGGGGATTTTGGGCAACCATCTCGTGACCAATCCTTGGATGGAATCGGAATTCTGGTGGGATGGCCTGCGAGGATTCGCTTGGTGTTTGGTCGCAGGATTTTTGGTGGCGGGAAGTCTACCGTTTATTGAATCGATGTTTGGTATTGTCACCAACATTAGTTTGCTGGAATTGAGCGACGTTTCGCATCCACTGCTGCAAGAATTAGTCCGCCGCGCACCGGGGACTTACAACCATTCGATTTCCGTAGCGACGATCGGCGAAACGGCCGCCGAAAGTATTGGAGCTAATGGGCGTTTGGTGCGGGTAGGCGCCTATTTCCACGATGTGGGGAAAATGCTCAAACCGCAATACTTTATTGAAAACATGATGCTGGGTGCGGAATCACGGCACGATCATCTGGCCCCGGCAATGAGCACGTTGATCATCATCGGCCATGTGAAGGATGGTGTCGATTTGGCTCGGCAACACAATTTGCCCAAATCGCTGATTGATTTCATCGAACAACACCACGGCACGACGCTGGTGGAATATTTTTATCGCGCAGCAACCAAACAAGCGGGTGAACACCCTGAACAAAAAACAGATGTGGAAGAATCCTCGTTTCGATATCCCGGCCCCAAGCCTCAGTCGCGCGAATTGGGCGTGATGATGCTCTCCGATGCTGTGGAGAGCGCCAGTCGGACACTCAGCGAACCGACACCGGCCCGCATCGAAAGACTAGTCCATGAAATCACGATGAAACGTCTCTTGGACGGCCAATTCGAGGAATGTGGGCTGACGTTGAGCGAAATCAATCGTATTGAAGAATCATTGGTAAAATCACTCACGGCCATCTATCATGGCCGCATCAAATACCCCGAACAGAAGACCGCATAATTGTCTGCTTACGAAAATCCCGCATACGAAATTGATGTCGCCAATTCCCAAAACTGTTGGACGGTCGACGAGGAGTTCCTTCGAGAAACCGTGCAAAGAACGTTGGCATTGGAAGAAGTCCGCGCCGCTGAGATCAGCGTTGCTGTCATCGACAATGGCGAAATCCAAGAACTCAATCGGCAATTCTTAGAACATGACTATGCCACCGATGTGTTGAGTTTTCTGCTGGAGTGCGATGTTGAGCTGGCCGACGATGGGACAGCTGCGCCTCCGCTGGGACGCGGCAAGACTCTCAGCGGTGAGGTGATTATCAGTGCCCAGATGGCTGCGGATCGTGCTGCGGAATTTGGCTGGGAAGCGGACAAGGAGTTGTTGCTGTATCTTGTCCATGGATTGCTACACCTTTGTGGATATGATGACCACACCGACAAGCAGCGGGCGCTCATGCGGTCACGGGAGCGTGCGGTGCTTAGCCAATGGAACATCGTGCCACGCGACGAGGTCGATTTATCGAGGAGCGATTCTTGATCCAGTTGTGTTTGCGAAATCACATTCCGGAAACATGCGAGGCGCATAAAGTATGATTCCGCTGCTGTTCACGGGAATTTCGACTGCGCTCTTATTTTTCAGCGCATTGGCAGCTTATAGCTTTTCCGATTTTTCCCGCCGCCGATTAGAAGAGATCTGCCGTCACCGCGGTCTGAACGATCGATTCGGCATGATCCTCCGCCATTACGAGCAAGCCGTATTGGGCTGGCAGTTGGTCTCGCTGATCAGTTTTGTCGCTGCGCTAATCAGCGGCGCTCGAAGTTGCGGGTTTTCGCTTTCCGACACGGGCGAGTGGACTCTCGCCGATGTCGGTAGCGCCGTGCTGCTGGGCGGAATGTTGTTCTTCTCAGCTGTAATCTTCCCCTGGGCCATCTCGCGCGTGGCGGGTGAGTCATTCATCTGTTTCACGTGGTCTATGACGCGTGGACTGCTGTTGCTCTTCAAACCCGTTATTTGGTTCACCGGTTGGGTCGATACGATCGTGCACCGGTTGGCGGGGCGACAGGAACCGGAAAACGGTGATGCGACGAATATCACAGAAGAGATCCTAACAGTTGTCGACGAAGGACAGCGCGAAGGAGTCCTGGAGTTAGAAGCAGGGACGATGATCCACCGCGTGATGGAGTTGCAGGAAGCGGATGTCGCCGACATCATGGTTCCGCGCACCGACATGACCTGCATTCACGTGGAATCCCCGCTGCAAGCTGCGCGGGAAAAACTGCTCGAAGCGGGGCATTCCCGCGTGCCGATTATCGGCGAAAGTCCAGACGATATTATTGGCGTTTTGTATGCCAAGGATCTGCTCAATTTTCTAAATTCTGACGGCAATTCATCGGCGGAATTACGAGATATCGTGCGGCAGCCGTTTTATGTTCCCGAAAGCACCGGCATCGATACGCTGTTGCAAATGATGAAAACCCAGCGGGTGCATTTGGCGATCGTGCTGGATGAATATGGCGGCGTCGCCGGGTTGGCCACCATGGAGGATATTCTTGAAGAGATCGTCGGCGAAATCGTCGACGAGTTCGACAGCGCGGAAACCGAGCCATTTCGCCAGATTTCCGATGCGGTCACCGAAGTCGATGCTCGCGTGCATGTCGATGATGTCAATGAGCGGTTGAAGCTCGCCCTGCCCGATGATCGCGATTACGACACGATCGGCGGCTTTGCGTTCTCCGTCTTGGGGCACATCCCCACCGCAGGCGAATCCTTCGAGTGGGAACAGGCACAGTTTACGATACTGGAAGCGGACAAACGTAAAATTGTCCGCCTGCAGATCGAAATCGAACCCTCCGTCGCCGCTGAGGCGGACGCTGGCTGATCGCTCTAGCTCCTCTGCTCGCTGTCGATCCGCTACCAATTCGCAATCGGGCCGCTGGGGACGGGAATGTGGTACTCGGGCAGTTCACCGGTTTTTGTCCCAACCGCCGGCCCCGCTTCAGCAATGCGATCCAAGGCCGCTTGCAGAGACTCGCCGGTACGGGCTTGTTGAAAATCATTTCGCAGCGCGGCTCGTACGTTCATAGATTTCAAATACCAATGCCCCATTTTCCGAAACGATGAAATCGCTCGTTCCAGACCACGCTGCTCGACAAGATAGCCAAACTGCCGTTTGAGCAATTGCATACGCTCTTCGAAGTTCCCGGAAGGCGCGTATTGTCCGGTCTGTTCCCACTGGACAAGTTGCCGAAAGATCCAAGGATTGGCCAGCGCGCCGCGCCCGACCGAAATGGCATCGCAACCGGTCTCATCGAACATTGTCGCCGCATCGGCGATGTTGCGAATGTCGCCATTGCCGACCACTGGAATGGATTGCACGGCTTCGACCACTCGCCGAATGCCCTCGCGACTAACTTTGCCGCTGAAACCTTGTTCCCGGGTGCGGCCATGGATCGCAATTGCGACCACGCCGACTTGTTCGAAAGCTCGGGCAAACTCCGGAGCGGTGATGCTTTGGTCATCCCAGCCCAGCCGCATCTTGACCGACACGGGAAGCGCCACGGATTTAACGACAGCTTCGACCAGTTGCACAGTTTCATCGGCCTGCCGCATCATGGCCGAACCGGCGCCCCCTTTGGTGATCCGATGCACGGGGCACCCCATATTGATGTCAATCGAATCGACACCACGGGCTTCGAGAAACTGCGCCGCTTCTGTCATGGCGGGAATCTCGCTGCCGAAGATTTGCACGGCAAACGGCGAATCCTCTTCGCAGGTGGCGATCAGGTCGCGCGTTTTGGCATTGCCGGCCAACAAGCCCCGCGCATTGACCAAATCAGTCGTCCCCAAGCCGAGGCCGCCGATTTCTCGCACAATGCGACGAAACGGCAGATTGGTATACCCGGCCAAGGGAGACAATAAAAACCGTGACGGCAATTCCAAATCGCCGTATTTCAGCGGGGGACGAGTCGACGGCTGGGGGTGAGTGAATGTCTGTGGCATGATCCAGGAAAACACCTCGAAACCGCGCAGTTCGATGCGAACGGGCGCAACGAAAACGTCATCTCTAACGGATGACGAATGCGTTACGACAATAACATCGTTAGATCTTCCATCGTCAAAGTCTTGATGATGTTATTATCCGCTTGCAAAATGGCGTCGGCCAAATCTCTTTTCTTGCTCTGCAATTCGGCAATCTTCTCCTCGACCGTATCACGGCATATCAACCGGTAGGCAAACACCTGTTTGGTTTGGCCGATACGATGCGTCCGGTCAATGGCCTGCGACTCCACGGCAGGATTCCACCAGGGGTCCAACAGAAAGACATAGTCGGCCGCCGTGAGGTTCAAACCAAAACCACCCGCTTTGAGACTGATCAAAAACAGCGGGCAATCGGGGTCGTTCTGGAACCGATCGACGCATTTTTGCCGATTGCGTGTTTGCCCATCGAGATACTCGTAAACGACACCGCGGCGATCCAGATGGTCGCGCACAATTGAGAGCATGCTCGTGAATTGTGAAAACACGAGTGCTTTGTGCCCTTCATCCAGCAATTCGTCCAGGTGCAAAAACAGCGCGTCCAACTTGGCACTGGAATCCTCGACGCGTCCGCGATCAAGCAGTGCCGGATGACAGGCGGCCTGACGAAGTCGCAACAATGCCTCCAACACGTGCATTTTCGATTTGCCCAGTCCATCACGCGAGATTGCTCCGAGCAATGAGGCACGATAATGCTCGCGCAATTCGTCGTATAGTTTACGTTGCTCGGTGCCCATGTCGCAGTGGATGGTCTGCTCGAATTTGTCCGGCAACTCCTTGGCGACTTCTTTTTTCGTACGCCGCAGAATAAACGGTTTGAGCGCCTGAGACAGTGTCTTTCGTGAGTGGGCGTCTTGGGAATCCGCAGCGTGTAATTTAAACACCGAGGCCCGCCCTAACATGCCGGGATTGAGGAATTCAAAAATTGACCACAAATCACCAACATGGTTTTCAATCGGGGTACCACTGAGCGCCAACCGTTGATGTGCCCGCAACAGTCGCGATGCTTTGGCAATTTGCGACCCGGCATTTTTAATAGCCTGGGCTTCATCCAGTACAACATAGTCGAACTGAACGTCTTTCAATTCCAAAATATCTCGACGCAGTGTGCCATAAGTCGTCAGGATCAAGTCAGTTTCAGCGAACTTAGCGCGCTGCTCGGCCCGTTCCAGTCCAACATATTCGATAATGGATAAATCGGGAGTAAATCGCTTGGCTTCTTCTTTCCAGTTGAAAATCAGCGATTTGGGGACGACCACCAACGAAGGAAGCGGTCCGTGCGGACTCAGACGTTTGCGGTCCTGCAGCAACGCGAGAAACTGAATTGTTTTTCCCAAACCCATGTCGTCGGCAAGACAGCCGCCGAATGAAAACTCTTGCAGAAAGCGGAGCCAACCCAATCCTTCGCGTTGATAGGACCGCAATTCGCCTTTAAAGCCATCCGGTTCATTAATGTCATCAATGCCGGAAAAATCTCGCAACTGCGTGCGCATGTCGTCGAATTTTTGGTCGAACTTGAAATCGTCCTGAGCTGACAACAACGCATCGAGCAAGCCGACTTGGTTTTGGGAAAAGCGAACGTGATCCTCTTCCGCTGTTCCCAAACCGGCCAGCAAACCGTATTGAGCGATCCATTCCTCCGGCAAGATCCCCAGCGAACCGTCATCCAAACGCACGGTGCTGTCGCCGCGGGATAGGGCCGACAACAGGTCTGGGAAATCAATGCTGCGTCCGTCAAAGTCGACATCCGCGTGCAATTCAAACCAGTCGATGCCCGACTTAATCTGAAATCCCATATGCAGCGGTTGGTGGATGCGACTGCCGTCCGCTTCGACAATCCAACCTTCACCGACCAACGTGCGGACGCCGGGGCCAAGATTGCGGGCGTTGATTTCCACATCGGCGTTGCGCCGCCGATGGTCCAGTAGCCGCTGAAAACCGTTTTCGCCCAACAGCTTCCAGTCGCGTTCTTCAACAGCCCGATCGCGGGGAATACACCGCCGCTCGCTGCGTTGCACGACAGCCCCTTGCGGACTGGTCGCGCGGATATTGGTTCCGTCGTAATTGAAAAACACTTCCCCTTGCAACTTGCGCGATTGCCACTTCAAGCCCCGCGGTGAACGGAGAATCAAACGCGGTTTGGGGGTACAGCGGACCTCTTCCAACTGCAATGCTTCAGGAAGAATCATCTTGGGTAGCAACGGCATATCGAAAAGTCGATCGACCAGTTCGTTCTCTTCACCGTTGGGCACAGAAATCGGATCGCCACCTCGCAGCTGTCGAGCCCATTCAAAAACGCCGTAGTCCTGGAATTCACTGATGTGAGTCTCCGTGAAGATATATCCCCCCGGCACGATCAATTGCGGTTCGCGGACTTGCATTTCGTCCCCTTCCCGCTGAAACGACCCGTCGACCCGCCATTGGTCGAATTCGTCGTAAAACTGCACGTTGAGGCATAACTCCCAAGCCGATTCCTCATCCCACGCCAGCGGAACAGGATGTTTTTCAGAACCGTGCAAATACCGCCCATGCCCCGATGCGCAGATCATCGGCAGCACCAACCCGCACAATTCAAAAGGGACCAAATAGCGAAACGATGTTGATTGTGTTTCCGCTTGCCGCGCATGCCAATTGCCACGGTCCGCCGTGCTGCCTGCCAGATAGGCTAGAATCTTGCGATCCTCTTCATCTTCGACGTCGTCGAGTTGGCCGGGACGCAATTTCAATGGTTTGAGTTTGCCCCATTGGCCGTTGGCGCGCCGCTCGCGCTGGGATGTTTGGATGACCAATTGGTTGGCTTCATCGCTCGCAGCGATGTCGATTTCGAAAAAGATTTCCCGGTCCTTGGCGGAAGTCCCCTGCACCGTGCCGCCCACTTGCATGGCGTCACTAACGGCTTGCAGTTTCTGCGCCCAGGCCGGCAATTCTTTTTCGACTTTGACCGCAATTTTCGTGCTACGGCTCGAACCGGTCCCATAGACTTCACTATCGTCCCAGTCCTCATCCCAATCCGCATCGAAACTCAACGAGGGAGAAGGATCGGCAGCAAACGGAGGAATATGCCCCGGCTTGACCGTTCCGCCAATCAGCCCCTCAGACTCGACCGCTAAAATAGTCGCCCACAAATGCTTGCAGTGCATCAACGGCTTTTCGCCGCTGAAACAGGTGCAATACATCTGCAGTTCTTCGCCGTTACTGCGATCGATATGCGTTTCAAATCCGACCCCGTCACTCACAACCGCCGAGATGCGGTCAACCGTGACGTGCGTAATTGTGACTCGTTCCGCCTTGATATAAGCAGCGCCGCGATAACGAATATCGCCACGAAACTTCGGTTCCATCAACGTCGTAATACCCATTCCGGCGTGTCAGCCTCCCTGATATAGCGCAAACAAATTCGCGAGATTACGGAAAAATCGCGCATCGGACAATTTTAGGGAACTTGACGCGTTCTGTGAACCGCAGTGCATGAAGTTTGTGAAAAGATGGGCGAACTTCCGTGGTTTTAAGTCGCCAATAAGTCCACGAATCTTTGCCGTTCCCCTGGTAAAAACGGGATTGGCGATGCTTCTGCTGTGCTGCGTGCCCGTCTGGCAGAGTGCCGGACAATTCCAAAATGATGCGTTACGCCGTCCCGATTGCTGGTTGAATGACCATTATCACTAATGCACCCGTTGCCCTGGTTTTGCTCCTTCGTCGGGGCTGAGAACAAAGATGTCCTTGCCTCCTGGGCCGGCGGCCAGGACCATGCCTTCGCTGACGCCGAAACGCATTTTGCGGGGGGCCAGATTCGCGCAACAGATCACCAGGCGCCCGACCAGTTTCTCCGGCTCGTAGACTCCTTTGATTCCCGCAAACACATTGCGGGTCACGTCGCCGCCCAAACTGAGTGTGAGTTGTAGAAGTTTGTCCGCCTTCTCGACCTCTTGAGCGGCAACCACGCGGGCGACGCGCATGTCGACTTTGACGAACTCGTCGTAGGTGCATTCTTCGGCCAACGGCTCATTGGCCAAGGCTTCGGGACTATCGTTGTATTGGTTCTCTGCTTCTTCGGGAGCGGCTTCTTCGGGAGCGGCTTCTTCTTGACTTTCTTCGATCATCGCGTGTACCTGACTTTCTTCGACTCTGGTTAGCATATGCTGAAATTTATTAACCGCCGTGCCGACGAGCGGTCGTTGTGATTCATTCCATTGCTGGATCGGCGTGCTTAAGAGTTCGCCGGTATGTTGTGCCAATCGCGGCAACACTGGTGCCAAATAGATGGCCAATTGCCGAAACAGGTTCAAGGCGATTGTGCAGACGTCCTGCAGTTGTTGCTGCTTGTCCGGTTCTTTGCGGAGTTTCCACGGTTCCGCATCCTCGACAAATTTGTTGGCCTTGTCGGCCAGCGCCATAATGTGCCGCATCGCAGCGTTGTAGTCGCAGTTCTCATAATTCGCCGCGATCTGTTTCCCAGCTGCGGCGGCCTCAGCGAAGAGTCCCCCATCGTCGGGATATTCTGTTGAGAGTCCCAACTCTTTGACAAACTTAGCAGACCGACTGGCCAGGTTGACGACCTTGCCGACCAAATCGGAGTTCACCTTGGCGACGAATTCTTCGAGATTCAAATCCAAATCATCCAAGCGTGGCCCCAGCTTTGTGGCAAAGTAATATCGCAGGTACGCCGGGTCCAGGTGATTCAGATAGGTCGACGCTCGTACGAATGTCCCTTTGCTCTTGGACATTTTCTGCCCGCCCACGGTCAAAAAACCGTGAATGTGCACTTTGGTGGGGAGGTTATACTCAGCCGTTTTGAGCATCGCCGGCCAAAACAGCGTATGGAAATAGGTGATGTCCTTGCCGATGAAATGGTGAATTTCGGTCTTTTCGTTCCGCCACCAATCGTTGAAATCCTCGCCGTTCCGGTCGCACCATTGCTGCGTCGATGCCATGTAGCCGATCGGAGCGTCGAACCAGACATACCAATAATTACCGGGGCTGTCCGGGATTTCGAAACCGAAATAGGGAGCGGGCCGTGAGATGTCCCAATCACGGAGCGGCTCGTGCAGAAAATGCCCCTTCAGATAATTGGCCACTTCATCCTGCAGATGCTCACCCGACTGCGTCCACTCTTCCAGAAACTCGTGTAGTTCCTCGATATTCACAAACAGATGCAGCGAACTGCGGACTTCCGGCGTCGCCCCGCTCACCGTACTAATCGGATCGATCAAATCCGCAGGGCTATAGGTCGCGCCGCAACTATCGCAATTGTCGCCGTATTGCCCTTCCGATTTGCAGCGGGGACAGGTACCGCGGACGAATCGGTCGGCTAGAAACGTGCCCGCCTCCGGATCGTACAACTGCGTGACATCTCGCTCGGCGACAAGGCCGGCTTGGCGAAATGCCGCCCAGAACTCATTGCAAAACTTTTGGTTTTCAGGGCTGTTGGTGCTGCCGTAGTTATCAAACTCGATGCCAAACCCCGCGAAATCCGCTTCGTGGGCCTGTTTCATTTCAGCGATCAACGCTTCTTCGCTCCGCCCTTCTTGCCGCGCCCGCAGCATGATTGCCGTTCCGTGCGTGTCGTCGGAGCACATATACAAGCAGCGATTGCCGTACAGTTTCTGAAACCGCACCCAAATATCGGTCTGCAGATATTCCACCAAATGCCCAATATGAATATGCCCATTGGCATACGGCAAAGCAGCGGTGACAAGAATTTGTCGTGTGGTCATCGAGGAAATTCGTTCGTTGGTTTGCGGTCTATGAGGCCACGAATTGAAGACAGATCAAACACTGATCGAAAAGGTGGCCTCGCTGGGTACCACTGCTGGCTACTCCAGCAGTGGTATCGCCGGACGCATGTTTGCACTGGCGGGCAAGCCGTCGGTTTGGGACGTTTCGGTTTCACGCCCGCGAATCTGTGTTTTATCCGTGTTTCATTTGTGGCTGAGAGGTTTCATCACGCCTGTGGTTCGGTCATGCTCATGGGGTCGAGCGCTTTGTTCAATTCCTCTTCGGGAAGGACATTTTGTTCCGTGCAAAGTTCGCGGATTGTTTTGCCGGTTTTGAATGCTTCTTTGGCAAGCGCGGAAGCTTTTTCGTAGCCAATATAGGGATTCAGGCTGGTGACCATCGAGAGGCTCTTCTCCACGGCGGCTTCGCAATGATCCGGATGCGCGTGCATGTCATCGGAACAAAACTCGACAAATGCATCGGTCACGTTGGCCAACAGCGTGATGCTTTCCAATGTCGTTTGGCCCATCACGGGCATCATAATGTTCAATTGGAATTGACCACCTGTTGCTCCGCTGATGGCGATGGCTTGGTCGTTCCCCATCACGCGGGCAGCGACTTGCATCATGCTTTCGCACATCACCGGATTGACTTTGCCCGGCATGATCGAGCTACCCGGTTGCCGGTCAGGCAGTACGACTTCGCCAAAACCACACCGCGGCCCGGAACTGAGCCAGCGGAGATTGTTGGAGACATTGAACAATGTCGAGGCAATCGCCCGCAACTGCCCGTGGCATTCCACCAGACCGTCGCGTTGGGCGTTGGCTTCGAAATGATTGACCGCTTCGATAAAGGCGATGCCCGTTTCATCGGCCAAAACCTTAGCGACGCGGCTGCCGAATTCTGGATGCGTGTTGATTCCCGAACCGACGGCCGTCCCACCGACTGGCAATTCCAACACGGCATCCCGTGCCCGTTCGGCCCGGCCAATCGACAATTCAATCTGCCGCGCCAGTCCGCCGATTTCCTGTCCCAGTCGAAGCGGAGTCGCGTCGGCGAGGTGTGTGCGGCCGATTTTGATGATCTTGTCCCACTCCGCCGCTTTTTTGGCGAGCGATCCGGCGAATTTTTCCAGAGCGGGGATCAGATTTTCCTGGATACTGACCGCAACGGCGACGTGAATCGATGTCGGAAACGTGTCGTTGGTGCTTTGCCCCATGTTCACATGGTCGTTGGGATGCACCGATTTCTCGGGGCTGAAGCGATCGTCGCCCAATATCTCGACTGCTCGGTTGCTGATCACCTCGTTGACGTTCATGTTACTGGACGTGCCCGAACCGGTTTGGAAGACATCGACCGGGAATTCGTTATCGAATTTCCCCTCAGCGACTTCGCGGCACGCGGAGAGTAGTGCGTCGACTTGTTTGTCATTCAGCGGCTTTTTGCCTGTACCGGTCAGTTTGCCCACATCGCGATTGGCGATGGCAGCCGCGTATTTGACCAGCCCCATCGCATGAATCAGATCCGTGGGTAAGGCCCAACCCGAAATGGGAAAATTATCAACGGCCCGTTGGGTTTGTGCCCCGTAGTAGGCTTTTGCGGGGACCTGGACATCTCCCATGGAATCGTGTTCGGTACGAAATTCGCTCATCGCTCGTATTTCCTGCCTCGTGGGTGCCTAATTTAAAGACCGACAGCCAAAAACGCTGTGCTGCTTCGAACATCGTAGCGAGTTGCCCGGCGGATCAAAAGTGAGACCTTATTCCCCTGGAAATCCACCGGAATGGGGCAATCATGGCCCGATTGGTGGGCCGCATGAAATCGAGGTGTTATGATAGGCTCACCGCCGCAAGCCAAGACGCAGCCGACGGCCTCATGAGATTCATTCCATCGAAACGGCATAGGATTAGAGACGAGATATGAGTGAAGAATGGATTGCCGACCGCATGCATCGCATCGACGCTTCGGGCATTCGTAAGGTCTTTGATCTGGCGGCCAAACTGACCGATCCGGTGAACCTGAGCATCGGGCAACCCCATTTCGATACCCCTCAGCCGATCAAGGACGCATTAGCGAAAGCAACGGCCGACGGGCACAACGGCTATAGTCAGACACAGGGCATCGCCCCCCTGCTAAAAACCATTCAGGACCATGTCGACAAGACGCTGGGGCAGACCGATCGTCAGGTGTTCATCACCAGCGGGACGAGCGGCGGGTTGATGTTGGCGCTGTGCGGACTGGTCAATCCGGGCGACGAGGTCATCGTCTTTGATCCTTGGTTTGTGATGTACAAACACCTGGTCACCTTGGCCGGGGGGACGGTGGTGGAGATCGATACGTATCCCGATTTCCAAATCGACGTCAACAAGGTCCGCGATGCGATCACCGACCGCACCAAGGTAATTCTCTGCAACAGCCCGGCCAATCCGACCGGTTGTGTCGCCAGCAGCGAGCAACTGAAAGATTTGGCCGAGTTGGCGGCGGAAAAAGACATCGCTTTTCTGAGCGACGAAATCTACAAGTCGTATTGCTACGACCAAGAATTCCAATCTCCGGCGCAATGGAACGACCAAACGATCGTCATCGATGGTTTCAGCAAATCGCACTCGATGACCGGTTGGCGGTTGGGGTATATGCACGGACCGTCGGCACTGATGCAGCAAATGTTGAAGCTGCAACAGTTCACCTTCGTCTGCGCTCCGCACCCGGTGCAATGGGCCGGGTTGGCCGCCTGGGACTACGATGTTTCCGAATACGTCGAGCAATACAGTCGTAAACGGGATTTCATGGTTTCGGAATTGCGGAACGACTTTGAAATCCACGGCGCCGATGGAGCCTTTTACTTGTTTCCCAAAGCGCCTTGGGGCACGGGTACGGAATTCGTGACCGAAGCGATCAAGAACAATTTGTTAATCATCCCCGGCAACGTCTTTAGCCCCAGTGACACACACTTTCGGATTTCCTACGCAGCGGAAGATGCCGTTTTAGAGCGCGGTGTTGAGTTACTCAAAATACTGGCTCGGCAAGGCAAACCCAGCGTGTGAGTGGTGAAAAAGGCAATAACCTGATGCCCAGTTGGTCTCAAGCGCTCAAATTGAATGAAAACCGCGAGGTGGTTGCCGGCAGCGCCAACGCATTGTGCGACGCCATTCGTCGCGGTGCGGACTTACGCATTGGGACTGCTTTTCGTCACAACGAACACATCGACGTCACGTCAACCAATAACGAATTGATCCGCGAAGTCATGGACTTTCGCGTGACCTATCTGCTGCAGGATCGTTGGGCGGCGGGGATCCAAAACTTGCGGATGCCGATTGAATTGCCTGACGGATTTGGGCCGCGAGCCTCGATGTCGTTCTTTCTCTACAACCAAGAAGGACATCAAGGGGTAGGCAGACCGTTTCTCGACGGCGAACCGGCGAAGGGTACCATCGGCCCAGCGCCGCTCAACGACCACACCGACATGCCCAAGTATCATGAGCTTGCGAATTGGGACGCGGATACGAATGCTCCCAGCAGCAATTTCATCTACGATTTTGAATACTTCGAATACCACGTCCGCGATTGTTGGCGAGAGGTCTTCGCACACGATGCCGACGGGCAAGTGATCTTCGGCGATTTGGATATGCTAGCCGAAGCGGTTCGCCAAGGCAGCGAGGTCAAAATCGCTGTGCGTGGGTTGTGCGACGACCTAACGCCTGCCGGCGACACAGCGATGGAGCACGAAGTCTTCCTGCACTTGGGAGCCTGTTACTATTACACCGAAACGCGGCAAATGATGGCCTCGGCCAACCCGGTCGTCCGCACCCGCGCCGCCATTCCACTCGGCTATGCCAGTGGCGAATGGGACTACGGCTGGCTCATGCCCCGCACAGACGGACACGTGGCACGTTGGTTGTGCGACCCGCAAACGCTCCAATTCCAAAAATCAACCACCCACCACGCAATCCGCTGGTTCATCAACAGCTGATCATAATGTAGGGTGCGTCGCGACGCACCTTTCTCGCGTAGGACCATGAATTCTCCCCATGAACCAATGCGCTACGTACGTTTGGGCGGAAGGATTTTAGCCACAGAGTTCACCGAGGACACAGAGAAGGAAACGGTGTTTTCACCGTGCGCGGATTTCCCCAGAAGCTTCCGTGGTCTTTGCGGATTCACTGGTGCTGGTAAATCGCCCTCCAGCTCAAAATCCTAATGTTTCACATCATAAATTATGCCGGCGCGTCGTCGGTCACTGTTCCCACAATGCGACCGCATACGGTCGGTTTGGGATTTTGAGAGTCACGCCCGGAAATCCGTGTTTCATCCGTGTTTCATCCGTGGCTAAGAAAATTACGGCCATGTTTGATTATGGATCCGTCGCGCTCAGGCTACTTCTTGCGCTGCAGTTTTTGAATCGTCTGGTCTAATGTCTGCAAGAATTGGGAGCGGTCTTGTTTGCTAAACGGAGGTGGGCCGCCGGTGATTGTGCCGAGGTCGCGGAGTTGCGTCATCAACTCTCGGCTAGCGAGTGCGCTACCGATCGATTCGGCAGAAAATTTTCCACCACGGGAATCGAGCACGTGGGCCTGTTTTTCTAAACATCGCGAGGCGAGCGGAATGTCAGCAGTGATCACAATATCGTCGCCGGCGACCTGCTCGGCAATCCAATCATCGGCAGCTTCGTAGTGTCCTTTGACGACGACCAACGTCAACCAATCCGCCGTCGGCACCCGCATTGGCGCATTGGCAACTACCGTTACCGACAGTTTGTATCGCTTTGCGACGCGATAGACCTCCTCCTTGACCGGACAGGCATCGCCGTCAACAAAAATCATCGTCACGCCTGGACCTTTCGGCTCTGGAGCAGTTGAGGGTTGAATCTCCCAACATGGTAACTAGGACACGAAATTTGACAACCAGCTGCAGCTTGAGACAATGTCGCATGTTGGACAACATCGCCAGGCCCAATTCTTGGAGGGAAATCAAATGGCGAATCGGTTGGAGCACGCGAATCTCACAGTGCCAGACATCGACGCAACGGTTCGGTTTCTGAGAACCGCATTTCCGGAATTCATTGTACGGGGCGAGGGGATCCAAAATGGGGACCGTTGGCTGCATGTCGGCAGCGACGACTCGTATATAGCGCTCAACGAATCGTCGGAGGGATATTCCGAAAACGGACCGCTGAATCATCTCGGTTTTGCGGTCGACGACGTCAGTGCCGTCGTTAGCCGATTGCTGGAAGCAGGTTATCGAGAAGGATTTATCGCACCGGAGCATCCGCATCGTCGCCGAAAATACTTTTTCGATGCCGACGGAATTGAGTGGGAGTTCGTCGAGTATGCCTCAGGCGATCCGGCTCAGCGAAACGACTATTCGCTGTGATGCTTCGTGGATGACTGTCGTAATTCGCGCATGAAAAGGGCCCCTCGATTCATCAGAGTCGGGGGGCCGTCAATAATCGCTATGGCCAAGCTGCCCCTCTGCACGGACAACACGGCTCTTAAAATTGATTCTCTTCAGTAACGACACCGGCGGCTTGATACAGTTTTTGGATGCGGGTGACCGGATACATTTGAATCAGCCGTTTTTTGTAGGTCAGCCGTCCTTCGGCATCACGACCGAGTTGTTCGTCCACTTCGTCAATGGCCAATCCGGCATACAACGCGGCGAACGTGCCGGGGTCGACACCGACACCCGCCTCCAAATCGGCTTGGGCGTTTACCCCACCGGCTAAAATATCAATGGGATTCAATCCCTTGGTCGCCGGCTTATAAAGCCCCTCTGAAACCAACGCATCGTGCGCGTCTTGCAATGCGTTTCGCGCTGCGGCGATTTTGTCTAACGTGTCTTGCGAAACGGCATTCGTTGCATTGCCATCACCCTGAGCCCACAACGATGTTGGGGAGAGTGTATTCGTCGAACCGAGAAGATACCCCACCGCAAGCAGCGAGAATGCAAACAATAGAGAGGCACTTTTCCGCATTTTGAACTCCTGAATTTCCGGTTGCACGTATTTCACATTACGCCGGTAAGCCATCATCCGGCAGGGAGACATCACAATCAGCTAGTGGGCAATATGGTAACGGTGTGCGATGAGAATTCGCAAGGGGAGCGTTACCGGCTTAAAAACTCAGCTGACCGGCATGGCGCGCCCACACATCCATCCTGAACAGAAATCCAGGAGGTTTCAAGGCTAAAACCGGGGAATTGAAAGCAATCTGAGTGCGCTGGACGGGCGCAGTCGCGCCAATGCGGCATTCCGCAGCTAGAAAGCATCCAGCTGGGCCAACACCGGCAATCCATCAACATTCGCCGACAATTACGTCTGAATCCGGCCCATATATTCCAGCACCGAATCGAGCGATTGGCCGACACGATCGATGTCGTTTTCCTTGCAGGCCTGTTCTAACTCGGCGGCAACAGAACTGAGGCCGTCAAAACCGTACCCGCCGCCTGCCCCTTTGAGTTGGTGGGCGGTGACGCGCATATCATCGACATTGCCTGCGCGAAACTGTTGTTGCAACAATACCCGCCGTTCCCCGACAGTCTCGGCGAACATCTCCAACAGGTCCTCAAAATCGGGATCGTCGGCAAAATCGGAAAAGATCGGTCCACTGGTTTGTGTGCTGTTCATGAGAGTCCTCATTCTACCCCAGGCAATCATCACGGGAATATCAGGTTGTTCTCATCTATAGCATGCGAACTGGGCAGAAATTGCCCACTCCTCCTGAACAGGGAGTTTTCCGTAAGCGTCGAGGCCCGCGCACCGCAGGGTTTTCCGTTCGCACGGATTTTAGCAACGAATCCCGCTACGACGAATGCCCTGTCTCGCGCAGCCACGATACGGGAAGGCTCATGCGGCCTTTTCACGAATGGGGGCTTCGTTTTCAGAAATCGTTTGCAGCTTCAAGCGTTGCGAGCGCTCGTCGCTACCGAGCCGTTTTCCACGCGTCATGTTTCCGACGTGCGCGCTCAGGTGCATCATCGAACCGGTTACCACCACGGCGGCAAAGCAAATTGAAAGCACGATCTGATCATAGGTTGCGTTCTGCAGCAAATCAGTCACGGTCAGCATCTCCATTTAGCCAAGCAAAAACTGAATCGTCCGAGAAAACAGGGGCCGCCACGAAATTTGTCGCGTCTCAAAACCATCCTGTTCGCTCCAATGAAACCAAACCTAAGAACGGTTTCTAGGCCGGTTACATCTTAATTTCGGAACAATCAGCAGCCCGGCTTCAGCGGGACGTACCGGATGCCAGATACGAGATAGTCACCGGCGTTACAATCGGCGCGGCCGGTATAACGACACTCGGTGATTCGGAATCCAAATGCCGCTCAACGCATTCATTCATTTTCCATGCATAGCATCACTTCGCTTATTGCGGACCTTCCGGAGCCACGCGGCGGTGCCGCCAGAGGTCGTAACGATCGAACCACGCGATATTCGCAGGGTGGCTCTCGCCCCACACGCCATCGCGAAGTTCTTCATACTTGATCAGTTCGCCCTGCTTAAGCGTCATGCGTGAGATCGCGTTGCCATCTTCCGTACTCGTCGTCCACACGCCTTCCATATACCCATTCTTCCATTCGCCCTGTACCAAGACCGCGTCGCCGCCTGGCACATAGGTTTTTTGCTCGCCGTGGTAGCGTCCCTCATCGGAAACACCGACTTCAATGACTCGATTGCCGAGCAAAGATATTGTTGCCTGCTTTTGCTCAGTTCCATCCGGTAACTGAACCGTGGAGATTTGCTCCTCAGGATAAAACATCAGGCCGACAGTGGCGCATACGAGCAACACAAATGCCGCAGCATAAGCAGCCAGCGACGCCAAAATTGTCCCCACCCCCGCCGGTTTGGCCATCAGGCGTTCCCAAATCGAACGCACGGCCCAGGCATCCATGCCGAACCGCAATGTGAAAGGCACATGCTGCCGCAGTTCTTTGACAATACTTGCGGCGGACTCCAGAGAAACGTGACCTGATTCTCCAAGTTCTAAATCCGGAAACTGGCCGTGCAACCGCTGCGCAATGCTATCGAAGCGAAAGTTCAGGGTTGTCCAGAACAAGGATCCTAAGCCCAAGATCACTGTGTATTTCATTCCCAGCATCCAACCAATCAGCACGAGGAACGACGCCAAAGTGAGTTGGACCATTGCCATCAAATACCGACGACGCACAAGCACAACCCGCTGCAGCAACCGACCGCCATCGAATGGCAAGCAGGGTAAAAGTGAAATTGAGTTGAAGGCCAGAAAGCAAATCGCCGCGAATCGTATCGAATCAGAGAACTCCAGCACGGCGAGAAACGACAAAATCAAACCAATTAACATCCCTGGTAACGGGCCCAGCAGAATGACAATTGCCTCGCGCAGCGGAGAAGCGTGTGTGCGCACCCCTTGAGCGGAATCGGACAGATAAGGCAAGAACAATAGGCCGACACCCCGATAACCGCAGAGTCGCATCCCGACAAAATGCCCGAATTCGTGAACTAAAATAACGGTGGCAAAGTAGACCGTCTTGGGACCGGTTAATTTGAGAACGCCCAAGTAGTTCAACAGCAGCAAAATGGCGCCAATCACCAGAGCAGCACGAAACTTTTCTCGCTGCCTTTTCTCAACGTTATTGACATTGGCAAACGTCTCAAAAAAGCGGGCGTCGAGAACCGGACCGATGCTGGTTTCCGCATCCGGGTAGGTTTTGACAGGAGCATCGGGCATGGACTGGACCTTTTCGCATTCACCCTAGCGAAGCTGTTCGACAGACAACCATGCGCCCTGATCGATCGTCCAGAACCAAACGCCAGACAAAGCAAGAGCGCTGCTACGCACGCCAATTTACCCCGCAACGGTAGCGGTCGCCACTCAAAACAGCAAAAGCCTTCAGGGTACGGTCTAGCTGGCCGGACTATTGCCCCATCCACGCATCGGCAACCTTCGTATAGGCCGCGTCGTCGTTGTCGTTGATCGTGGCGAGACGGGCTTGGTTGCGGCGGTCGGCGATTTTTAGATACAGCAATCCGGTTTGCAAATCGCGTTCGGTACTTGAATCGTTCTGTGAGACCAATTGCACCAATCGCGAATAGACGCAGCTCGCCATAAACAACTCCGTGCCGATATCGCCAATCCGGCCGTGATGGTATTGTCGATCGAGAATCGCTTCACGATGCGTCATCAATAAGCCTTGGCAGGCGCGGCCGAATTGCACGATCTGTCGTCCGAGTGCCTTCGCCGCCGGCTGTAAACGTGCATGGGGAACCGGTAGTTGCGCCGTGGACCAGACACGGCTGGTCGTCGACGCAGCGAAGCCCCACAATTTTCCTGCTCCCGTGAAGGGGTTTTTTGCGGCTTGTTGCACCTCTTGCAGATTCATTCCTACGCCGCGTAGACCGACCATGGCGATGAATGACCGCAGCACATCGTTGGCCCCTTCGCCAATTTGATTGATCCGCGCGTCCCGCATCATCCGCTCCAGCGGTTCCGTGCAGAAATACCCCGCCCCGCCGTATAGTTGAAGCGTGTCATTGACGATCGTCCACAGTCGCTCACTGGCAAATACTTTGAGCATGGCCGTTTCCAACATGTAATCCTCAGCGTCGCTATCGATCAGCGCTGCCGTGTGATAGACGGCGCTCTCCATAGCAAAAGTATCCGCAGCGGCGACGGCGATTTTTTCCTTCACCAACTCGAATTCACCGATGTTCTTCCCGAATTGTCGCCGTTGGTTGGCATAGTCGGTCGCTTTTTTCAGGCAGGCCTTGGCTCCGCCCGTACAACAAGCGCCGAACGTCACGCGGCCGAAATCCAAAACGGTCAGCGCCAATCGCAACCCTTTGCCTTCTTTTCCAAGCATGTTTTCAGCAGGGACGAACATGTCCTTAAAGGCCAACCGGGCTGTCGCCGTGCCGCGAATCCCGCACTTATCCATCCGCGCTTCGACCACCTCAAATCCTGGCATGTCGGGGGTGACGAGAAAAGCGGTGACCTTACCGTCCGGTTCGTCGGGATCGGGAGTACGAGCCATGACCGTTAAAACACCGGCGATCGCACCGTTGGTGATGTAGCGTTTCTCGCCGTTGATGACATATCCGCCGCGCTCGGGATCGGGCGTCGCCCGTGTTTGCACGTTCGAAGCATCCGAACCGGCCTCGGGTTCAGTGAGCGCAAAGGCGGCCAGGACCTCTCCGCTCGCCATCGGTTTCATCCACCGCGCCTTCTGTTCTTCGGTGCCAAACAAATCCAAACCGCGTACGCCGATCGAGTGGTGCGCATTGACAAACACTCCCGTAGCGGCGCAATGCCCGCCGATGACTTCCATCACGCGACAATAGTTCTGCTGCGACAACCCGCGGCCGCCCAACTCCGGCGCGATGGTCATTCCCAAAACGCCGACATCAGCCAGTCCGCGAATTACCTCCGGAGGGATGTCGGAGTTGCGATCAACTTCAGCCGCGTCGAGATGTTGTTCGAGGTACTCCCGCACTTCGGCGACAGCCTTGTCTCCGATTGCGTTTTGTTCGGCGGAGAGTTTGGGGTAGGGCATGATGGCGTCGGTGAAGAAACGCCCGAAAAACAATTCTTTGCAAAAGCCGACCTTCTGCGGTCCCGAGAACAACAATTCCTCTGCTTGCCGAATTTGCTTTTGCTGCAGTTCATCCATAGCCTGTGCCATCGCGCCATCCTTACATTTTCTTCGAAAGTAAATGCTAGTGAATTGATCTCGTGGAGTGCCACGGGAATTTTACGCCGCACGTTGTGCGTCCTGCTAGTGAACTTTAGGATAACCTATCAAGTTTTTAATGGTCCGTGAGCATCGAATTGTCAAAAAGGAGCATAGGAATGCGGCTTCCGCTTGCCGTCAGTTGCGTGTTGATGATCGTGGTGTCTCTCATCGCCGCACGCCGAGCTGAACAGACATGCGCACTCGACATTTCGCTGAGCGACGCGCAAACCGGTGCTCCGCTTGCGGGTCAGATCAAGGTCAAGACCGCGACCGGCGAGGTGATTACCGTCAACGAGTTGCTCTCCCGGGGACTCGGATTAAAAGCGGGGGAGCCGATCCAACACTGGGCCGTGCTCACAAAATCGAAAACGATAGCGCTTCCCGCACAACGATTGACGATCGAGGCGTTTTCTGGACTCGAAACCGAGACCACACGGATCGAGATCGACCTGCGTGACAAGACAAAACACACACTTTCGATTCCGTTGCATCGGTTTTACAATGCCGCCGACCGCGGGTTCCGCTCGGCCAATACGCATTTGCATCTCATGAAACTCAGCCGCGCTGAGGTGGACCGCTATCTCACCGAGATCCCCCGCGCGGACGGGTTGGATATCGTGTTTCTCTCCTATCTGGAACGCGCCGGCGCCGACCACGAGTATACCTCGAACAGCTACACTGCTGACGATTTGGCGCGTTTGTCGAAGGCGTCCGGAACGGGATTCGGCAACGGCGAAGAACATCGTCACAATTACGGCGGCGGTGGCGAGGGATATGGCCACGTGATGTTCTTGAACATCAAAGAGTTGATCCAACCGGTCAGCATCGGTCCGGGAATCATGAAACTCGGCACCGATGGCCTGCCCATCCAGCGCGGCATCGACACCGCCCGCGGCGATGGGGCGACAGTTGTTTGGTGCCACAACGATTGGGGGCTGGAAGACCTCGCCAATTGGGCCACCGGACGCATTGATGCGCAAAACATCTTCGATGGCGGCATCCACTCCAGTTACAAGCAGAGTTTCTACCGCTACTTGAATGCCGGAATCGACGTGCCATTCTCAACCGGTACCGATTGGTTTATGTACGACTTCTCCCGCGTCTACGTCGCCGCTGGAAAATATGTGACCCCCGCGCAATGGTTGGCAGCATTCTCTTCCGGTAAAACGTATATCACCAACGGTCCGCTGTTGGAATTGACTGTCAACGGCCACGGCCCGGGAAGTACGATCGACATCGACAACGGAAAGCCGCTCAAGATCGAAGCCCGTGGTTGGGGCCGGCATGACTTCAAACGTCTGGAATTGATCAAAAACGGCAACGTGGTTGATTCCGCGCCCGCCAAGCGGCAGAATAACCATTTCGTAGCCCGACTCAATGCGTCTCTCGATGAAACCCAACCCTGCTGGTTGGCCCTCAGAACACCGGCTCCGCCTCTGGCAGGGGATGCCGAATTAACGGAACCGGTGAACAAAAACGAGTTTGGCAAAGACCTCTTCGCCCATTCCAGCGCGATCCACATTGTTCGGAACGGTCGGCGGTATGTGGATCGGCAGGTCGCTGAAGGGATGATCCAGGAGATGACCGAAATCCGCGCACAAATCGACAAGCAATCCAACTTTGCCGACCCTCAAGAACGGTCGCGCGTTTTGGACGTCTATAGTGACGGCATTGATGCCATGCGTAAGCGACTGCAGGATTGAGAAACCTCGTTTTTACGACGGGGCAGCCGACTAGGATTCAGAAAACAATTTTCACTATTTCCACTTCAATGAGGACGACAGCTATGAAACGGTTCCCGCGACTGTTTTTGATGATGTTGATGGCAGCACTGTTTGCGCCCTGCATTCCGGCAATGGCCGATGAGCTACCGGCTCCAGTGACGAAGCTCGATCTACAGGATGGGGACACACTGGTATTTCTCGGTGACAGCATCACGCATCAATGTTTGTACACACAGTACGTCGAGGATTATTTCTACACCCGTTACCCCAAGCTGCGAATCAATTTTCACAATGCCGGCGTGGGAGGAGCAAAAGCCCTCGATGCGTTGGCCCGTTTT
This sequence comes from Symmachiella macrocystis, assembly GCF_007860075.1. Lineage (NCBI taxonomy): Bacteria > Pseudomonadati > Planctomycetota > Planctomycetia > Planctomycetales > Planctomycetaceae > Symmachiella > Symmachiella macrocystis. The sequence goes on from NZ_SJPP01000003.1 coordinate 93,800, forward strand.
GACCGGGATGTCGCCGCTTACAAACCCAAATACGTGACCGTATTGCTCGGTATGAACGACGGAAGATACGTCCCCTACAACGAAGAGATTTTCCAGACCTACCGCAAAGACATGCAAGAGGTCGTCCAGCGAATTCGCGATGCCGGTGCGACGCCGATCCTCATGACCCCCACCATGTTTGATTCCCGCGCCGTCCGACTCAATCCCAAACGTCTCGAAGCCACGCCGGCGGAACGGTTGGAATTGTACAACTCGGTGCTCGCTTATTACGGCACATGGTTGCGCGAAATTGCTGTCAAAAATGGCGACGGATTTGTGGATATGTGGAGCCCGCTGAATCACCTCACGTTGCAGCAGCGCGACACGGATCCCAACTTCACCATGATCCCCGACGCCGTTCATCCCGGCCCAGCGGGACAATTGGTGATGGCCTATGCGATTCTGAGTGACATGAACGCGAAAAAGGGCGTTTCCAACATCAACATCACTATCAATCCCAAAGGCAAAGCCAAGGCCAGAGCGGCCGGGGGCGAAGTCGCCAATCTCGAGTTCGCCGACGATACGCTCTCCTTTGAGTGGACGGCCAAAAGTCTACCCTGGGTGCTGCCTACCGACGCAGAAGTCGCCGTCAAACTGCTCAAATTGGGACACCGCATGAGCCGCGAAGCCTTGTCTGTCCATGGACTCCCGCCGGGGAAATATGAATTGTCGATCGATGGGGAAGTCGTCGGCAGCTATCGCAGTCAAGGACTGGCGCGGCACATTGAATTGCAAGCCAATGACAAGACACCGCAATATCAACAGGCACTGAAAGTCGCCATGTTGAACAAAAAACGCAACGAAGGCCCCGTCCGCTCATTGCGCGGAGAATGGAGCAAGTTTCAACAACTGGATCGTCAACAACGCGCGTTGAAGGCCGATCCGGATAATGAAAAACTGGCCAAACTGGTTGCCGGGATCGAAGCCAAGGTCGCCGGAATGGAAGAACGAGTGGTGGCCCACGAAAAGGCCGCTCAGGAGATTGAGGAGCAAATTTTCGCCGCCAATGTTCCTCCAACCCGCAAGTATGTGCTGAAACGGGTTAAATAGCGCTGCACCCCCTGCTTACTTCATGGCGAGAGCGGGGGCGAGGATATCGCGGGCGATTCTTCCGGCACCTCGAAATTGGTAGCCGGAAGGATTTCCCCGCGCCTTGATTCCGTATAGTTCAAATCGTCCAACAGCGATGCAAACCCGTTGTGCCCGGGATGCAATGCCAATTGTCTTTCAATATCACGGCGCGCACCGGTGAAATCGCTTGCTCGAAATCTCGCCATCGCGACGAGATACCAATCATCGGAAGACATGTCGCGCGTCCGCGCTCCCGCATCCAGCGCAGGTATCGCCTGCTTCCAACGGGCCGTCCGTACGTAGGCCACACCCAACAACCATTGTGCGCGCGACTTTTGTTCCTCGGACGACATGGGGCAATGGATGACCTGTCGCAGTACCGGCGCCGAACGGGCTGCGCGGCCGTGGTCGATCTGAATCGCTGCCAAACGCAACGCCGCCTCCGAATTCTGCACGTCGCACGACACCGCACGATGATAGGCACTGATGGCTTCCGCATCCTGCCCCGAGTGTTCTTCGAGTTGCCCTTTGAGCGCCCAGGCCGGCCCACTGTTCGGGTTTAATTCCAAAGCACGGGCAACGTGTCGCTCTGCCTCGGCGTATTGCTCTTGCTGCATAGCCTTTTCTGCCGAACGGACGTAGGCGTCGGGATTGTCCGCATGCATCGACGCACGATTCGCCGTTCCGTCGCCGTGTGTCGAACGCGACATATCAGCCGCAGCAGTTTGTGATTCGCGCGCCTGATTGCCCGGCACCAGATTGTGCATCCAACGACAACCGCCCAACCCAATGATCATCCACGCCACCAGCGCGCAGCGCCAACCACCCAGCTGTTGTGTAAACAGCTTGCGAGACATTCCATCGGTCTGCAATCGGACCGCCACGGGCGCGACAACTCCTGTAGAAGGAGATACGAGACGACTATGAATTACAAAACCCAGTTGTGCTGATTTCAGAAACATACAGTTCTGTCTCAGCTGAACGCATCAAAGGGTTCTGAAACGACTTGTAAGAGATAATCATTTGAAGGGGATAGATATTAGCAAACTACGTAAAAATCGAATAGACGAAGCCACTCGCCGCCGCATCTCAAAACGCGGGCCCTAATAAGCAGTACGCACAGCCGAGAAATCAAACCATGGTTGCCGGCTCGAGTTTTTTGAGGTGCCTAAAAAAGCCGATTCTTGTTAAAGAGTGGTCTCGCCAACCAACCCCGACGATCGACGCGGGTGATATCTGGGCCATATGTACTTTTGGGATGGATCATGGACAGCGGAACCCCACCATTCTCGCAGGCAACGCAGCCGAAGCGCGATGAACAACATACAGCTACCGAAAACAGTTATCTTGAAACGTCGGCCACTGCTCCTCGCAATGCCGATGTGCGATTTCAGTTGGCGCAAACCTGCGAAACCCAGGGCCGGACTGTCGAAGCCTTGGCGCATTATGGCGAAGTGATTCGAATTGATGCCCAACATCTCAACGGACATCTCGGGCGGGCCAAGCTATTGCATATCAATGGCCGCGTGCATGATGCCGCCGCCGATTACCGCCGCATCCTAAAATTTGCGCCGGTGCATCCGACCGCCCTTGTTGGTTTGGCTCACATTGCCATTCAGGACGGACGACTCGACGACGCGGCACAGTCGCTGCAGACTGCCTTAGAGCATCATCCCGGTTTCGCCTTCGCGCACCACAGTTTGGGGCGCGTCCGCAAAGCGATGGGAGATTTCTCGAATTCCGCCGTATCGTTTCAACGAGCCACGGAGTTGGCGCCTCAGTCCGTCGAAAGTTATACCGAATTGGCCGCTGTCTATGAGAAACTGGGACAAGCCGCGGACGCCGAAACGACCTACCGGGCAGCGCTAGACAATGCGACTCCGAACGGTGCCATCTGGAACGGCCTGGGCTTGCTATTACTGGCCGATGAACGAAACAGCGAGGCAGCGGATTGCTTTCGCGCCGGCTTGGAAATCAATCCCGAGTTTCCTCAAGCGGCTAACAATCTCGGCTTGGCGCTCAATAAACTTGGCGATCCTGAGGCGGCCATCGAAGCGTTTCGCAACGCGCGTCGCGGTCTCCCCAGATCAGCCGATGTACTGAGCAATTTGGCGCATGCCTATCTCACAGTGGGACAACTCGACGATGCCGAACAATCCTGCCGCGCTGCTTTGATCATCGATCCCTGCCATGTCCCCACGCTCTCCAACGGAGGGCAGATCGCGCTGCGTCGTGGCGCGGCCGAACGAGCCCGCGCGTTTTTTCAACAAGCCGTCAATCTGTCGCCCAATTTTGCAGAGGGACACAATAATCTGGGGACCGCCCTGTACGCACTGAATCACGACGATGAAGCTGCCGCCAGTTTTGGCACATGTATCTCGCTGAACCCGCAACACGTCGAGGCACATTACAACCGCGCGCTGGCGAATTTTCGCTGCGGCCAATCCGACGCTGCCTGGCCTGACTACCAGTGGCGCTGGCAGCGCAGCGGCGCGAGAAGACCCCAATTGTCCATCCCCGAATGGAAAGGGGAAGCGTTAGGTGGAAAGACATTGCTGGTCTATGGCGAACAAGGCGTTGGTGACGAACTGATGTTGGCCTCGTGCTATGCCGAGATCATTGGCCAGGCAAAGGCCTGCGTGCTGGTTTGTGAATCCCGGTTAGTAGAATTGTTCGCGCGCTCGTTCCCCGGTACGACGGTCATTGCCACACGCGATGCTGAGTCATTTCTCGCCAGCGGTCGTATCGGCCCGGTTGATTTCCAGACGGCGGCCGGTGAATTGCCGCGCTATTCAGCCACGAGCCTGGGAAACGGCCCTGCATCGGCCGCCTTCCTGCAACCCGATGCTGCTCAGGTCCGCAACTGGAGTGATCGGTTTGCGCAATTGAATGCCAAATTCTGTGTGGGCATCTCATGGCGGGGTGGGGCAGCGGCAGATGATCGGCAGCGGCGCTCCACGACGTTGTCGCAATGGCAACCGTTATTGGTGCAACGCGACATTGCCTTCATCAATTTGCAATACGGCGATTGCCGTGACGAACTGGAAAGATTACGGCAACAATACGGCTTCGTCGTGCACGACTGGGACGACGCGAACCCCCTTGTGGATCTCGACAATTTCGCCGCACAAATCGCCGCACTCGATTTGGTAATCTCCGTCGATAATTCCACCGTACACATGGCGGGCGGACTGGGAGTCCCCACTTGGGTGGCTCTCCCCCATTCCGCCGATTGGCGCTGGGGGACAACCGGGACGTGCAGTTATTGGTACGAATCCTTGCGACTGTTTCGTCGCGAAACAGATGCAGCCTGGAGTGAGACGTTCCGGAAGATGGCTCAGGAGTTGGCCGAACTCGACAAGCGGGCTTGTCGCCGAGCGGGGAACAAAGTTTAATCTCAAGCTGATGCTTCTCAACGACTCATCCCACTCATTCCCGAAGGTTTAGTTGTGCCCGCCCCCACGTCTTCGGATCCACCGACGATTCCGCAGTCTACTAGCGTGTCCGTCAACGCGGTCCATTTTCGACAGCTCTGCCCTTGGCTGCGCATGTCTGAGATCTTTCGGATGGCCGTGGATTTGCAAAAGCTACTGTTAGCCGTCGCTGCCCTGCTACTGCTATGGGGCGGAAATTGGTGCATCCTCAAATTGCCCTTCGCCACCCCCGAAGCCATTCATCCCCAGTCGAAAATTTTCACGTTCGGATCAGCCGATCCCACCGAGCTGACCCCAGCGCAACAAGCTGCTGCATTCGGTAAGCCGTTCGGCGCTGATTGGAGATCTTGGACCCGCGTATTGAGTCCGCTGGACACGGTCGTGCGGCCAGTGCAAATTCTCTTTCGCTTCGATGCGTCATGGTCGCAACTGGCATTGTCGTGGACTCAATTGTTATGGACGTTAGCTGTCTGGGCAGTCTTTGCCGGTGCGATCACTCGCATTGCTGCAGTGCAAATCGGCACGGATCGCAATACGAGTCTCATGGACGCTCTCAAGTTTTCGGTCCGCCGGTTTTTATCGTATTTCTCTTCCCCCTTAATTCCCTTGAGCGGCATCGGCGTGTTGTGGGGACTCTGCTTGCTCGCCGGACTTGTGGGGCGAATTCCCACCGCCGGTCCATGGATCGTGGGCGCTTGTTGGGGCATCGTATTGCTACTTGGGTTTTTGATGGCTTTGACGTTGGTCGGGCTGGCGATCGGCTGGCCGTTAATGTTTGCCACTATTAGCGTCGAGGGGAGCGATGCTCCCGATGGATTAACGCGTGCTTACGGCTATGTCTTCGCCAAACCGGTGTATTACGTTCTGCTGGTTGCGATCGCTGTCCTAGGCGGGGCTGTGGCGACATTTCTTGTCTTCCATCTCGCTGGTTTCGCAGCGTATATGGCCGACTGGGGAGTTGCTTGGGGCATGGGTTCCAGCAACATCCTGCAAAACAAACTTGCGGCGAGCTGGGTGAGCGTGTTAGAAACCTTCGTCGTCTCATTTGCGCACAGTTATTTCTGGAGCGCTGCAACCATGATTTATTTCCTGCTGCGCCGTAGCGTCGACGCCAATCCGTTTCACGAAGTCTATCTCGAAGAAGATCCAAGTGACGAATTGTTGCCCTGGGTGGACGAAGATCAAGCGTCCCCAAATGAAACCCCTACTTTGACGCCGCTAACACCTCCCGACAACGACGCCACTGGTGACGCAAATCCCCCCTCTTAAACCACGCATCGCGTGCGTTGACCGCCCGTGTCATCTCACAACTCCGACAACTCCTCAAGTCGGCATCCTGGCGACGACGATGACTTCCATACCGGAATGATTGACAACCGGTTTTGGGATAACGGTGCGTCCCGGCAGCAGTTAGCAAAGTGACGGAGCTGTAGACCAAGATTTTCTGACACTGCATGACAACCAAGGATAACCATTCATGACGGCAGCCGAACGGCAGGACAAACTGCGGCTGGGTTTTTTGACAGCCATCCAAGTGCCGCAACAAGGCTTCATGGGAGGCCTGCTGGTGACGAACCATCTGGGCCGCCCCTTGGAATTCCAATGCACCAACCCCGTCAAACCCAATCGCACACAGGAAGTGCTCTACGGGCCGACGTTGCAGCCGTTTGTTTTGGCAGAACTTATCGGAAAAACGTTGCTGGAAAAAGCAGGCGTGAAACCCCATATCGTGTTTGTCACCGAAGCGGCACTGCTTGAACTTCGCGAACACATCACCGCGTGTCTAGCCATGGTCGTTGTGCACGACCACGAGTCCGCAAAAACCGGTTTTGCCTTCGGGCGACAAACCTTGATCACGCACGCCGATTATGGCAGCGACCGCAATCAATTGGAAAACAAACTGACCGCATTGCCTGATGATGTCGATCTGCTGGAACCATTCGAGCGCGTCGAAGAAGCGCTCCGTCAAGCGACCGGAGGCACAGCTGCAGCGTGAATCCCTCAACGCCCCAACCCCCAATGCCTGAAACGGATGTCAAGACATGGGAAGCGTTGCCGAATACATCGCCGCCCCCTGAATCGCCCACTCCATCCACGTCGATCATTCGTCCTGCGCCGGCGGGTGCTGACGGGATCCTGCGCATCGACGCGAAACACGATGCGCACTCGGCTATCGCTGCGCCGCAGATCACCACCATGCCGCTGGACCTCGCCGCCAATGTCTTCGCCTCAGGGCTCAACGGCGCGCTGCGGCGGACCCCGAAGATGGAATGTGAAAACGTTCCGCTCCTGGGGCGTGTCACCTTCAGCCCCCGTTGGCGGCCCACTTCAAGCGGCGTGCGAACGACGAAGCTGACGTTTCCCGACGGCATGGAGTTTCTCCCCCCGCCGAAATCCCCCGAGGAATCCGAGAACCTCAAACGTATCAAGCCCCCCAAGGCGCAGGGCGGTTCGGAACGCGAAAAACCAAAATCGACACGCATCAAACCTCCCAGCGACGCACTCTCGCTCGAAGACCGATTGTTCTACGTCCTGCAACCGCCACTGGAAACCTGGTTGGCCGGGCAGGAATTGATCATGCCGTTTGAGCCGTTCCCCTACCAATACGAGGGAATCGGATGGATGTTCTCGCAGAAGGCGGCACTGTTGGCCGACGAGATGGGGCTGGGCAAAACCATGCAAACCATCACTGCGATTCGACTGTTGCTCCGCAGTGGACAAGTGCGCCGCGTGCTGTTGGTCTGCCCCAAGCCGCTGATTCCCAACTGGCAGCGTGAATTTAAATTGTGGGCCGAGGAACTGCCCATCACCACGTTGGAAGGGGACTCCGCCCGCCGCAACATGCTCTGGAACATGCCCGGCGTTCCGATTCTGTTGGCCAATTACGAAGTCGTTGTCCGCGACTTCGAAGCGTTCGGTGATGACCCGCCCAAGTATGACCTCGTCATTTTGGATGAAGCGCAGCGGATTAAAAACCGCGACTCACGCACGGCAGCGATGATCCGCAGCATCCCTCGCCGCCGCAGTTGGACGCTGACCGGCACCCCGATTGAAAACCGGCCTGAGGAATTGGCATCGCTGTTTGAATTCATGGAGGTCATCCCGCCCCGCAGTAACCCTGACATGAAGGGGCTGACCCAACTGGCGGATCATTATATCCTCCGGCGGACCAAAGACCTCGTGATGTCCGATCTGCCTCCCCGCCTGGATCGCGATGCCCATCTGGATCTCAACCCCGCACAACAACACGCCTACGACACGGCCGAACGTGACGGCGTGATCCAACTCAACGAAATGGGAGAATCGATTTCCGTCCAACACGTTTTCGAATTGGTGTTGCGACTGAAACAAATCACCAATTTCGATCCGCTCACCGGCGATAGCGCAAAACTAGATCGCTTAGAAGCCGACATGGAAGAAATCTCTAATTCCGGCGGCAAAGCCATTTTGTTCAGTCAATGGACGAAGTGCATCGACTGGCTCGACGAAAAGCTAAAGCGCTTCAATCCGTTGGTCTATCACGGCAAAGTCCCCACAAAAAAACGGGAGCCCATCCTCAGCCAATTCAAAGAGGATCCCAATTGCCCGTTGTTGCTCATGAGCTACGGGACCGGTGCAGTGGGCTTGAACCTGCAATTCGCAGGATACGTGTTTCTCTACGACCGCTGGTGGAATCCTGCGGTCGAGGACCAGGCGATCAACCGGGCGCACCGTGTCGGTCAAAAAAGTCAGGTGATTGTCACCAAATTCATTTGCAACAACACGATCGAAGAGCGAATCGACCGCGTGCTCAATGAAAAACGGCAGATTTTTGCCCGTGTGCTGGGCGATGGGGATAGCACCATCGCCTCGCTGAGCCTGAATGCGTCGGAAATATTTGGACTTTTCGACCTCAAAGCCCGCCAAGGCGAGGTGACCCGCAAGATTGCTCCCAAGGCGGAACTCGAAACGAAATAACGGCCTCTAAAGAATGTGCGCTCCCTGTGACGGCTTCACTGGAATTTGCGGCGGCGACTATTTATCATCGGGAAGCATGAAGCTGTGGAGAATGGTTTCTGCACCATTTCGACACGTAAGTTCCAACCGACACCGCCGTCAGCGGAAGAAATCTCCCGATGCCCACGATCAAATTCATCAAAGAAAAACGGACTCTCGAAGTCCCCGCCGGTTCTAACTTGCGCAAAGAAGCCTTGAAGGCCGGCGTCGAACTCTATCCCGGAGTTCACAAACACGCGCTGCTCAATTGCCACGGACTCTCCGTTTGTGGTTCCTGCCGCGTGTTGATCAAAAAGGGGATGGAGAACACGAGCAAAGAGGGCATCCTGGAGCGAATGACACCGCTGCACAACCCGTTGATGGCCATGGCCAAAATCGGCCACGAAGAAGAAATGCGACTCGCCTGCCAAACCACCGTCAACGGCGACATCGAAGTCGAAACCTGCCCCCCCATGAACTGGCACGGCGACAAATTCTGGGCCTAGGCGGCATTGCCGCTTGGTGCGAGCTTCCGCTCGAGCTTGCATAGGCCGCTCCCGTTGGTCGCTGCGGCAGCAAGTGGACTTGGGGATTGGGAGGACAGACTCCTCCCTCTGCCTCTGGGAGAGGCCCGGGGTGAGGGTATTCGCTCTACAATAGAGAATCCACCCTACTCACCGGAGCTAGTGAACGGGTGAGTTTCACTCAACTTGGCGCTGATCGCATTAACGGCGTTTGCTATTGCCAGTTGTCAGCATTGCAACGGGCGCCGTCGCGCGAACTTCGCCAACAAGACGCTCCAAATTCCACAACCGAATCGCGCATTCTCGTTCGCGGCCGGCGGTCGCCAGGAGTTTTGCGTCGCTTGAAATCGCGATCGCTCCGATCGGCCCTGCATGTGAAATCGTCCTTAATTCTGTTCCCGTGCGATAATCCCACAGTCGAACAACACCGTCGCGACTGCCCGAGATCAATGTGCGATGATCGGGCGAAAAGACCAGCGATGTGACGTAATCGTTGTGCGGCAGCGAAACGGTTTTTGTACCGGTGGCGAGCTCCCAACAGGTCACCGCTGAGCAGTGCTGGGCATTGCGTTGATCGATGGTCCCACAGCCGGCAGCGATCGTTTCTCCATCGGGCGAAAACGCGACCGTGGAAACCGAACGCGCAGTCCCATCGAGTTGGAGCGTGGAGGTGCAACGTGCCGTTTCGACGTCCCACAGTTTCACCGTCCCATCCCAACTCCCCGTCGCCACTGACCAACCGTTGGGAGAAAACGCGACCGTTTTGACGTCGTCGGTGTGCCCTTCGAGCACCACCGGATTTTCTAAGCCGGGTAAATCCCACAATATCGCTTGCGTACCGTAACTGACCGTTGCCAGTCGCTTGCCGTCAGGCGAAATGGCCAACGACTGCACTAACCAATCTTGTGTGACAGCAGTAAGTTGTTTTTTGTTTTGCCAATCCCACACCTGAATCACCCCCGCCCGTTGGCCTTGCACACCGCCGCCGGTGACGGCCAATTTGCCATCGGGTGAAAACGCCACTGCCCAAAATCGGGCAGCGGACTCGATGGCTGCCATTTCGGTCCGTACGTCCATGTCCCAGAACTTCAACTCACCATATTCGCGTAACTGTTTGGTTTCGGGATCTAGGTGGAAATCGCCGCTGCCCGAGGCCAACGTCTTGCCGCCGGGGGCGAATGCCAATGTGAATACCTCGTGCGAATGCCCGCGCAAGACTCCACAGCCTTGCTCGCTGGATTGCACGAATAACGTCGCCGCAATGGCAGCCACTACGCCACAAATTGACAGTTGTTTCCACATGGCGGGGATCTTATCCCGAATCCGATTTTTTCGCGAGATCTCTTGATATTGGTCTTGCAAACCACAACAACCCGGTTAAGCTTAGCCAAGTAAGCTTAGCAAGACTGCCATCCAGGAGAGGACCATCGGCATGGTCGACCATCGAACACCTACGGAGCGGGAACTGGAAATCCTTAAAATCCTTTGGGTCCGCGGCGAAGCGACCGTCCGCGCGGTTTACGAGGAGATGAGCCGGTCGGCTCCCATCGTGCAAAACACCGTCCAGGCGTTTTTGCGGACGATGGAAGAGAAGCAACTCGTCACCCATCGCGTCGCAGGCCGCTCGTTCATTTACCGCCCGCTGGTCAAACGCGACCAGACAAATCGCAACTTGGCGACCAATCTGCTGGACCGTGTCTTCGACGGTGCCATCGACCAGATGGTGCAATCGGTCATCTCCGCCCAGCAGCCGACCACAGCGGAAATCGCTCGCTTGGAAGAGTTGCTGCAGACGGCCAAACAAAACGCCAACCAGAATTCGCTGAAAGGGGAACGATCGTGAACGAGACCTTGCATTTTCTGGAGAGCCACGGCGGCATGTTGATCACCGGTGCATCGGCGTTATTGGTTGTCGGCGGCGTAGCCCTCTTGCTGCATCGCGCGCCGATCAATCGGCAACGCGCCGGCGAATTGACAATTGTGGCGGTCATGGCCTGGATGCTCATCGCCTGCATTCCCTTGCCGCGCTTCTCGACGAACGAATTGCTCCCGCAAACACCAGTGCCGCCGGTTGCGACACAAATTCTAGATCAAGTTCCGATTGCCGCCCCCCCCGTCCCGGAAGCCATCGCGCAAGACCGATTGGCCGAGGAGGACGCTCGGATTCATGAAACAGCGGAGATTCTTGAGCAGTTGGCGCAGCTCGATGCCGAACAGCCGGTGCTTCCCCTGGTCGACGGCGATCTCCCGCTGAACGATTCACCACCAACATTCGAGGCAAACGTTGCCGTCGTGGCGACACCGATGATTGCACCATCATCCCCCGGCGCGGCGCTCGCGGCCGAAGGGTTTTCGTGGCGGCAAATCGTTGCAGCTCTCTATCTGGGCGGCGCGGCACTTTGTATTGCATGGGTTGTGCTGGGATGGTTGCTGTTGTTTCGCCTCACACGGCAAGCAATTTCGCCGCACGGCTGGTTGCGGGATCTGTATACCTCACTATCTAGCGACCCGCTGCCGCGTTTGTTGGTTTCCTCAAAATGCCGCCGCGCGTTTTCGTGCGGATGGTGGCGGCCGACAATAGTGTTGCCGTTGGAATGTTGTGAGGAAAGCCGCGCGGACCAATTGCGGCAGATTCTGCTGCACGAATTGGCCCACCTTCAGCAGGGAGACCAACGGGGCCGCGTGCTATTCAACATCGCCCTGCCCTTGCTGTACGTCCATCCGCTGTACTGGTGGATCCGCAGCCGCACCTATTTAGCCGCTGAACTGGTCGCCGACGATTGGGCAGCGGGCCATTCGTCCACGACCGCCTATGCGGGAGAACTGATCGCTTTAGTCAAAGAACAAGGTCGGCGGGGGATGGCCCACGTCGGAACGGTTGGAATATTTAGCTCGCCCACCCAATTTTACAGGAGAATGGAAATGCTCGTCCGTCGCCAAACCCCACTCATGACCACCTGCACCCGCCGCTGGAGATTGCTCACCACACTGACCGCCGCCGCGGCGGTGATCCTACTCAGCAGTACGCTGGGGGTGCGCCTGGTTCAAGCGGAACCGGATGACGGTGACAAGCCATCTGAGACGGTCGAAGCGGCCCCGGAGACCCAAGCCAAACCGGCAAATCCCCAAACGCCGGTCACTGTGGATGCCCCGGACGTCGGCGAGAAGCAATCCGAAACCGTCGAAGCGACTCCGGATACAGATACCACTCCAGCCAAACACGTAGACGACCGCGTACGCAAAGTTTTCGGTGTTAGTGGGCGCACAGAGGACGATGACGATGAATCCTCCGGAAGATCAAACCGTCGGATTTCGTTTGGCGGAGGACGAGTTTCAAGTCAACGGACCCCCGAATTCCTTTTGTCACTTATCAAATCGAAATACCGTGACGTCTTAATCATGCGGCTGCAATTGATCAACCGACGAGCGACGGACAAGGAAAAGGAAATCCGCAAGTTGCTGACCGACGAAAACATTTCGGATATCGTTCTGATCGAGCGACTTTACAAAAACGTCCTCAACCGACCCGTCGATGATGCGGAGATGGCAATTGTCCAAAAAATCCTGATGCTTTCCGATAATCGCGGCGACTCGATTCGCAGCATGTTCGAATCGATGGGCAAACTCGACGAAGCAGTGTCTGCCGCATTAACAGTCTTGGAGTTGGAGCCACAATTGGCAAAGATGGAAACTGAACTTCGTGAGTTAATAGAACAAGTCGATACTATCACCGCCGACTTTAACCCAGACGAGGAAGCACCGGATACTGTCCGAAAAAAAATAAAACTCTCTAATCGCTCAGGTGAGGAGGTGAAATCGTGGGGGGATGTGTGGCGAATTTTGAACGAACAAAACGATTCGCTGGCAGTAAGAACAAATGACCTGAAAAAAGAATTCAACGAACTCGCCAAGCTCGACCAGGAACTCCAAAAGCAACGTAGCACCTCAAATTTGTCGAGGTATTGGTACGGGACGCCAAAAACCCCATCTCGAACCGGAAAACCGGCCGCAGATGATAGTTGGTACGCCCAAACGCAGAAGCCACAAACCGGCGCCACGCCGCCCAAACAGAGGACCCGCACCGTGATCAAACGCGTGCCGGTTAGGGTCGCACGCACAACACCTGACGGACGGACGGTCTACGAGACCCGCATTGTTGAAAAGGAAGTCGTCGTGCCGGAAAAGGACACTTATCCACAAGACCCGCAGGTCCCCACTGATAATCCCAAAAACGTGCAACCGTATGCACCGTCACAGTCAGATGCACCGACATACAATGCTCCCCGCCCTTCGGCGCGGCAGACACCTGTACCGATTCCTCGCACTCCCCAAGTACCCACAACGCAAAAGAAAATCGAACCAATCCCCGACAGCCGGCTGCCCTCCACGCATCACGATGTGATCAAACTGGCGACCGATTATTCTCAAACGCACAGCGAACTTGACTCGGCTAAACGCACCTATGAACGCGTTCAAAAGCTCAATGAGAAGGGTGTCGTCTCACAAGCGGAGTATGAGAAAGCCGCCGAAAAACTGGCCTCGATGCGGGAACGCTTAAAAACAATGCAGACCATCGCTGAAATTCTGCGAGAGTCGCTGGAGGCGGAGTTGAACGCTTTGAAACTTGAAATGAATCAGGCGGACAAGACTAAGGATGAAGTCCGCAAAGCACAACTCCACACGCGTTTCACGCGGGTCTCCGGCAATCTCAGGATCCTCAAAACCATGAAATAACGACGGAGGAGTGAATGGACCGGCATACTCACATCGCTTGGGTGCGAGGTTGGGAGGCCCGCGCACTATAAAGGCGGGGAGTGGCCGGTGGCCAGAAAAGAGTGGGGGGAAGCTAGGGTTGGGGGCTCGTTTGATTTTGTCTGCGAGCCTCACGCCTGTTCCCTCATGCCTACGTTGGGAGACCTACGGTCGGCTGGGTGCGGGGTCAGGAGACCCGCGCACAACCTTGGGTTGGTTCAGCCCAATAGCGGCTCGATGACCCGGCCAGCGACGTCGGTTAAACGATAGCGGCGGCCTTGGAATTTGAACGTCAACCGCTCGTGGTCGACTCCCATCAAATGCAAAATCGTTGCGTGCAAATCATGGATGTCACGGGGGTCTTCGACGGCGTGGTATCCCAAATCGTCGGTTTTGCCTACCGTCACCCCCCCTTTCACGCCCCCGCCGGCCAGCCACATGGTGAAGGCGTCCTTGTGGTGGTCGCGGCCCGGTTTTTTGTTCACGTCCCCTTGCAACATCGGCGTGCGACCAAATTCGCCGCCCCATACGATTAACGTTTCATCTAACAAGCCCCGCTGTCGTAAATCGCGAATCATAGCGGCAATGGGTTGATCGACCTGTTGGCATTTGTTCCGCAGAGCTGCGGCGACGTTGCCGTGGTGGTCCCAGCCTTGATCATACAACTCCACCACCCGCACGCCCCGTTCGACCAGCCGCCGCGCCAATAAACAGTTGTTCGCAAAACTCGGCGCACCCGGTTTGATGCCGTAACTTTCCTGAATGTGTTTTGGTTCGCCGGTGATGTCCATCAGCTCCGGAACGCTGGTTTGCATACGAAATGCCATTTCGTACGATGCGATCCGCGTAGCGATTTCCGGATCGCCCGTTTCGGCCAATTGCAATTCGTTGAGGCGACGAATGTCGTCCACAATCCGCCGCCGCGCTGCTGTGTCAATTCCCTCGGGATTGGAGACAAACAACACCGGGTCGCCCTTGGTGCGAAACTGCACGCCTTGATGCACCGACGGCAAAAATCCGCTCCCCCACAGCGACGTCCCACCGCCGGGCGTGAGCCCCGTGACCAACACCACAAACGCCGGCAATTCGCTGCTCTCGCTCCCCAATCCGTACGTCAACCACGACCCCAGACTTGGCCGCCCCTGTTGGCCAAACCCGGTATGCAGATAGACCTGTGCCGGGCCATGATTGAACTCTTCCGTCTTCAAGGTTTTGATCACCGAGACTTCATCGGCCACGCTCCCCAAGTGCGGTAACAGTTCGGAAATCTCCAACCCCGACTCGCCCCATTTTTTGAATTTGAAATTACTGCCAAGCAGTTTGGGATCCTTTTGTAAAAACGCGAACCGCTGCCCTTCCAACAACTCCTGCGGACATTGCTGGCCGTGATGTTTACGCAACACCGGTTTGTCGTCGAACAATTCCAGCTGCGACGGCGCACCGACCATGTGCAGATAGATCAAGCTTTTCGCGGTTGCCGGAAAATGTGGCTGCGGGGTGGCCGGCGATTTTGCCTGTGCCTGTTCTTGTTCGAGCAAGCCGGAAAGCGCGATCGATCCAATACCAATCCCCGACCGCCGTAGGAACTCACGGCGACGCAGGGCTGTGGCGTAATGTTGGAATAGGTCGTGCATGCTCGAAAATATTTTGCCGTTAGCCCTTGGTGATGACTTCGTCCAGATTCAACAGAATGTTGGCAACATGCAGCCACGCAGCGAATTCGGCGGGATCGATTTTTTCGTCGGCAATCCAGCTGTCGGCCATCTTCTCAGCTGCGGCTGCATCTTGTTGATAACGGGCCAATTCCCGTTCATACCGCTCCGTAAGGATCGCCGTTTCCGCTGCATGGGGTCGACGACCGGTCGCTAGACGAAACGCGTAATCAACGCGCTGGGTGGGAGAAGCCTCCGGATGTTCAGTCAGCAACCGGCGCGACAGCGCCGCCGCTGCTTCGACAAACACCGGATCATTCATCAGCGTCAACGCTTGCAGCGGCGTATTAGAACGACTCCGCTGGACCACGCACGCTTCACGACTGGGAGCGTCGAAGTTGACGAAACTGGGATAGGGGACGGTTCGTCGCCAATAGACATACACGCCGCGGCGGTACAGATCTTCGCCCGTGCTGGTTTTCCACAAATTGCTCGTGCGGCCGATGTGATTCCAAATCCCCTCCGGTTGTCGTGGAAAGACCGGCGGACCATGCATCTTGTCGCTGAGCAATCCGGAGACCGCCAGCGCGTTGTCACGAATCAATTCCGCCCGCATGCGAAAACGTGGCCCCCGCGCGTACAGTCGATTGTACGGGTCCTGCTCTAACAGTGGGGGAGTGATTTTTGAGGCTTGACGATATGTGGCGGACGTAGCGATGAGGCGGTGCATCGCCTTCACTTTCCAACCGCTGTCCATGAATTCCGTTGCCAGCCAGTCAAGCAATTGCGAATGCGTGGGACGGCTGCCTTGCGTGCCAAAATCCTCGGGCGTATTGACCAGCCCCTGCCCGAAAAACTCCGCCCAAAACCGATTCACCGTCACGCGGGCGATGAGCGGATTGTCTTGATCCACCAACCAGCGGGCCAAGTCCAAACGGTTGGGTTCGGCGGAGGCCGTGAAGGGATGCAGCACCGACGGCGTGCCTGGTTGGACCGCTTCTCCGGGATTGAGAAAATCACCGCGATTGAAGACGTGTGTCATCCGCGGTTGATCCTGCTCTGCCATCACCAACGTCGTCTCCACCGCCAGTTCTGCGGATTGCGACTTCAATTCCTGCTGACGATCGGCCAGTTTTTGATAAGAGGCGAACTGCCGCAGGTAAAACTCCGTCAGTTGTTTTTGCTGTTTAGAATCCCGTTTCTCCGCAGCTAGGGTCAAGATCTCGCGAATGTTCTGTGGAAATTTATCCTCGCTAGACTCCAGGTGCGGCAGGTCGGTTTCCCAAGCCCCAAGGTTTTTGACGAGTTGCGATTTGAGGACCTTGAGCGATTCATTGGCCGCCTTCCATTCGGCTTCGATCAAACGTCGCTGTGCCGTTTTCTGTTGCGGTTCGGGCAGTTCCATTTTTGGGCCCACGAAGTCGCGATTGCGTTTGTCGACCTCGATCTCTGCCTCGGTATTGTTGAAAAACGCGAACAGCCGGTAATAGTCCGCTTGCGAGATCGGGTCATATTTGTGGTCGTGGCATTGAGCGCACTGGATTGTGATCCCCAACCACACCGTGCCGGTTGTGTTCACGCGATCAAAAACCGACAACACGCGTTGTTCCTCAACATCAGTCCCCGCCTCGACATTGGCCATCGTATTGCGATGAAACCCGCTGGCGATGCGTTGCGGCAGCGTCGCATTTGGGAGCAAGTCGCCGGCGATTTGTTCGATCGTGAATTGATCAAACGGCATATTGTCGTTCAGCGCGCGAATTACCCAATCTCGATACGACCATGCCTCACGCCGCCCGTCGCGTTGATACCCGTTGCTATCGGCGAACCGCGCCGCATCCAACCAGGGCAGCGCCCAACGCTCGCCGTATTGTGGCGACGCCAACAACCGGTCGACGACTTTGTCGTAAGCCTCGGGACTGTCGTCGGCCAAAAACGCATCGATCTCGGCAATTGTCGGCGGCAAGCCGATCAGATCCAGCGAAACGCGTCGCAGCAATTGTTCCTTGCTGGCCGCTGGCGAAGGCTGCAGGTTGTTCGCTTCTAATTTAGCCAACACAAACGCATCGATTGGATTGCGCGGCCAATCTTTGTCATTCCCCACCGGAGGTTCCAGGCGTTGCGGTTTTTCAAACGCCCAATGCTGAATCGTGCCGGAATCCGCATCGTCCGGCCAATCGGCGCCCTGGTCGATCCAGGCACGAATGGTCGCGACCTGCGCTGCGGTCAGCCGATCGGCGTCCAACGGCATGCGATCCCCTTGTTCGTCTCCGATGATTCGGGCCAGTAGCAAACTATCGTCGCTATTGCCGGGCTCGATCACTTTGCCGGAATCGCCGCCACGCAGGAAAAGCTGTTTCGTGTCGACGCTAAATTCCGCTTCCTGCACCTTCTCACCGTGACAGGCCATGCAATGTTCGGCAAAGATCGGCCGGACATCGCGGGCAAAGTCGATACGTGGCGACTGCGCTGCAACCGCATCGTCCCCCCAAGCCTGCCCCCCCATCGAGGAAGCGACCGTCAACAGCACGGCGAAACGTCGAAGACCGTTTGATGTGAACATGCGGTTTTCCCACGGCTAACATAACGTGGCGTCATGTTCCATTGGACCAGATTAGACGGCGACTTTCCAGGGCGGATTGGCCATCGGCGGCGAAGCGCGGTCAGCCTTCAACCCGCTCTATCACCGCCTGCCAAGCCGTCAAGCAATCCCCCACAGCGGCGACGTCGTGGACGCGAATGATATCGACCCCTTGTTGGGCTAAGGCAATCGCGACGCCGGCGGTGCCGTACACCCGCTCGTCGAGTGGTTTTCCCAGGACCTTGCCCAAAAACCGCTTGCGAGAATGCCCAATCAAGACCGGGTAACCCAATTCTCGAAACCGGCCGATGTGCGACAGGATCTGCAGGTTGTGCTCCGCCGTTTTGCCAAATCCAATTCCCGGATCCAACACGATTCGCTCGTTGGCAATCCCCACTGCGGCCAATTCCTCAAGCCGCGCGGTGAAGTGGTCGCAGATTTCAGCGATCACATTGTCGTAATGCGGATCGTTCTGCATGGTCTGGGGTGTTCCCTGAATGTGCATCACGATCACCCCGCAGTTTGACTCAGCACAGACCGCCGGCATTTGCGGGTCGAAGGTTAGTCCTGAGATGTCGTTGACGATTGTTGCGCCGGCATCGAGTGCTTGCCGGGCGACTTCCGCTTTGGTGGTATCGATTGAAATCGGGACCGAGACTTCGCCAGCCAGTCGTGAGACAACGGGGATCACGCGTCGCAATTCGTCTGCTGCGGAAACCGGTTCCGCACCGGGTCGTGTCGATTCGCCGCCAACATCCAGAAAGTCCGCGCCGGCCGCTGCGAGTTCCAACGCATGCCCGACAGCTGCATCGACGTCGCAAAACTGACCGCCATCGGAAAAGCTATCGGGGGTTGTGTTCACAATCCCCATCAATTTGGGGAAGCGCCCCAACGGGATCGGTGTCTCCCCCACCTGCCAAGCTATCTGTGACTGAGATGGAGCACGGGGATTAGACTTCACGTTTCGGGCGGCCTTTGAGAATCAACAGCATGTCGGCGGTGCGGCAAAAGACAATGGGAAATATTTCCCAGCACACATCATAGGCCTGCCTTCCCGCAGACGCGACTGTCCGGGTTCAAAGTGGGTGGAGCTGTAACGACTGTGAGGCGAGGACTTTTTGAATCATCTCGCGCTTTTCGGCACAATTAGTGCACGTGCGACCACCAGCCCCGACCGGGTGCCTAAGAAGTAAATTTGCTATATTTTCCCCAAAATGGCTGTTTGTCTTTGACATCCCAAGCCTTCTTCCCTATCTATATACGTAATACAAAACAACACATTGGAGCTTCCAGATGGTCTGGGGGCTTTCAAAAGATATGGCGAAGTAGCCATATCCTATATGTACATCCTGGTTGCCCGGAGCTTTGCATCCAAGGCAACCTACGCAAACATCCCTGTCTGTCCTGTTGGCGGGCTGGTGCGAACCCGAGTTGGGTTGGATTTTCGTGTTAGTGGTTTAGCAACTTTCCAATTTGAGTGAACTGCAGGAGGACTACGATGAGTCGCAAAGTTTTGGGATTGTCGGCCGTTTTCGCCATGCTGGCGGGACTGGCTCTGACGGGTGGAAATCAAGTCGAAGCCGGTTTGTTCGGTAGCCACAAAAAGAGCTGTGGATGCTACCAAGAACAAGGCTGCTTCAAGAAAGTCAAGCACAGCTGGTTTAAGAAAAAGCACCGTCGGAACCGCTGCTGTGGTCCGGTAGACACCTGCTGCGCCCCGTCCAGCTGCTGTGCTCCGGTCAGCTGCTGTGCTCCAGTTGAATATGCACCGGCCACTTGCTGTGCTCCGGCTCCGACCTGCGAGCCCGCTTGTGCCCCGGCCACTTGCTGTGCCCCGGCTGCCACTTGCTGTACCGCGGCGCCCAGCTGTGCAGGACCCTCGGCTGCTCCGCACGTCGAAGACGCTCCTCCGGCCCCGGCTCCGCCGGCCGAAGAAGCGCCGGCTCCCGCTCCGAAACCGGAAGCCTAATGTATTGATTTGAATTGCCGTTCTCTAACGAGCGGTGAAACTGCGACATGGAACCGGACTCAGATCATTCCGCCTCACCGCGAATGATCGAGTCCGGTTTTTTTGCGCACCGTGATCAATGCCTCCCCCCATTCCTGCGACGACAACGCCTCTGGGTCCCAGGTAGCGGATGAGGACAGCCTGTTGTATCTTGGAAGGTCGAACCAGAAAGTCCAAATCTACGTCCTGAAATAGGGAAACAAAATCGGCATGACCATTCGACACATGATCCTGACCATGTCTCTGCTGGGTGCTGTTTGGCTGGGGGCCGATCGTGTCCAAGCCGCCGAACCGCCGCGGCCTAACTTTGTCATTTTTATGACCGACGACCAACGCTTCGATGCGCTGAGCTGCGCTGGCAACACGATTCTGCAAACACCCAATATCGACCGCTTGGCCGCCGAAGGTTTGCGCTTCACAAATATGTTCGTCACCAATTCGCTCTGCGCACCGAGCCGCGCTACATTGTTGACCGGACAATACTCGCACACTCACGGCGTGCGCGATAACAAGAAAAAACAAATCCCCGCCACGACGGCCATCTTGCCGGAGATCCTCCGCGAGCATGGTTATGAAGTCGCTTTTTGCGGAAAATCGCACGTCCGCGGCGCGCTGCGCGATCGCAAATGGGACTACTACTTCGGCTTTAAAGGTCAGGGAAATTACCTCAAACCGGTGATTGCCGAAGGCGTCGACGGCAAGGATTTGCCCCGTGAAGGGTATATGGACGACATAGTCACCGGCAAAGCGGTGCAGTGGCTGAAGCAGCGCGATTCGGACAAGCCGTTTTGCCTGTTTGTGTGGTTTAAAGCCCCGCACCGCAGTTGGTTGCGGGCGCGACGGCATCACGACCTGTTCAAAGATGTCGCCATCCCCAAACCAAAGACCTACGACGCCGACCTAAAAGGCATGCCGGGTAAACCGGACGCTTTTCGTAATGCCAATAACCGCATTGGCGATTTTAACGACGTCCGCTCGTTGGACGGCTTCGTTAAGGACTATTACGCAACGTTGGTCGCCGTCGATGAGAACGTCGGCCGTGTCTATGATGCGCTCAAAGAACTGAAAGAACTCGACGACACGGCCATCCTTTATACCTCTGACAATGGGTTTTTCCATGGGGAATGGCGGGCGTTTGACAAACGGCTGATGCACGAACCGTCCATCCGCGTACCGCTGTTGATCCGTTATCCCAAACAGATTGCCGCAGGCCGCGTCGATGACCGCATGGTAACCAACGTCGACATCGCCCCCACAGTGCTCGATTTGGCCGGCGCGAAAACACCTGAATCGATGCACGGTCATAGCACGGTACCGTTGTTCGCCGGAGATAAGAAGACCCCCTGGCGTGATGCTTGGCTGTATGAATACTACGAATTCCCCGGCGCGCACAGTGTCCGCAAACATCGCGGGGTCCGGACGGATCGCTGGAAGTACATTCACTACTTCGCGGAACCACAGGAATACGAATTGTATGATCTGCAAGCCGATCCGGACGAAGTGCACAACCTCTACGGGCAACCAGAGCACGAACAAACCGTGCAGATTTTGCGACAGCGGTTGCTGGATTTACGCCGCGAAACGGACGATCCCGATTTGGAGTGAATAAAAAAACGGCGGTCGCGATTTCCGAGAATCGCGACCGCCGTGGATGTTGCGTGGTTTATGCCACTGTTTCGACTTAGGCTTCTTCCTCTTCCTCTTTATCATCCGCCGGGGCCTCATCGGCGGGATCCGGCAGGATGATGTCGTCTGCCGGCGGGGCAAAGTCGCCAGGTCCGGGTCCAGGGCCAGCGGGTCCGCCCATGCCATTCATCATGGCCATCATCATGGCGGCTTGCATCAGCGTTTGGTAGTTGATGTCGTTCAAGCCTGCCATGTCGATAACGACGTCGGCACCAGCTTGTTCGGCGCTGATACCGGCCAACATTTTTTGCACTTCTTTCAGAACCGGCAGCATCATTGCGGCGGCCCCTCCTGGAGGTGCGGCTTGCATCTGTTTTAATTGGGCATCCAGCCCGGTGCTCGCCTCCTGTACGGATTGCGTGATTGCTTTCGCAAATGCACTAGCCGCCTGCTCGTCGACCAGTGAAAAGGTAGACTGCACACGGATATCCGGCGAGATTGTCCCCCGCACCACAGCCATCTCCAACTGCTCGGGGAGTTTCTCATACGGCGTGCCTGCGGCACGTTGCGTCTGCGAGGCTGCCATTTCGCGCAGTTGGTCATTCACCGTCACCAACAACACAAGATCAGACGATGCATCGACTTTGGCCAAGGCTTCGGTCAGAGGTGTTTTTACTGACCCTTTGCCGTCAATCAACTTTTTGATGACCGCTTCGTCCTGTGCCAAGATGGCGGTCGACTCATCGGCCAACAGCACGTACGAGTCAGTAGCAGGCTTGGGGGACGGCTCGAACGGAGAGGCTTCGGCTGCGTCATCCCCTTCAGCCGGCTTCGCTGGTATCGCATGGTAAAAGGTGGTCCCGGCATACTCGACATCGACTAACTCCGCGATCTCATCGTTGCCAGCCACGATTTTATCGAGCATGGCCTTGCCACCATGTGGCTTGGAGAAAGTGGCGACAATGGAAACTGGTTCCTGGATTCCTTCAGGCCCTGTTGGGGGACCACCGCTGATCACGATTTCGTCCATGTCAGACGGGTCGACGCCAAACTTTTTGGACGTTTCGGCCAATTGTCCAGCCACAGTGGGGTCTTCCGACAGCAACGGCGATTTGAGCAATTGTTGCGGATGAATCACCAAGACGGCAACCGCTTCGGGGAGCACATAGGTGGTATCAACGCCAACTCTGTCCCCTGTGGCCAACGAAGTGGGTTTGCCAGCCGCAGCGGTTTTGGGCTGTTCTTCAGAATTCGGTTCGGTCGTAGCAGGCGTTTCAGCTTTGGTTTCAGGGGTGGCGGCCACATCGGGTTCGCCCACTTTAGTGGTTCCTGCCGCAGCATCGGTCTCTGCCGGTTTTTCGGGCGTCTGGGCATCCTCGCCGCCGCCGCATCCTATAAACGCGACCGACAATGCCAGCACGCCCGGCAACAGCAATAATCTACGCATCACAGCTCTCCTCAATCGGATGGAAAAAATAGCGCCGATGCCTGGACGCCAGTGACTGACGCCATTCAGCGCTTTTGACGATTTCAGCCAGAATCACAACTGCACTAAGCAGTGCAACGTACGGAAACCCGCCCCGGATCAAAATCGCCCGTACTAATTTACAAACAATGCCCGCTCGTAATAAACCACGGTATCAATCTCAGTGAGACGCACGCACAGACTGGGCCGATGAACGCTTCGTTGAAGTTTGCATTCATGATCCAGCGACGCCGGTTTACTAGCGCTGCACCGGTGACAATATGCGATCACTGATTGAAATACAAGAAATTTTGACCGTCTGAGCCGCAAATTCAATTGATTGTCATCCCTCTCAACATCGAGTAACGTGGCGGTAGAGATCGGCTTATGCCGGACTTTGCCTGCCGCCGGACCGCAACAGCGCACGACGGCGTGCCCCTCCCCCTACAAGAAAAACCGACCGCGACAAAGATTCGCGGCTTCGCATGGAGTTGAGCAGCATGAGTATCTTGGACCGTTTTTCGCTTGCCGGAAAAGTTGCCCTCGTGACCGCCGGAGCGGGACCTCAATTCGGCAGCAGCCTTTCCGAAGGACTCGCTGAGGCAGGCGCCACGGTGATCACTGCTTCGCGATCACTGGAGCGAAATCAGGAGTTTGCAGCTCAGCTGCGCGAAAAAGGTTACGACGCGCACGGAATGGAGTTCGAATTGGGGGACCCCGAATCGACGCAGCAGCTACACGATCAAATCATCAGCCGCTTCGGAAAACTCGACGTGTTGGTGAATAGCGCACTGCAACGCGCCGGACATGTCGGCGACTTGAAGGCGCAAAACATGGACGTGTGGCGCAAGGCGGGCGAAGGGGATTTGGGCGGGTTGTTTCACATCTGCCAACTCTTTGTGGAAGACATGGCACGTCAAGGCGGCGGATCGATTGTCAATATTTCCAGCATCTACGGCGTGGTCTCGAATGATCCCACGTTGTACGAAGGGACCGACATGGTCCAGCCGCCGACCTATACGTTCGTCAAAGCGGGGATGATTAATTTCACGCGGTATTTGGCGAGTTACTACGGCAAGCAAGGCATACGGGCCAACTGCATCAGCCCCGGCGGGTACTTCAATAATCAACCACAATCGTTTGTGGACAACTACACCAAGCGCGTTCCGGTCGGCCGCATGCTGGACAACGAAGACATCAAAGGAGCCGTTGTCTTTTTAGCCTCCGACGCGAGCAGCTACATCACCGGTGACAACCTCATGGTCGACGGTGGCTGGACCTGCATTTGAGGTTTTTGGCGCATCATTACCCCGAAGGGGTAACACATGCCAGCCCAGGGCTAGCGGCACAGCCGCGCCGCCCTGGGAAAATGCACAGCGACAACCCCTTCAGGGTTGCGTTCCAATGTCCGCTCTCTAACCTAGGGTGCGCTCAATACATTCGCGCCCCTAGGCTACGATGTCTCACGCCTGCGGCGTTATAATCCCAACGGAGTTTCTTGGTCATGATGTTGGTCAAGAGACGTTGAACAGAACCCCTGACTGCCCGATCCACGACCGTCTCTCCCTGACGCGGTTGTAGCGACACCATCAATCGTCCCCCCACAACTTTATCACGGACGCTCCCATGCCCCAGTCCACACCCAGAAAAATCCTTATCGTCGGCGGCGGTTCTATTGGAGAACGGCATCTGCGCTGTTTCCGCGATATTGATAATGACGCAGAAATCGGACTGTGCGATGTCCGCGAAGAAATCCGCAACCAATTGGCCGAACGGTATGGCTTGGCGAAAACGTTCGCCGACCTGGACGAAGCGACTCAACAGCAGTGGGATGCCGCTGTGATTTGTACGCCGGCGCATTTACATGTCGCGCATGCGGTCGCGTTGGCAGAGCATGCAGACGCACTCATGATTGAAAAGCCGTTGTCCACCTCGCTGGAGGACATTCCCCGTCTCCGTGCTGCCTGGTCGGGACGCGTGGTGAATATTGCTTATGTGCTGCGGGTTAATCCCTTGGTGCAGGCGGCAAAACAGATTTTAGATTCCGGCGAATTGGGAGACCTGCTGGAAGTCGTTGCCGCTTCCGGCCAACATTTCCCCACGTTTCGACCGGCGTATCGCGAGATTTATTATACGCGGCACGAAACGGGAGGCGGTGCGATACAAGACGCGGCCACACACCAATTCAACATGGTGCAGTATCTCGCCGGTGATTTTGATTGGGTGTTCTGCGACTCCGGACATCAGGCGCTCGAAGGGGTTGAGGTCGAAGACACGGTGCACCTCACCGGACGAACTGGCGGCGGTCGCACGATGGTCAATACGTCGCTCAATCAGTTTATGGCCCCCAACGAAACCGTCGTGCGTCTCAATTGTCGCGGCGGGAGCGTGAAGTTGCTCTTCCACGAACAAAACATCGGCACGCTGCGGCATGGCGACGAGGATTGGACTTGGAATCCCCCAGCGAAACTGGAACGCGACGACCTATTCCGCGAACAAGCCCGCCGCTTCCTCGCCGCCGCAGACGACCAAGAACCAGTCCGCTGCACGCTCGACGAAGCGGAGCACACGTTGAAGGTGAATCTAGCGGCGCTGAAATCTGCTGGGCGCGAGCGGGTGGAGATTCAATAATCTACTGTTGTCCCCTACTCTACTCCAACGAACCCGGTCGGAGTCGCTCCGGAGTGTTGGGGATGCGTTCGACTAGCTCGTTCACTTGACCGTCTCGTTTATTCAGCGTGAACGCGTCGTACAATTCGCCGGTGGCGGATTTGGCATCGTAGCGTAATTCGTCGCCGTCGATGCTGATGATTTGGTACAGTTGCGTATCCTCCGCACGACGGGCGAATTGAAAATCGTTGCGATCGTACATCTTGGGACCGCTGACCGAGACGACATACATCGTCCCCGCCCGCGGATCATGCACGTTTTTGCCGGTGCCGGCATTTTCGTGGACCATCAAGCCGGTGCGGCCGTAGCTGTGGTCATGTCCTTGCAGCACGATATCGACGTGGTGTTTGTCAAAAATCGGCTGCCAAGCATTGCGGATTTGGGGATTGTCGCGGCGACGACTGGCTGAATAGATCGGTGCGTGTTGTGTGACAATCGTCCAGCGGTTGGGATTCTCAGCCAGCACTTCGTCCATCCACACGGCCTGCTCTTTGATCTTGTCGTTGGTGTTCAAGCAGACGATTCGCACGCCTTGGAAGTCGAGCCAATACACCGTTTCCTCGAGTCCTTGCGGACCGTTGTCGGGGAACTCAAATGTAGGTCGCCAGTGCGGCGCGAGGCGGCGACGGCCGATGGGGTAGGTGTTGCCATAGATATCTTCCTTGGCATATTCGTGATTTCCAGGGATGGCGATGCTGGGGAGCATGCCATTGACCCATCCGCCAGCATCGTGCCATTCGCCCCATTCTTCGTCGCGAATGGCATTGTTAATCAAATCGCCGGCGTGCAACATAAATTTCGCGCGGGGAGCATCGGCGTACGCTTCACGCACAACCCGTGCCCAATGCGCCTTCAGCGAGTTCTGTGCGTCGCCGAAATAAATGAACGTAAAAGGTTCCGGTTCGGAACTGGGGGTGCGAAAATGGATCCAGGAACTCCAATTCACCCCGTCTCCAACGCGATAAACATAAAGCGTCTTGGGTGTCAGGTCGGTGAATTCGGCCGAGTGATAATGCGACTTGCCCAGGTCGGACTCCAACTCCTGTGTCGTACCATTGATTTGAAGTGCCTTATTCACAAACCAAGGCCCCTGCTCCGCGAGCGCGATTTGTGCGACCGGCTTCGTGACGGACGTATCGGTCCGCCAAGTGACCGCTTGTGTGGTAGCCACATCATTTTTCCAAGTCAGCACAATCCGTTCCGGCACCGCGCTGGGGCGATAGGTCTCCTTCGCAGCCGCAAGTTGCGGCGTCACCTGCCGTTCGTCACGCCCTTGCGTTTCCTGGGGAAGAGACAAATAGACCGACGCTCCCAACGCCAAGACTGTCACCGCGCCGCAAACCAGTTTCATTTTTGTGTTCATGCAACCGTACCTGAATTTTCCTGTGTTGCGCGTAGCGCTGAGTATAAATGGACCCAAAACGCGGACGCACCGCGCGGCAATGAGGGAGAGACGTACCTCCCACGTATGACTACCACTGACTCGCTAAGAATTTATGAATTTAGCGCTTTTGCAGACAGGATGCAACGATGGCCCGAGATGAACGTGCGTTTTCATCCTGTGGTGCGGCTCTTGGCGTGGCTTGCTCAGCAGGACGGCAACCCGTCGGATTGGGTTTTGTTGGCGTCCACCTTGGATCTGTGTATTATCCGTATTCAATCTGTGGCTAAAAAAACAGCATCATTTAAGGTGCAGCTTAGATATGACGAGGATTGGGTCTTGGCGATCCACGGTTAATTGTCGGCGATGTTTGCCCCTAGCTGAAATGCGGTAAATACCGCGATCGGAATCCAAATGAAATCTAGTAAGCCAAAGCTGAAGATGAAAATGTCGCCAACATGCGCACTTTCGAATTCCTCTTGGCCGTCTTCAGCGCGGTCCTGCTCGTTTTCCGCTTCTTCGCGCCGCGCTTGTTGTTCCTCGATCGGCATCTCCTCCCAACGCATTTCCGCCTCGGCCCAAATGTCTGGCGGATATCCCGATGAGACGTCTTGTTGTTGGCCCATCCCCTGCAACGGCTGTTTCTCGGGCCAATCCACGTCTTGCCCAGCGTCATTACGTTCGTCAACGATTTCATCGGCGATTTGTTGAATCGACAGTTCCTCGACATCCGCCGGAACTCCGACAAACAGGTCAGCTAACCAAGCCGCGATTATCATGGCTGTGATAAATTTAGCGATAATGATTGAGAACAACGTGATGACAGCAGCGGTCACCCCCGGGCCAACCCCATCGTTCTCCCCCGCAGACAATCGCACGCCCAACCCCACCATGAACCCCATCCCTACGGCCATCCAACCTAGTGGAAACGGAATTAGGTAACCCATGAGCGCCCAGAGGCCAAGGCCTACCAGACTGCCAAGGCAACCACCAATGATCCACATCGGGAAACCCAACCCCATCGAGAGCCAACCCTCTTCGTCCTCCAACTCTTCGGCCGGGTTAGTTTTTTTCTTCAGTCGTCTTAACTGCGGACGGGCCAATGCCAACGGCACTTCCTCAGGTTCGTGGTTTCCCTCCTCCAGTTGCGGAGACCGTCGGCGTTTGCGGCGGGCACGTCGATTTGCGTCGATGTCGGCAAGAAACACGTCCTCGTCCGATTCCAATTCCGGAGCTGGTTTGGGTTTGGGCTTCGGTTTAGATTTCGGTCTGGGCTTCTGAATGACAAATTTGCCGGTGCACTTGGGACAGTCGACGGTCTTTCCAATGGCCCCTGCGCTTTTCACACGGAATGTACTGGAGCAATGTGTGCACTCCACTCTTATCGGATTGCTCATTGATGAATCTCACAGCCGCGACAGATTGAGGAAGGGGAGGCGACGAACCAGGATCGTCGCTGGGGCGTTTCGCTCACCGTGAGATGGACCGTCTGCGAAACGCTGTCGCTATTCTAACCCCGGTCCTGCCAAAAAATCGAGCAGAAAATCACAGTATTGAAGCTGAATCCCCAGCTGGCCACTCAATCGTCACCCGTGACGGCGCATCGTCCACACAGTGGCGCCTGCCGTGCTGACCAATGCCGCCAGGAAGAGCATCGTTTTCCAAACCAGTCCCCGTTGCGCTTGGACTGTGCCAGTGAGTTGATAGGGACGACTACGGCGTACCGGAATATCCTGCATCGCTCGTTTTGTCCCTGCGAGCCAATGCAGACTCCGCAGCACGAATGTTCCCGCGGCATACTGACGCGGCCCGGTCATTCCGCGATTGGTCGCGAACTCGGCGTCCCCCACGACAACCAACATCGGCGCCGGCGTGGTGCGATCGGTCCGTTCGACCGCGACCGCTAATGAGACAGGACCGGGTAAGTCGCGGCCTTCATTCCACTGCGGCACGTTTCTGGAGACGACATCGGTTTCCGCCCAACAATGCGGACCATCCGGCGAAAGCAGCAGCGGCGTACAGACTGCAGTTGGCGCAGCTGTGACAGGCAATAGCCGCACGCTCCGCGCTTG
Organism: Symmachiella macrocystis; assembly: GCF_007860075.1. Classification (NCBI taxonomy): domain Bacteria; kingdom Pseudomonadati; phylum Planctomycetota; class Planctomycetia; order Planctomycetales; family Planctomycetaceae; genus Symmachiella; species Symmachiella macrocystis. Next base: position 123,050 of record NZ_SJPP01000003.1, read on the forward strand.
TCTAAAGTCCAACGATGCACGCGGCATGGAACGTGCTAACGGATGATCCCCGTCCGCCGGCAAGGCCCGTACCACTGTCGACAACTGGTTATCGACCGTGGTCGTGACCACAAAATCGTTTCCTAATAACACACCCCACTTGCGCAACAAACGGTCCAGTCCTGTGGGAACCACCGCACCGTCACGATGATTTTGCACAAGATCCAAGAGCAACAACCCGCTCCCGCCATGTTTGAAATACGTCTCCAACTTGGCTGCGTCCGAGGCAGCGTATTCAGCCTGCGGTCCGGCGAGCAAGACAACATCGGCATCGGCTGGAACATGCGTGGCTTGACTCAAGTCGAGCAGCTCCATCTGGACGCCTCCCATCCGTAGGTAGTCGGCCAGTTCGCTGAGCGAGCGCGTGCTATCGGGACCTTCGACGACCAATGACGCTTCTCCATGCCCGGTGAGGCAACACACTTTCACCTGCAGTTGTCCCTCCGCCAATCGGGCTAAAGCAGCAGTGACCGTTTGCTCGGCAAAGAAATCGACTCCCGCGACTCGTCCCGCCGGGGCTCCGTGGAACTCCGCCAAGTCTTCGTGCTGCAAGACCTCATGCCGCGGCTCTTCGCCCGGCAGTTGATACGTGATCACCACGCAAGGTGCGGTGATATCAGGAAAGCGTTGTTTCAAGCGTTGGCCGGCCACCGAATCGTTGGCGGTGACGCGCTCAATATCGAACTTGCGGGCATGTTGTTTGTAGCGTTTTAACAAGTCCGAGAGCATCGCCGCTGAGTCATCAAAGGTCCGTTCGCGCGCCGTACGAACCTCGCTTTCGGCAAACAACGTCACGGTGACTGTTCCTTGAAGTTCGGCCAGTACGTCTTGCGTTTGCGGTGACAGCGTGAGCCGCCTCTGTTCGGTAACATCCCACGCCTGCGGCGCAACGGCAGCGACACCCCAATTGGCGGCCAACAACGCCGCCACCACGCACACGCCGCTCGCAATGCCGCGTCGTTCCCGCCGCCAGTATTGGCTTAAGAATTTCATGCCGTCACTCTCAAGTATTTTAATGGGAATTGCTCACTGTAATTACCGTGTTGTTCAATCGTGGCCCCGTGTTGCCTGACAGGCGATCCACAGCAGCAACACAGCGAAGCTGACGTGGCCGCAAATCACACTGGGGTCAATTGCTCCGGTGCTGAAACGCGCCAAATGTTCCCAACAGGCAAAACGTTCCGCGACGGACATCCATGCTTCACCGATGTGCCAATGCAACATGGCCCGCGGCACGATACTCAACAGCAACAGTCCAATCATGGCTGAAACAGTCGCCACACTAGCAGCAAAAGGGGCCTTGCAAAGGGTGGTGCAAACCATGCCGACCGCGCAAAGCGATAGCGAAATCGTAGCGATGCCGATCACGCCGCCGATCACATAGCCGCGATCGAATTCCAAACCGATCCCGGGCCAGTAACGCAGTGCCAGCAAACAACAAATCCAAGGCAGCACATTAACGACCACCGCAACCCAAGCCGCCGCGAATTTCCCAGTGAGGACCTGCCACGGTTGGACAGGACTCGTTAATAGCATTTCCCAAATCCCGCGCCGCCGTTCGTCCGCGACCATGCCCATCGTCACCACGGGAACAATCAGCATCAGCGAGAAGACCAAAAAGACATTCGGGCCCAAAAACTGCGACAACGGGTCATCCGCCTGACGCAGCGGCACAACGCGCCCTTGCGCAAGCAGGGTCATCAACAACGAGAAGTGCCAGCCTGCGACCAAAGTCGCCGCCAACAACATCACATAGGCAGCCGGGCGGCGAAAATGACCGAGAATTTCCCAGATGGCAATGGTGCCAATGGTCGACGCATCCCCCAGCAACCGCCCGCCGGCCGAACGGAGAATGCTCCCGGATTGTGTGGCAGGTCGCGTATCGTCGCGATGAGAAACAACTGCGGACATCAGGCCGCCTTTCTGGGTTCAGAAAACACGGCCCTTACGAATCGCGTCTCAAGCTCAGGGAGCGAATTGGTGAGTTCACGGATCGGCCAACCCTGCTCTACACAAATCTCCGCCACCCGCGGACGCACGTCATGCTCATTGCCGCAACGCAGTTCAAAACGTTGCCAATGATCGCCAGATGCGGATTGCTCGACAGCGAGAACACCGTCAATGGTCAATAAGGACGCGTGAATCACCGCGGCTGTCCCGGAGACTTCCAAGCGGAAATGGTGAAATTCGGTACCGGTTCCTAAATCGACGTCATCCACAAGGTGGCCTTGCGACATGACCAACACCCGACCACAAATGGCTTGGGCTTCGGCTAAGATATGTGTCGAGAGGAGCACCGTGTGCTCGGTGGCTAACTCAGCAACGAGACCTCGAAATTGCCGGACTTGTAACGGATCCAATCCGGCGGTCGGTTCATCAAGGATCAACACAGTCGGATCGCTCAACAATGCATCGGCCAGCGCCACGCGCCGCCGCTGACCGTGCGACAGTCGCCCAATGATCCGATGCCGTAAGTTGACGATTCCACAGGCGTGCAAACAGCGATCGAGCTCGCCGACGCGCGAGCGACGCGGCACGTTTTTCAATTTCGCACGGAATGACAAAAACTCTCCGACGCGTGCATCCGGGTAAATCGCGGTCGATTCGGGAAGATACCCCATCTGCCGACGGACCTCCTGTGCGCGGTCGACCGTATCGAAACCCGTTATACAGACCGATCCACGGGTCGGCTTGAGAAATGTAGTCAACATCCGCAATGTCGTGGTTTTCCCCGCTCCATTGGGACCAATCAGACCGACGATCCCCGGCCCGGGTATCTCAAAATCAATTCCGTCGACCGCTCGCGTTTCCCCAAAGGTTTTGACGAGGTTGCGGACAACAATCGACATGACGGAACGCCAATCAATTCAGCAAGTTGCGGTTCGGGCGGAATGAAGGCGGATTTATACGACGCAGCGGTTCAATCGATCAAGACAAGTCTTATCGCTCGGCGAATCGTCAATATCGGCCGGGAGAGGGCCATTTGGCGGCGGTTTCGGCGGTTTCGCGGGAATTCATCGTCCACCGGCCTTGGCAAAATGGCTGATGCCTAGCTAAACTGCATCCCCTCGCGGCGAAATTGATAAAAGATCCCGCGAACAATTTGACAGAAACGGCCTCAATCTCCTTTAGATGACATTAGTTACGATCATGACCAAGAAGCGAGCAGCCACCGAACGGCAACTGGAAAATGCCAAGCAAGCCCTAGCGGCCCGCGAAGCAACTTTGAAAGAAACCGGCGTCGAAACCAAGCGCGACACGATCTGGCGCGGTCTGAACGCCACTGTTCGCGACATTGATCAGAGGCTCAAAGCCATTGGCACCATCGAAGAACGCGAAAAAGCCATGGCGGAACGCCGCATGGCCCCCGCCAACGATTCAGCTAGCGAAGAATAAATTCCCTGCGGGGAACAGTTGAGGAGAGATGACAGAGTGGCCGATTGTGCAGCACTGGAAATGCTGTGTCTCGGGTAACCGGGACCGGGGGTTCGAATCCCCCTCTCTCCGCTTTGAGATAACAGCCGGACGGCTAATCCGGCAAATAGGCGTCTAACATCACCACACGTCCGCGCGGTGTTAATGTGACGGCCTCCACACTCGCTGGAATCAGCCACGTTTGGCCCAATCCCGCCGATTGGGCTGCGGGATCGCCCTCGACGCTCAATTCTCCGGCGATCACCGAAATGATGTGACAGCCGCCGCCGGTCTGTAATTCTACCGGCTTGTCGAACGTCCAGCGGTCCCACACAAATTTGTCGCATTCCACAAGCCTCGCAACGTGTGAGCGATCCGTGGGTACCGGTGTTTGCAATGGGACCGGACCTGCGGTGAAGTCGGTGGCGGCGAGTCCCTGCTCGACGTGCAGTTCCCGAGGCTGACCGTTGGGGCCAATAAAGTTCCAGTCATACAAGCGAAACGTGGTGTCGCTCGCCTGTTGGATTTCAGCGATCAGCAATCCCCCACCAATGGCGTGCACGGTTCCCGCTGGTAGAAACACGCAATCGCCGGCGGTCACTGGAATCGCATGCATGTGGACCTCGCAGGCTCCTTGGGAAATAGCTTGGGCCAATGTGTCGCGGTCGGTTCCCGGTTTCAATCCGGCATAGACCAAACTGCCCGGCTCGGCCGCTAAGACGTACCAAGCTTCGGTTTTTCCCATATCAGGCGGAGTGAGTTGGGCCGCCATGGCGTCATGGGGATGAACTTGGACCGACAGCGTGCGCTGGGCATCCAGAAATTTATAAAGCAGCGGAAATGCCGCTTGCGCATGGCGAATTCCCAGTAATTGCTCGCCATATTCAGCAACAACTTGTGATAACGTTTTGCCCGCCAGAGCTCCGGAGGCGACGACACTTTGGGCGTCTCCATGGTCGACAATTTCCCAACTCTCAGCAAAATGGGGCCCCTCACCGATCGGCTTGCCCAGCACGGAGCCCAAACGCCTCCCCCCCCAGGGATAATTGCGAAAAACAGGCTGCATCCGAAATGGATAGAGTGTATTCATGCGTCTTCCCAGGCTGCCCTCTCAGGATTTGGAGGATTCAGTCGGCGACGAATTCCCCGGTGCGGCACAATCTGACTGAACTCCCCAACAAATTGATATTTTGGCCGTAATACTTGAGATGTGAAACAGCGTCAAGGAGCTTATTGGGTTTGACTTACCACGATGTCGCCTCAAAAAATCGGTGAAAAATCTAGAGATTCGGATTGTCCTTGGTCTAAGAATCGTAAATACTACTCTCAGATCATTAAACCTCCCGCTGGGAGTCAATTGGGGGATGCGCGTTCACGTCGCTTGCCGCCCCTAGGCATGGGCAGTGTCAGGAAACCGCACGATGCGGTTGTTGCAGTCGTCTTTACGGAAGAGGCGGGGGAATCGAATGAGGCGAATTGACTACCGGGAAGGACTTCCGGGGGCACACCTCAGCGACGACCAAGCTCCGACATCCCGTCGTGCTGCTGTCTCAATGGTCGACGCGATCATGGAAGAACTTGCGATGCATAACGTCGACCTGGAATCCGTGACGCTCGAAGAAATGAAGCAACTCTTCACCGACGCCTGTCGCGATTCTTAACGCGCGCGACTGCGGGACAGTTCGCGCATCTCGGATCAGAATCAGCGATTTACATACCGCGTCTTCCTGAGCCGAACATTTTCTCGTTGCTGCACATTATTTGATCAAGGCGGTGGCTGCTTCGGGGAACACCACTTTGAACATCAGCCAAGCCATGAGTAACGTCAGGCTCAAGTTGAGAGTCTGTCCACAAACATACAGAATCAGCGGTTTGCCCCCCTGTAATGACGCTCCCAATTCCCGGAAATTTGTTTCCAGGCCGATGCTGACGAAGGCCAAACAGAAAAACCACCCGCGAAGCGTTTTTGTCGTTCCCCCGATCATGGCATCCAGGACCGCCGGCCCTTCCGGCAGCGTTTCGTGAATGAACGAAAAGATGATCGACGCGCCGACGAAACCGACAATAAATTTCGGAAAGCGATACCAGATTTCCCACAGGCTCACTTTTTGCGATTTCTCGCCGCGATCGACATAAATCGTCCAGTACACCGATACGGCAAACGCGATCACGCCAATCAGAATGTTCTGGATCATTTTTACGGTCATCGCAACGGGGGTGTACTCATCACCCAGAAACTCACCCGCCGCCGCCACCGCACCCGTGGCATCGATGGTCCCTCCCATCCAGGCAGCGCCCACGGTTTTGTCGATCCCGACTGTGGTGATAAACACCGGCATGATGATCATCATGATCACGGTGAACAGCATCGACATCCCCACAGCCAACGTCAATTCCTCTTTCTTCGCACGACAGGCAGCCGCAGTCGCAATTGCCGCTGAAACACCGCACACCGACATGTCGGCGGCGATCGTGATATTCAATGTCCGCGACGCCATGCGGAGAATGCGTTGGCCGAACCAATACGTCGTGGTCAATACGATGGGGGTCACCACCCAGGCAATGATGATCCCCGGTTTGCCCAACGCCAGCAATTTGCCGAATAGAATCTCGGCTCCGAGAACGACCAAACCAGTCTTGATGTAAAATTCCGTTTTGACGGCCGGCTTAATGAATGCCGGCGTGCCAATCGTGTTGCTAATCAGCAATCCCAACACAATGGCCCACAGCGCATATCCCAGATGATACAACTTAACCGTCGCCTGCCCCGCCATCACGAAAGCCAACGTCGCCAACAAAGCCACGGCAAGAAATCCGCAAGCAAAACGAGAAAACGACTTTCCCATCCCCCACTGACCGACGCCGAAAACCACCAAGCTCGCGGCACACACGGCAATCGTCCCTAATAGTACAGAATAATTACCGTCTTTGATCAACGACACTGCCGGATTGTCCGTCCAACTTCCCGGTTTGCGAATCCATTCCGCCAGCGGGTTCGTAAAATCGGCTGGCGATTCCTCCGACTGACCGTAGGTATAGACAGCGGAAAATGCGACAGCCAGAATCGCGCCGCCTAAAATGACCGCCCACCAATCCTCCGTCAATCCGGAGGCATACGTGGGAAGGACCTCATCGTTTTCTGGTTGGAATTCATCAGCTGCCCTGGGCTCGTCCACCATCAGCTTCTCTCAGTCGGTGTGTGATCTCGGTTGTCGCGTCTAGAATCGAACTCTCGTTTGTAAGTGACTGATATTTGCACTCGGTCAGCGAAAACGCAAGCCATCGCCAGAGGTCCGCACAGGCCTGCGGAACAAAACCGGGGCAAGGCTCCCCAAGAAAGTGCGATTCGACGCGGTGCGAGGCCAAACGGCGGTGGACAATCCCTGGCAATCGTCACATTCTGACCAAATCGGCTGAAGCCCCTAAACTTAGTGCTCCTTTTCGGCTCGATCCGGTTGAAAGGTGCTTGGGAATCTGCTAAAAAATCTCGCCGACAAGCATTTAGCGCATCGTGCGGAGCATGTCGGAACCGGACAGGTAGCTCAGTTGGTAGAGCACAGGACTGAAAATCCTGGTGTCGGGGGTTCGACCCCCCCCCTGTCCACTTTACCTAAAGAAAGACCGCACAACATATTGTGTGGTCTTTCTTTTTTTGTGCGGCCGATGATTTCAGTCATCGATGCAATGCCCCCCTGAAAATCAAGGCCGACGGACGTTTTCTGCCGGATCGCTGTGATCGCAAACCTCCCAAGTCAGTCGGTCCTTGGCCATCGATGAAGAAAACTTCTCGAATCAGGTTGCCATGCTGATATTTGTATATACAATATAATGAGGGACAAATGATATGAATGCCAATCAACTCCATACGACAATTGACTCCATTGCCGGAGAATGCATCGCCGTGCGAATGAGAATGCTCAATCGGGACGTAACGAAGATTTACGACGTCGCCTTAAGACCACTGAGCCTCAAGGTGAGCCAAATGAATATCCTTATTGCCGCTGGCAAGATGGGTATCGCTCGGCCGGCAGAGGTCTGTGCGAGGTTACATTTGGATGTGTCGACATTGAGCCGCAATGTGGAGCGTATGAAGGCGCGGGGTTGGCTGGAGGTCATTTCAGACGCGGATGGCAGAGCGCAGCCATTCCGTCTTACAAGCGAAGGAGAGAAACTTTTGAAGAAAGCGGTTCCAGCGTGGGAAAAGGCCCAGCATAAAGCCACCGCCCTACTCGGTGACGATTTCGTCGAGTTGTTGGGGCAAACCGCGCAACGTTTGAGTTTAGACACTCAGTCACATTGATTTTTTTACAAATTAGTTGTATATACAAATACTGGAGTCCCGTCATGAAGATCTCCGAACATCCAACCGTCAAGCAGATACACTCCCGACAGACGCCTCACATTGCTCAACAATCCAAGCCACTTGATGCCGATTGGCTACGCCAACTCGCTTTTGACGCCGGTGCCGATGATGTTGGCTTCGTCCAGATCGACCGTCACGAAATCGATGATCAACGGGATGACATACTGAATGCATTTCCCCGCACGAAGACCCTCATTAGCTATATCGTGCGCATGAACCGAGAGCCACTCCGCACTCCAGCCCGTAGCGTGGCCAATCTTGAATTCCACCATGTCGGCGACAAAATCAACGAGATCGGTCGCAATCTGGTCAGGACGTTGGAAGATCGGGGCATCCGGGCACTCAATCCGGCCATGGGCTTCCCGATGGAGATGGATAACTTCCCCGGAAAGATTTGGGTCGTGTCCCATAAGCCTGTCGCCGTCGCTGCAGGTCTGGGAATGATGGGAATTCACCGTAATGTCATTCACCAGAAATTCGGCAATTTCATATTGTTGGGAACAGTCTTGATTGATGCCGAGGTATCGCAATACGGTCAACCCATCGACTTCAACCCTTGCCTCGAATGCAAACTTTGTGTAGCAGCTTGCCCAGTGGGAGCGATCTCACCGCAGGGCGAGTTCAATTTCTCGGCCTGTTACTCGCATAACTATCGGGAATTCATGGGTGGCTTTACCGACTGGACGGAAGAAGTCGCCGACAGCAAGAACCGATTTGATTATCGCAAACGCGTGAACGACTCGGAGTCTGCCTCGATGTGGCAGAGCCTTTCCTTCGGTGCGAACTACAAAGCGGCGTATTGCCTGTCCGTATGCCCTGCGGGTGAGGATGTAATCGGTCCGTACCTGGCTAGCAAAAAGACGCACCTGAAAGAGATTTTAAAACCACTCCAAGAAAAAGAAGAAACAATCTATGTCCTGAAGAACTCTGACGCTGAAGCGTACGTTGCCAAGCGGTTCGCGAATAAACAAACCAAGTACGTCGGGAATAGCCTGCGGCCCGGCAGCATCAGCGGCTTTCTGCAAGGAGTGCCGCTTGTATTTCAGCCGGGCAAATCAAACGGTCTGAACGCCACATACCACTTTACTTTCACGGGAGCGGAAAACCGCAAGGCGACTATCGTGATCCAAGACAAAAAGATTTTCACCGAAGAAGGGCATCACGGAGAACCGGATTTACGTGTCACCGCTGATACGAAAACGTGGCTCGGTTTTTTAGCGAAAGAGAAGAATATCGCCTGGGCGTTGTTGCGGCGAAAGATCCGCCTCAAGGGATCACCGAGATTACTGCTCGCATTCGGAAAATGCTTTCCGATGTAAGCGTTGTTGTCGATCCATACCCCAGAGCCCCTTGCCGCCAGACGCAGCAACCAGCGGGCTTCGCCGATACCGCTCAAGTCCTTGCCACCCACAAATCAAAGTGGACGAGGTAACGGACAAGCCTTCGGTAGATATACAACCCATTGCTGGACAATGGGGATCTTCTCCAAGACTCAGTGATGTCTGGCGATTGACAGTTAAACATATTTTCGCAGATGCCCCTTCGATGAGGCGATGTCGCTGATATGCTCGCGGGTTGTTGCTACCACTGTGCTGTTTTTCCCATTAGAATGCCCTTTTCCCTCGATCCCTGACTGCAACGAGATCAACCATGATTGACAAGACCGCACGCGAAAGACAAATCCAGCGACGGGCGTTTCTTCGTGATGGTTCGCTGCTGTTGTGTGGGGCGAGTCTCAGTGGCGCGTTGCCGAGTCGCCTGTTTGCCGACAAGACCGATGCTGCACAGCCGCTGCGCATCGGACTGGTCACTGATCTGCATTACGCCGACAAGCCGCATGCCGGGTCGCGATATTATCGGCAGACCTTGGACAAATTGGCCGAAGCGGGGGACGAGTTTCAGAAACAGAAACTCGATTTTGTCGTCGAGTTGGGCGATTTCATCGACGCAGCCGACTCGGTAGAGACCGAACTGGGATATCTCACACGCATCAATCGCGATTTCTCAAAAATCTGCCAGAAACGGCACTACGTGTTGGGGAATCACTGTGTGCAGACGCTGAAAAAAGAAGAATTTCTGGCGGGCGTCGAACAGCCGAAATCGTATTATTCGTTTGATGCGGGGGATTTCCATTTCATCGTGCTGGACGCTTGCTTCCGCAGTGATGGCGAACCGTATGGCCGGAATAATTTTAAATGGACTGATCCCAATATCCCCGCAGCGGAATTGGAATGGCTCAAATCCGATCTCGCCAAGACGACCAAGCCGACCGTCGTGTTTGGCCACCAACGGCTTGATGTGGGCAACCATTATGGTGTAAAAAATGCCTCAGCCGTCCGCAAGATTTTTGAGGACTCCCAAACAGTGTTAGCTGTCTTTCAGGGACACAGCCACAAAAACGACTATCACCAAATTGCCGGAATCCACTACTGCACAATGGTTGCCATGGTCGAAGGCACGGGACCGGAGAACAACGGGTTTTCCACGATGGCTCTCTCGGGCGACGGCACGATCAAGATTACGGGATTTCGCAAACAAGACCGCTATGAATGGCCGGTGTAACCTACTTGCCCTACCGTAGCCATCCACACATTCTCAACCGGAGCACCACGATGTCTACCCCCGTAACGCACAGCGATACGCATTTGAAGACCATTGGCTATATTCTGTGGATTTTTGGATTCACCGGTGCGCATCGGTTTTATTACGGAAAGCAAATCACAGGCACGATCTGGTTTTTCACGGGTGGCCTGTTTTTGATCGGTTGGATCGTCGACCTATTTCTGATCCCGGGCATGGATCGGCAGGCGGACTTTCGTTTTCAGTCGGGAAAGCTGGACTACACATTGGCGTGGATCTTCCTCACGTTCCTGGGCCTATTTGGCGTGCACCGGTTTTATATGGAGAAATGGATCACCGGGATCATCTACCTCATCTCGGGTGGCTTATTTGGACTCGGCTGGCTGTACGATTTGTGGACGCTCAACGAACAAGTCGACGAGATCAACCGCGCGGAAGTTTGAACGAAGCGCCGATCGACATCGATTCCCGGGGGACGATCCGTGACCTCTCCAATTCGTTTTACGTGTGAAAACGTATTGCCGGATACGCCGGAGGATATTGCCGCACACATCCTCGAATTGTCCAACTGGCCCGATTTCACCGGATACGGTCCGTTGCCGGGGATCAAGCAGGCGGAGTTTGAAATCCGTACCCCGGAAGTTGTCGGCACCCGCATTCGCGCATCCAACTGCGACGGATCGAGCCACGTGGAAGAAGTCATCGTGTGGGACCTGCCCAGGCGATTGCAACTCCGCATGCAGGATTTCTCCGCCCCCGTCTCACACATCGCCAGCCATTTCGATGAGTTCTGGGAATTCGCCCCCGCGAATAACGGGACCCAAGTCACGCGCTCGATGGAGCTATACGCCAAGTCGGCACTGACTCGTCCCCTGCTGTGGCTGATTTCGAAGTTCCTCAAGCGCGCAATCGCCCGGCATTTGTGCCAATTGAGCGGCGGCGGTTGAGAGAACCGGCCGTGAGCGTGGAGCACCGACGCTCCCAGAGCGCGCGTCGCTGATGTTGCAAACGTTAGCTTCATCAGGATCGCTACGCAGGGTAGGACGGTTGCTGGTGCGGTCAGCCATGCGAGCGTCCCGATTGCTCCTTCTCACGCATGACCACGAGCAGCAAACTGTGCATAAAATCGTTATCTTCGTTTTTCCCATTAGGCAACTTGGTGAAATGTTGCGGAATCGGTACATCGGGGGGCTTTAGGAAACATTGATGGTGAATAATTGTCAACATTGGTGCCTCCCAATAGGCCCCTATTTGGCCACCTACCAAACCACCGTCGATGACGGCCTCCTTCCCCAGGAAAACCTTCTGATGCGAATCCTCATCACCGCAGCTCGCGCTCCCGTCGTTTTGGACATGATGCGCCATCTGACTCGGCACGGGCACGAAGTGTTGCTGACCGACAGCCGCGCGTTTCCGTTGTCGCGGTTTTCGCGCCTCAAATGCAAATATTTCCGGACAAGCTCTCCCGGTAGCGATCCGGCGCGATACCGCCAAGAAATCCGCGAACTGGCTGAACGCGAATCCGTGGATGTGGTTCTGCCGATGTTTGAAGAAGTCATGCATTTGGCGGCAGGGATCGACGAATTTGACGGTACGACGCGTGTATTTTGCGACGACTTTGAGAAAATCCGCGAAATTCATAACAAATACACCTTCATCGACATCGCCCGCAATGCCGGCATGTCGGTTCCGGATACCTATCTGCTCGATGGGCCGGATGCTCTACAAGACTTTGCTGACTGCGCGACGCAATTTGTATTCAAACCGGTCTACTCGCGGTTTGGGGACCAAGTCCTCTTAGGTCCCGATGCCAAACGTTTCGCGGAAGTGACCCCCTCGGCGCAATGCCCTTGGGTGGCTCAAGAGTTTCTGGATGGCGACTTGTACTGTTCATTTGGCATCGCCCATCAAGGACACTTGCGGTTGCACTCCGCCTATCAGCCGACCTGCTTCGCCGGTCGTGCGGGTATTTTGTTCAACAGTGCCCAAGAGGAGGACATCCTCCGGCAAGTCCAACAGTTGGTCAAACACATTGATTTCACAGGATTCATTTCGTTCGACTTTATTCGCGATCGTCAAGGACGATTCCACGTGATCGAATGCAACCCCCGCTCGACCAGCGGCGTGCATTTCTTGAATGCCACGGATGAAGCGTCCGGTATGGACAGTGGTACGTCATTGAGCCGCGCGGTTCTTGAACCGGATGGACCGTTGATTGAAGCTTCGGCCAATCAAACGCGCATGCTGGGATTCGCCATGGCGATTTATGGCTGGAACAAAAAGAATCACGCCTACGGCTCGTTGCCGGTCTGGCACGGACTGACCGCTGCCAGCGACGTGGTGTTCTCTTGGAAAGACCCATTGCCGGGCGTGGCTGCTCCCATCATGTTGGCCGAGACGATGATCTCCGCTGTGACCAACGGCGTGAAGTTGACCCGTTCCGGAACGTACGATCATGAATGGAACGATTTTCGCACCGAAACATTGGCGAGCGTTTGAATGGAGGCTTGAGGGGACAGGCTTGAGGACGTTCCGGATGTCGCTGCTCCCTCGCCCCTTCCTCGCGGCCCACGCCAATTTTCTCGAGTTGACTCCGACTTGGAACGAACGTATGATGAAAATCGCGTTGAGCGTCTTCCCTTAAATTTCTCAATTGACGACAAGGTTTTCGCGTTAATGTCCGCCCGTTCCTTTAGAAATGAAATCCCGAGCAAAGCTGCTGCCGTTGTCGACGGCGGTTGGTGGTTTGGTTTTTATTTTTTTACCCCGCAAGGGATGGGATTTCCGGAGCACTGACGGTCGCGCACAACGCATCGACACCAAACATAGACAAAGCTCTGAAATCCTCGTGGTTTCAGGGCTTTTTTCGTTGGGCGGCCCCAAAAATCACGGTTCAACCTCTTAAGCCGCCTGACAGTTTGCATTTCTAGCAAAGGGAAAAGCCGTGATTGTCGTTATGAAACTGGGAGCCACCCCCTCCATGGTGGAACGCATGACTCGTCGGATCGAAGAAATGGGACTCAAGGCGCATGTAATCATTGGGACCGAACGGACAGTGATCGCCGCCGTTGGGGATAAGCGGGACGGTGAACAGGAGACTCTGGAGTCCTGTGATGAAGTCGACAAAGTTGTACCGATTTTGGCTCCGTACAAAGTCGCCAGTCGCGAAACGCGTGCCGAGCCAACTTGCGTCAACACGCTGGATCTCAAGATTGGCGGCGGCCACATCGGCGTGATCGCGGGGCCGTGTTCTGTGGAAAGCGAAGAACAACTGCTCACTTCGGCACGCGCGGTTAAAGCGGCCGGGGCGACGGGACTCCGCGGCGGCGCATTCAAACCCCGCACCAGTCCCTATGCGTTCCAAGGGTTGAAAGAGGACGGCCTGAAGTTACTTGCCGCCGCTCGAGACGAAACGGGACTGGCCGTGGTGACGGAAATCATGACGCCCGGGCATATCGATTTGCTGGTCAAATACGCCGATGTGCTGCAAATCGGTGCGCGGAATATGCAAAACTATCACTTGCTGCAAGCGGTTGGTGATGCGGGGAAACCGGTCTTATTGAAACGCGGCCCCTCAGCCACGATGGATGAATTCTTGTTGGCGGCCGAATACATTTTGGACCGCGGGAATTCGCAAGTCGTTTTGTGCGAACGGGGCGTGCGGACATTCGAGACGCATACACGCTTCACCTTGCCGTTGGCCAGTGTCCCCTACCTGCAACAACGGACGCATTTGCCGGTGCTTATCGACCCCAGCCATGGAACGGGTATAGCGTCCTTGGTCCCGCCGATGGCCGCCGCGGCTGTTGCAGTCGGATGCGACGGGCTGATGGTGGAAGTCCATCCCGATCCGTCGAAGGCGCTCAGCGATGGCGCGCAATCGCTCACGCCGAAAGTGTTCGCTGAGATGATGGAGACCTGCCGCACGGTGGCCTCGTCGAGTGGTAAACGCCTGGGGTGAAACGCCTCCCCGGGCAAAGCCAGGCGCGCTCAGCGCTGTACAACAAACAAAAATCCCAAGACCAGTGCCATAAAGATGATGATTGTTGTGAACAAACGACCGGAGCGGCGGAGAATGATCTTGGGCGATTCGTATCGACTGGCGCTGTAAACAAGGCTGACAACCGCCGCTAGTGGAAAGAGGTACCACAAGAAGTTGATCGACGAGAAGAGAATGAGATTCGACATGCGTTTCGGCCGCGTTTCGCGCTTTTTTAAGTTGTAATAGGTGCAGGGGTGAATCGGCGGGGTGATCGGCTACTTCGCTGGCGCGGGTGCCTCTGATTCCTTGTCCGTATTCACGTCCTTGTCAGGTTTTTCTTCGTCGTCGTCCTCACCGTCGCCATAGGCGGGGCCTTCGTAGGCGTCGTAAATCGCCAGGACATTGAGCAAGCCAGCGATCATTGTATAGAGAGTTCCCAATTCGAAATACCGGCCGAGTTCGTTGTTTGCCGTTTCTAAATCGGTGGGAGAATAGATCCGACTGTCATCGTGGAGCGGAGCGGCATACCAATCGGCGATTGACCGCTGCATTCCGCCTGAGGCCAAGCCATTGAATTCCAAATCCTGTCCATCAAAATCGACGGTCCCTTTTAAGTCAAAGGTGAGCCGTCTCTCGCGGAATGGAGCGATCTTGGGATCGATACTTCCCCCATCCACGGTGCCTTGAATGGGGTGTTTGCCTGCGAACACGCCTATGAATTTCCCGGAATACCCACGACCAAAACCAGTTCCCACTGGTTCAATTTGCAGTTCCCCGGCGATGTGTCCATCCAATTCGACGCTACTGGTGACGTCGCTCAATTTCCCCGAAAAGTGTCCCGCTGCCGGTTCATTCAAGATCCGGGGATCCGCGATTTTATCCACGCGTCGCGCTTGAATCACGGCCGGCAAAAACGCCAGTCCGTTCCAGACCTGACAGGCCTGAGGAATAATGCGATCCTTCTTGCCCCAGTTGATGTAGACGACGGTCCAGTCGGACAAGTACATCCCGGTGAAAAACGTCCCCAAGATGCAGACCGAATAGAGCACGCCCTTAAAGGTCCGCCGCTGGTAAAAGTGCCCCAATCCGGGGACTAAAAACGCCAGGATGGCGGCGACACGAGGATCTCGTAACTGAATTTGTGGGGTTTCGGCCATGTTGCCTAAATGCTGCTACGAATGAGACTTGTCAACAACGCACAGATGACCCTGGCAGGTCCTGGGGCGCGAATTATCGGCATTGTAGAGCCCCCCTACCGTTCAAGCCAGCCCAGTCGGACAATTCCACGCAGGTCGGGCTTACAGACCGGTAAATCGAGATACTCTCCCCAACTCTGCATTGATCGTCAGTGAAGGTCATTCGCTGACGCAGCGAGAATCTTGACGACCCGGTTCAAAAAATCTGCTGCTCTGAAGACGATCGGCGTGATTTCCTACCAGTGTGCGGGTAAGATGGAGCACACCTCTGGCGACGATCTTAAAAGCCTTCGGACCTTTCAAAATGTGGAATCGCTTCGGTTTATTGATGCCCAACCGATACATTCTCTCTGCCCTGTTTGCACTACTGTCCACGGCTGCGCCATCTGCTTCTGCGCAACAGACGGTAGTCGAAAAGCAACTAGAACGCTCGCGTCAGCTCTACACCAACAGAGAGCAATGGGCAGGCAGACGGACTGAATTACGCGCGGGCTTCCTGCGCGGGGCCGGTTTATGGCCCTTGCCTGATCGTCCAGTGGTCAACGTCTTCGCACATAGCTGTCGCGAACGGGACGGGTACAGTGTGGAAAACGTCGCACTGGAGACCATGCCTGGTTTTTATTGCACGGGGAATCTGTATCGACCACTTGCAAAAGGCGACGCGGGCGAACTGAGCCAACCGGGGCCGGGGATACTCTGTCCCCACGGGCACTTTCGGCCATGGGGACGCTTTCGGGAGAATCATCAAATTCGCTGCGCCCATTTTGCACGGATGGGGGCGACCGTGTTTTCCTACAGCATGGTCGGCTGGCAGGATTCGACGCAGACGACGCACAACGATCCGTTGGTCTTGGCAATCCAGACGTGGAACAGCATGCGGGCATTGGACTTTCTAGCGCAATTGAAACAAGTCGATCCTCTGCGGTTGGGAATCACCGGCGCCTCGGGTGGCGGGACACAGACGTTTTTTCTGGCGGCGCTGGATGACCGTGTACGAGTATCGGCACCGTTGGTGATTGTTTATCCTTGGACCGCTCCCGATGGATGTCTCTGCGAAGGGGGGCTGCCAGTGATGCAGGCGACGCAGACCAACGCGATCGAACTAGCCGCCTCCGTGGCTCCCCGCGCGCAACTGATTATTTCCGTCGGCGCGCCGGACCCCACAAAAGATTTCCCGAAATTCGGTTTCCCCTTCATACAGAATGTCTACGAAATACACGGACGTAGTGATCATGCCAAATTGTTGCATTTGGCGACTGAGAAGCATGACTTTGGACCGTCCAAGCGCAACGCCGTTTATGCGTTTTTTGCCAAACATCTTCAGATGTCGCCACGGCCGGAAGTTTCGGCGACAATCACAATTGAAACACCCGAGGTCATGGAAGTTTTTTCCGCAACACATCCCCATCCCGCGCATGCGGTGCAAGGGAGTGCGGAGGTCGCGAAAGCCTTTGCCGCCCTATCGCGACCCGATTCCCCTGTGCATGGCGGAGAATAGCCTGCGTAGTCGTTGGCGGCTGTCTGTATTCTTACTTTTTTAATTTCTCAAATGAGGATTCCACAATGAAACGATTCGCGTATTTTTGCAGTGTGACGTTCACCATCGTTGGTTTGTTATTGGCGAGTTCCGCCAAAGCTGCGGAGAAAACCGCAGTCGATCCGTCGGGGACTTGGCGGTGGGAACATGACGAAGGGGGCGAGACCGTCAAGAACGTTCTGAAACTCAACTCCGACGGCAAAAAGGTCTCCGGCACCTACCAAGGCCGCCGCGGACCGTATGAGATTACTGATGGCAAGGTCGATAACGACAAATTGATTTTCGGTTTTAACGTAGATTACGAAGGTCAAACCATCGAAATCAGTTTTGTGGGTAAAATCAAAGCGGACAAAGTTGATGGCACCGTCACGATGAAATCAGATGAGGGTGCTCGCGACTATCCTTGGACGGCAGAGCGCGGTTTAAAAGCGGCCGATACTGTGGGAACATGGAAGCTCTCCATCGAATTGCCGGATGGCAATGTGTTGATGCCCCAATTGAAATTGTCACTCGCCGATGACATGAAAGAGCTCAAAGGGGAATACACCAGCGACGCCTCTGAAATGGAGGTTTCTGACATCAAGGTCAAGGACAGCAAATTGTTCTTCAAAATCAGCGGCGACTTTGGCGGAGGCACATTGACCGCCAATTACAAAGTTCAACCCCGCGGCGATAAGCTCGCCGGAGAGATCGAATACGATTTCAACGGCCAAACGGGTGAACTGGAAGTCACCGGCAAACGGGATGTGAAAAAGAAACCGGAAGCGAAATAATCCGTTTCTAATCGGCTCGTTGACGCTTTAAAAAACGAAATCTCGCCCCGTCCTTGCAAGTGTGCCAGGACGGGGCGTTCGTTTTTAATTGCTGACAAAACCGCCGGTAGGGTCAACGCGCGCGCCACAACATTTCGTCGGTAACGCCCGCTGCTGTTTGCGCTGCTACAATATCCTGCCGAAAACGTTTGGCATCGACCGGATAGCCTTTGGTCGGTTTCACTCCCGGCAACTGCTTTTGCCAGTAGAGGTTGAATAACTCCATCGCCAATTCGCGCACGTACTTGCAAACCAGCGATGCCGCCGCGACGGGCATGTGCTCTTCGGCGCGTGTTTGAAAACGAATCCGTGCTGTGCCAATACGATAGGAACTGGCGGCACGGCCTTCGGTCTCCCGGACGATGAACCGATCCCCGGCGATATCTTCCAGCAACTCATCGTACCGATTCCGCCCACCATGTTTGTCGGCGATAACGAGCGTTGACTCGGGGTTATCGAAATCAATCACGCGGCTGAGCAATTGCATACTGAGTTTGGAAAGCAAAACGCCCTTGGTTCCATATTCGGCCAGCAGGCGATTGAAGCGACGGGGCGTGACGATATCCGAGACCACCGTTCGCAACCCGATGGAGTGCGGTTGGCAACAGCTGCGCCATCGCGCGCTGATCTCTGGAATGGTATCGCCGTCAATCTTTTGCGGGAGATCCAAATCGCACCCCGCAAGCCATGGCCCGCAATCAGGCGCGTTGAGATCATCACCCAGGAGTCGATGGCATAGTTCAGTATAACGCCGCGGCGAATCGCCATTCAGTGCGAGTAGACAATGCACGGAACGCTCTAATTGCGCTATGCCTTTGCTGGGGCTATAGACCTGTTTGGAATCGGCGACGTGAATTTTCTCAGCGGTCGGTGTTGCTTGGTCGACGACGTCGGCGAATGCCTCCCACAGGTTGATGTCGTCGGGCTTTTGAGGGAGATCCCAAACGGTCGCCGTAATCACCAACGGCCCCAGATTGGGACCGTACCCGGCTTCATCCATGCCGATGATTACGCCCATGTTGTTTTACGTTTCCAATTTCAGTCGAACTTTAACATGCCGAACGTCTCGGGCCGGGGGGTGTCGGAGGCGGGGTGCGTCCAACTGTGGATTCCCACGGCGGGGATGGTGCGGATGATCCCCACGTTCCAGACATCATTGCGACTCGGCGGTTGCGGGACAAGCTCAGCCCAGGGGATGGCGACTTCGATGCGCCATTTTTTCTTGTCGCCGCCTGCCTGCACAAAGTACTTGGGATTCCATGTTACATCATTCCAGCACGCATCGGCCGTCCATCCGCGTTGATCGAACGCGAAGGTGAAATAGGTCGCGTGATCACGGTCGACATCCAACAGCAGTTGCACGCGATCAAAGTGCGACAAATCGGCGTCATACGTACGGCCCTCGTTCACCGGCCGGTCATCCGGCGTATCCGGCTCGCGGGGGAAACTGGCGGCGAAATAAAGGAATTGTGCATCGTAGGCCATCAAGGCAAATGGCCGGTCGGCACTGCGTTCGTCGCGATCAGTCCCATCGTTGAGGGGTATTTCCTGCGCGGTTTCCCAACAGCTGTCCGCGAGAACGCCATCCAGCACCGGACGCTGGGCGGTATAGACGCATAAACTATAGGGTTTGGGCGGATGCACGCGTGGAGCGGAAAACCAAATTTCGCTGCCACCGCTGAGCGACCAAGGATCGTCGGATGTCAATTGGCGGAAATGCCGATAAATGCGGTCAGCTTCGCCCGGCAAGCCCCGCCGCCGATACAATGAAGCCAGTGGAAACTGCGTACGTGGATCGTTGAACAATTCGGGATTCGCCTCGCTCATCAGCTTACCCATCCGCGTGGCGTGCGTGTGCCATTCTTTGATGCGTTCCTCCATACGGAATTGGGACACCCGCGATTCCGTATTTTGTACCTGCTGTACGCCTGCCGTGGCAGCATTCTCAATTCCGCCGGCCAGTTGAAGTTGTGGAGTGTCGTTAGGAACATTATCCAGTTCATTCAATCGCGTCGTCAGTCGGACGAGGTTTTCAGCAAAGTCGTTTTTTCGAGTTTCAATACCCCGAACCGTCTGCGCCCGCGAGAGGCTGCCGGATCGTTCGTGATTCGCCTGAGTCGCCTCCAAAACTAAGCGAATATCGGAAATCACACTCTGCTTAGATTGCTGATCGAGTTGATCAAATCGCTGACGCTGGCGGTTGCGTTCTGGAATCCGTAATTGGTCGGCGATGCGCTGCCGGTCGCCGCTGATCCGCTCATGCCCCGCTTCCGCTTCACGAGCGCGACGCCAGGCGACTTCCGAACTGGTCCACAACTGCAGTAACCATTGCATGGCTTCGTGAGCGGGCGGTTCGTCAGGAAATTGCTCGACCAATTTGGTCGCTACGGTTTCCGCCAGATCCCAATCCCCCATGCTGCGATACACGGTGATCAATTCGGCTAACTGTAGCGCCATTTCCGCATCGGTCAGGCCGTTGACAAAATCGTTCAATTGCCCCGGCAACTGACTCGCCATCCGCGGGTCATCCATGAATTTATCGAGATAGGCCCGCGATTGCTTTTGCCGCCGCGCGATTTTACGTTCAATCTCCATGTCATCCGTCGTCGCCATGAGTTGTCGCCGCGCCGGTCCTCCAGGACTGAGATGGATGCCACCAAAGAACGCACCCCGTGGAATCCTTGCTTCTTTGCTCCCGGCCGGGGGAATGTCGCAATCTTTGAGTAGTCGATAGGCCTCGCGCCGTACATTGCGGTCTTGCACTTTCGACAACCGCCCATAGGCACGAGCAGTCGCCATGTGCGTTGATTGTCGGAATTGCGGCAGAAATTGATGCGGATCAATATGGGCTTCGCCGGTGCTCCCGTCGGGCAGTCGCGCATAGATTTTTTTCACCTGCCACGGCTGGAGATTGTTCAACTCGCGTTGCGCGCTAAACAACGTTGGATCGGCCGCTGCTTGGACCGCCTTGGCAACGGCCTTGTATAAAACGTGGCCCACGGCATCGTCGTCCGCTGGTTGGTTGATCACCACCACATCGGGCCGCCACATACGCAGTTCGGTCACCAATTGTCCGACCAGAATGTCGGGGAGTCTGTTTTCGGTGATGGTCATCCAATCGGACCATAAGCGCCGCGAGTTTTTGCCCAGCCCCGGCACATCAAGCGGCAGTCGCCAGTAGATATCTCCGGCCGATCCCCCCGCCTTGACGACCGCCTCGTGCATGCGGGCATCAAGATCTGTTTGTTCGCCGCCGGGACCGGAATCAACGCGCGGTACCAGCGAAACGACGCTGCGGTAGCCCTGTTCGCCTGCCAGTTGCGCTTGGAGATTTACGGAAATCTGATCCTGTTGCGTGAACAGCGATAACAAAGCGGCGCGACGCTGCCCGCCGCGACTGGCTTGCCACGTCTGTCCGCCATCCTTGGTTGTGAGTATCATCCCCAGTGCGCCGACAGCGGCCCCGTCGGTTTCTGATGAGAAGGAGAGTGCTGTGATCGGCGTCGTCTCGCCGGTGAGTTGCCGTTGCCAACTTTTGCCGCCATCGGGCGAATGCCAAATCACACTTCCCGGACGACCGGCGATCCAGATCTTTTCACCGCGAACCGCCAAGGCGCGGAAATCAAACGTATTGCGAATCTCCGCCGGCAGGGGTGTCGCCGGTCCTTTCCAGGAAACACCACCGTTGATCGTTGTCCGCACCATGCCACCGTCGCCCACCGCCCAGGCACGGCTGGCCACGCCGAATTTGACGGCATGCAAACCGGGCAGCCCCAAATCGGTCATTAGGTTTTGATTGACATTTCCTTGAGAAACGACAGCGATGCGGCCCAGCTTGCCGGAGACCAGTCCCCGGTCGACCGCACGGAAATCCCCCGCACGCCAACCGCGAACGCGCAATCCCGTCGCCGCAGTCCAGGTTTTTCCCCCGTCGGCGGTTACAAAAATTCCCGCCGGCGAATTCGGATCGGTGTCCCCCGCAATCACGCCCGCTTTGAGGCCGAAGAATTTCATCGCGTAAATCTGTGGAATCGACGACTCGTTTGCCACCTGCCAACTCTGGCCGCCATCAGTTGTTTTTACGACCACGCCGCGACTTTGTTGTGTATACGGGATCGTGCCCCCTCCGGCCGCCCAGCCGATTTGATCGGTCAGAAAACAGACCGACCGTAACGCAAACGAAACGCCGCTACGCTGAAGTTTCCACTGCCGGCCTCCATCGGTCGTGTGCCAAATCACGCCATGCTCGCCCACAGCCCAGCCCAGTTGTGCATTCAAAAACTGCACATCATGCAGCTGCGCGTCTTCCTCGACCGGCGCCGGTTGCGGCGCAGCGGTATTGATCGTACCGACGGGTTCCTCCGCGACGGCACTGATGGAAATGCACGCTCCGAGGGCGCAAACAAAAGTGATCGACCAAAGATTTCGCAGCATTGTGTTGCTCCGCGATTGTTGAGCACTCCCAGAAACAGCGACGAATGGCGCACTTCCGCCGCATTAGCGGGCGGGATTGTATGCGCATGACGCATCTGGCAAAAGGGCGGATTCCTGCTCGTCGCTATCTTGAATCGATAGCAGGTTGCCTACGCGCCGGCGGCCAAATCGCGTTGCAGCCGCTGCATGGCTTCAGGAAAGGTCACCTGCGGTGCATAGCCGAAGTCCCGGCGGGATTTTTCGACGGAATAGTAGTGCGAACAGCTCAACTGCGCCGCTAAAAACCGCGTCATCGGCGGCTCGCCCGGCAAGTGCAGGAGGCGATAGACCGTTTCCAAAGCGCCGCCGATACGCAGGGCCGTTTTCGTGGAAACCGAGCGTTTCACCGGCGGCAGGTCCACCAGTGCCAGCAATTGATCGATCCATTGCCACAAATTCACGGGCTCCGGCTCGTTGATGAAATACGCCTGCCCGGCGACGGCGGAGTCTGCATTGAGCGCATCGGCCGCTTGCAGGTGCGCATGCGCTGTGTTTTCGACATAGGTCATCGAGACGAGGTTGCTCCCGTCTCCCACGCGCCGCAATCGGCCGGAGCGTGCGCGTTGGATCAATCTTGGAATAAGATGATTATCGCGCGGTCCCCATATGAGATGCGGTCGCAGCGCGCAGGTCGCCAACCCCCGCTGACCATTGGCGGCTAAGACCGCTTGTTCGGCGAGTGCCTTTGTGTGCGGATAATGGCAAGCGTATTCTGACGGGTACGGCAACGATTCATCGGCGTCTTCGTGCGACGTGCTGCCAAAAACCACGCTGGGCGAACTGGTGTAAACCAGCTTGGGCACGCCGTGTTGTTGACAGCCGGCTATGACATGTTCGGTGCCGAGAGTGTTGATTTCGTAATACTGCGGCCACGGTCCCCACACGCCCGGAATGGCGGCGGTGTGAAACACAACATCCATTCCCGCACAAGCGGCGGCGACTGCTGCGGAATCGCGAACATCTCCGCGCTGAACCTCGACGCCCAACTCGCCCAGTCGTGGATAGTCGCCGCGACAGAAGACACGCACGTCTTCCCCCCGGGCAACGAGTTGCTCTGTGATGTACAGGCCGAGAAAACCTCCGCCGCCGGTGACCAGTGCCTTCATGATGTCGCCCGCAATTGTTGTGTCGCCCAGACGCTGAGTTTTTCTCGCGAAATCTTTACGTTGTGCCGCACATCGACGGGCAGTGCGCGGTGAAACAGGATCGTTTCGATCGATTCAGTCAGCGGATTCCCAGCGGCGCGCTCGGCCAATTCCGCTGTGAATTTTTTTCGCGCCGGTTCGTCTTCCGGATACGCTCCCGCTTCGGGTTCGATGATAATCACCGGTTTTTGTTGTGGACGTTCGCCCACGCCGACCAGTGCGGAGCGAAAAACGCGCGGGTGTTCGTTGAAGATCGCTTCGCAACGGACGGAAAACATACGCCCGGACGGCGTTTCGACGATGTGCGCTTTGCGGCCGCAAAACCACAACCGCCCTCGTTCATCAAAATACCCGACGTCGCCCATACGATGCCAGAACGACTCGCCATCAGGAATCTTCGCCGCCAGTGTGCCGTCGGGTCGCTGAAAATACTCCCGCGTCGCCACTGAGCCTTGCACGATGATCTCGCCGATCTCGCCTGTGGGCAGTTCTTGTACGTCGGCATAGGACGGAATTGGATCGTAGTTAATCTCAATCACCCGCACCGTGATGCCGGGAAACAATTCTCCCACACACGTCCCGCCACCACTGCGCGTTTGCTCAGCTGTCTCGGCCAGGACCTGCCGGCCGGAAATCGATGCGACCGGCAATGATTCCGTCGCGCCATAGGGAGTATGAATGTCCGCATCGTCGGACGTGAAGACTTTGTGCATTCGTTCAATCACCGGAATCGGCACCGGGGCACCGGCGGAGAGGACGCGTTTGAGCGTGGGAAACTGC
Source organism: Symmachiella macrocystis (assembly GCF_007860075.1). Taxonomy (NCBI): domain Bacteria; kingdom Pseudomonadati; phylum Planctomycetota; class Planctomycetia; order Planctomycetales; family Planctomycetaceae; genus Symmachiella; species Symmachiella macrocystis. The sequence continues at coordinate 147,371 of NZ_SJPP01000003.1, forward strand.
ACCCCCTGCTCCACGCAATGCCGGCTGACAGCATTCCAAATTGCCGGCGAGCCAAACGCCTGTGTGATGCCTTGGTCGTTGATTGCTTCGATAATTTTCTGGGGATCAACTTGTGCCGGACGTGAGGGGTCCATGTCGGGAATCACCGTTGTCACACCCATCGCCGAGTTGAACAGCGCGAACAGCGGAAAACCCGGCAGGTCGATTTCGCCTGGTTGGATATCGTAAAAATCGCGAATGTCGTCGACCTGCGCGGCGAACATACCATGTTCGTACAACACCCCCTTGGCCGGGCCGGTGCTGCCGGAGGTAAAAATGATCGCCGCTGGGTCGGTCGATTTTGTGTCCTGCGCATCGAGGGGTGTCCACGGGCCGCCTAACAAATCGCTATAATTCGCTCCGCCCCAAAACCAACGCTTGCCGACGGTGACGTTGAATCGCGCATTCGGGACTTTCGACGAAAACAGCTTGCGCGCCGCCTGCGCCAGCGACACGGCGATGAAACCGTCAGGGTCGACCTGGTTCAAGCAGCGAAAGACGTTTTTGATCCCCATCCCGGGGTCGATCAACACCCCCACCGCCCCGGCTTTGAACAGGGCAAAGGTAAGTGCGATGAATTCCAAACTGGGAGGGACGAACAGCACCATGCGGTGCCCAGGCTGCACCCCCATTTCGATCAGCCCCCGCGCCAAGCGATCGGTTTCCTGTTCGAGTTGCGCGAACGTCAAATGCGAGTACAACACCCGCCCCTGCGCATCACGCCCTGCGGGAAACACCACCGCCCGCTGATGCGGATAACGGTGGGCAATGGCGGAGACTTTAGCGGCGATATTGCCCGATTGAACAGGCGGCAGAGCTGTGGTGGACACGACGATCTTTGACGAATCTAGAGAATGCGGCGGACGATTTTATGCGATGCCCGAAATCGTCGCAGAATGCCTCGCGCGTGGCAAGGGTGCGTGGTGAGACTGTTAGGTTCACCACGGAGACACGGAGGGCACGGGGGAAGGACGGGGTTATTTAGTCACGGATGGAAGACGGATTGCACACAGATGGGGTTGTCGGGCGATTCAAACTACTATTCGCCAGATTCGGATTCTTGATTGGCCGTGCTTTTGGCAAAAGACATGCGTGTTATTTTGAAAATCACCAAGACGATCGAAATGACAAATATTATTGGCAATGCCAGATATAAGAACATGATCACACAAAACAACCAAAACATTCTCCCAGAATAGGGGTTCGCTGGAATTTTCCAATCGACGCTTGAAAGCGATGCAACATTCGGGTCGGCGTTGAATTCATCGAGCGTTAACGGGCCGCGTAAAGCATTGTCTGAACGATCCACGACGAAGAAATATTCAACAGATGGATCAGCCAGTGCGAAATCATCACCTGGAAACTTGTTACGTGCTTTTTGTCCGGTCGTTCGAAGAAAGATGTGACGGGGAGCGACAATATAACCAGAGACCGGCCCAGATAGGCCGCCACGATCTGGCGAATAGATATCAAATCCTTCTGCGTCTCCCAGGCCAATGTCAAACCCATTGGCTCGCACGATATTGTAACCGGGCGAGATTTCAAGCCAGTAATCACTCATGCCCGCAGCTTGAGTGGGATCTGGCCCGAGAATCAAAATGGCAAACAGTATCGCCAGAACAGTGCGATAGCCCATGACTGGTGGACTCCTGTAGCGTGATATATCCGGCCGATTATCGTCGTGGGTCTCATGATCCATTGTGTCGGGTGAGGGGATTGCGAAGCAATCGGCGTGCGGCAGGCACAAGACGCGGCGCTGTGTGCGATACTCGGCAAGTTGATCGCACATGACGCACCATTTTTTCGCTACGCAACCTGGCCAATCCTGGCCGGGCCACCCCTGTGTAGCATTCAGCCTTGCAAGAGTTCCTCCAACAGTTCAATGAGCCAAAGGTCAAACGACTCAGCCTCGACGTCTGGTGTCTGATTGTTCCCTTGTTCATGATCCCAGAATACAACCGGACACTCGCCGCTTACCAACCTTGACGTATCCAAGCAGTAGTTATTGCCTGCACCGTCATTCATGACCGGAAGAAAGTGTAAAGGCAACGGTGGTGACGCTTCATGGCGTTCCGACAGTGTATTTCTGACAAGCCCAAGGGGATCTGGAGTGTCCATGCCGAGACCGTATAATAGCTCATAAGAAAACTCCCCCCACCCAACCTTCCGTAAAAAGCTCCGATAGCTCTCTGGAAACTGGATACCCAGTGCAGTTTCCGCAGAAGCGATGTCATCATCATTCGCTCCGGCCCCGCATTGCTTATCCGGGAAAGCATCAATGTGACTATGCATTTCAGATATACTCATAACTGCAGGGTAGCCTTTGAATCATCGAACACACATGGCGCACCATCTTGTCGCTACGCGACCCGGCCAATGCTGGCCGGGCCACCCGTGTGTCATCGGGAGATTTCCTGGCCTGTAGAAATGTCAAACAACCGTGGTACATCATCCCAACCGATGATCTCCAAGTGGTTACTTCGTATCTGAAAGTTATTTGAAAACTGATAACCTCCTTTGAGTTCCCACACCATCTCACCCATGTACGTCAAACACGCAATTCGATTGCTGCCGCGCGTGATAATGTTTCTGCCATTTGCAGCAGCGAGGATTTCTTTGCACTTAAACTCGTCGACGATGGTCGACCATTGCAATCGAAGATTAGGCAAAGATACCGAAGCTACGCAGGGGCCGACAACGACAATACACGAATCATCATGCAAGATCACCGAGTGCTCAAGAATGTCCGTCCAATATCCACTTGCGAGCAGAATGCAGGATGCGACTTCTCCAAAATTATCTGCCACACGAATGGCGCATCGTGAATGCCAATCGGCGCGCCACATATCATTGAGCACATATTCCAATCGGTATGTATTAACGTTGTCCGCAGACCCATAGGTGTATTCTCGATCCTCAGCGATCGTGACACCGTAAGCTCCGTGTATTAACTCAACCATCGGCGCCTACTCCACCACCCCCACCGTCCGGTAAACATCAAACCCGCCCCCGCGATTCGATACCCACGTCAACCGCCCGTCCGGGCCCCAACTGGGGAAATTATCGATCCCGCGTTGCTGCGAGATGTTGTGCGGCGAGGTGCCGTCGGCGTTGATCGTGAAGATTTCGAAATCCCCGGTGCGGTTGCTGGTGAAGGCGATGGTTTTGCCGTCGGCGGACCAGGCGGGGTAGTTGTCCAGGCCGCGGCTTTCGGTCAGGCGGGTGATGGTTTTGGTGGCCAGGTCGCAAGTCGCTAACTCGAAATCGCCCCAGCGGTTGGTGGCGAAGGCAATTTTTTTGCCGTCGGGGGACCAGGCCGGGTGTTCGTCGAGGGCGGCGTTGTTCGTCAGCCGCTGCATCTCTTTGCCGTCGGGGCGGACGATGTAGAGTTCCTGGTTGCCGTCGCGGGTGGAGGAAAACGTGATCCATTTTCCGTCGGGGGACCAACTCGGGTATTCCTCGTGTGAAAGCGTGTCGTTGACGGCGACCGGTTGTAGGTTTTTGCCGTCGATACCAATCGAATAGACCTCCAGGTCTCCCTGGCCGGGAGAGGTTTTATCGAAGGCGAAGACCAGCCGCTTGCCATCGGGGGAGAAGTGGGCATCGTATTCCGGATCGGTGCGGTCGGTGAGCCGTTTTTCGGTTTTGCCGTCGGCCGATCGCAGATACAGATAAATCGTCGATCCTTTGTGCCGCGCGAAACAGAGCCAATGGCCGTCCGGCGACCAGACGGGGCGCTGTTTGAACAGACCGTCATGCGTGAGACGTTCAACGGCCGGCTCAGCGGCAGTGAGGGTTGAGGCGAAGAGAGTGCATAGAATCAACACGCCAGTGCGGCACAAGAATTTTCGAGCGTAGATTTGCATACACGTACGTCCTTCAAACCGTCCGCAGCTAAGTAGGCGAGGCGCCATACTGGGCACGTCCTAATTTTTCTGGCCACCGGCCAGTTCTCTTACACCAATTCCTCAATTGGCGTTCCGAGCGGCGCTAAGCCGGTCGTGGTGAGTTGCGTTGTACCGATGCCCATTTGGTCCAGGACGGTTGTGAATAGATCAGCGGGGGTGACGGCATTGCTGAGGGGGTGTTCGGCGTGTTTGTCACTGGATCCCACAACATTGCCACCACGAATTCCACCGCCAGCGACTAAAGCGGAGTAGCACTGGTGCCAATGATCACGGCCCGCTTTGTGATTGATCTTGGGCGTGCGGCCAAACTCTCCCAGGGCGACCACAATCGTGTCGCGGAGCATCCCCCGCTGATCGAGGTCGTCCAAAAGTGTGGAAAGCGATTGGTCGAGCATCCAGGCGTGGCGTTCTTGAAATTGTATGAAGTTGCGGTCGTGCATATCCCATCCGCCATCGCCTCGGTCTTCAACCGGTTCGACGTGCGAAGACCAATTGACTTGCACGAATCGAGCCCCCTGCTCAATCAACCGCCGCGAGAGCAGACAACATTGCCCGAAGCGGAAGCGGCCATATTGTGTCCGCAGTGCATCCGATTCACGATTCAGATCAAAGACCTTGCGGGCGTCAGGCGAGGTAAGCAGCGAAAAGGCCTGTTGATAGAAGCTGTCCAACTGTGTAATTTCGGCAGAGTTTTCTACGCGGCGGGTTTGTTCGTCAAACGCTTTGAGCAGACCGCGGCGTGAGGAAAGTCCGTCGGGCGTCAGGCCGTCAATCAAATCAAGCTGGGGGATTTTGACACCCGCTTCGGGATCGTAGTCGAGCCGAAACGGATCGTGCAAAGTGCCGAGCGGTCCGCCCCCTTCGCCGGCAATGCGACGATGCCCTTGGTGCAGGTGGCCTCCGAGCGTGACGAAACGAGGCATGGTAGGCTGGAAGCCCAGTAGTTTGGAAATCACCGCCCCGTGTGCCGGTTTGAGGTCGCCCGGCATGGTTTGTCCGCTGAGGCTGATAGCGCCGCTCTGTGCACCAGTCAATCCAATCGTGCCGGCGATTCCGTGGTCGTTGGATTCGCAGTGCAACGAGCGGACAATCGCGTATTTATCCGCACGGCGGGCGAGTTGTGGCAACATTTCGCAAATATCGATACCGGGCACATTGGTTGCGATTGGGCTGTAAGGTCCGCGGTACTCCAACGGAGCGTTCGGTTTGAGGTCGAACGTGTCGAGATGGCTTGGCCCGCCCCACAGCCAGAGGAGGATCACCGATTTAGCAGGGGCGTTGGGTCGCAGCGCGGCTGTGGCTTCGAGTCGCAACAGATCGCCCAACGACAGCCCCAACGCGGCTAACGAACCGGCGCGCAAGAGTTCGCGACGGGAGATGCCTCCGCAGTGCTGAGCGCTCTGTCTGCCGAGGTTGAACATGGCGGCCTTTGTGGATAATGCGTGACGTTCGGTGGGGTGTTTCGTCGGCGAAAATATGCAGACTACTCGCCATTCGTCCAGGTTCGACTATTGCCGGGCAGGCGTCAAGCGTGATTTCCTGGGGGCGTTAGCGGTTGCCCAAGACGGGCACGGGGAATTGGCCGGCCGCCCATTTTTCGGCATCCGGACTGTCCGGGGGTGCAGACCGCACGCGGACGTGGAATGAATTTGAGGCAGAGCGCGTACCCCCTTGCATGACCTTGGTTACATATTGCTTTTTGAGCATCGCTTTTTTCATGATCCGCACATTGGGGAAGTACCAGTCGGCATACATGCCCGCGTCGGTTTCGACAGTGACATAAAATGCGAGTTCACGGAACGGGCAAATGTTTGTCAATTGCCCACCAACTTCGAGTTGGCCCCCTTGGTCGACATAATTAATCGCGCTCAGGACCACCTGCGCCATGCCATCCTCGGTGATCGATTTCCCAGCAACCCGCTTATCGGCGAGCGACACCTTTTGACGTTTGAGGCCGACTTTGAGTTGCTGTTTGAAGGTTTTCTGCAGCTCGGAAATATCCTGCCCGAAGGTCTCGCGTAGGTCGGTATCACGGCGGCCCTCTGGTTCTTGTTCTAGCGGTTCTTTTTCCGCGAGCAGCTTGACGTATTTCAGATACTCGCCTTTGTATTTGGTGACCAACAACCAATGCAGACTCCAGGCGTGTCCATACGCTTCTCCGACCAGCACGTTTCCTTGAAACACCTTGTCGTCGTTGAGCATCGACTTCCAGGAGAGTTGGCTGCCGGCCAGTGCCTGCTGGGCATACCGGCGACTGATCTTTGTGGGGCCAATCGTAATTCGCCCGGCGTTGGCTTCGAAACCGGTGGCGATTCCTTCATCGAACCAATGCGGAACCGGTGCCAGACGTTGGAAAAAGTTGCGATTGTACACCTGCTGGTGAATCGCTTCGTGCAAGGGGACTTCAAACGTGCTACAGGTTTTTAAGCGAATCGCCAAGAAGTTGGTCAGTCCCGAATAAAAACCGGCGACGTTTTTGGCCTGCAAGGCTTCAGTTTGCGTCGTCTCGGCCATGTATTTGTCAAAGTCGTTATCCGACTCAAAAATAAGCACCACGAGCGGATAGTCCGGTTCCTTGACCGGCACCCGCAACTCAACGAGAAACCGCTTAAAACTGCCCGAGACCTTATCCATAAACCGGGCCGTTTTGCGGAGAAAATTCCGTACGCGGATTTCCGAGGACTTCGGCAGTTCGTCTGATAGCACCAAGCCGACCACAAATGGCTCCTCGACGTAGCTACGAAACCGCGCGCTGCCGAATCGATCCTCTAATTTCACAGCTGCTTCGTCATGTGTGAGGGGAGCGGGGCCCGGTTTGACCTCGTGCTTGGTCACCGCTGCTTCGGGAATCAGTCGGTACTCGCCATCGGGAAGAGCCACAAGATGCGTCGCGCGGACGGTGCGAATCAGCTTGGCTTCGAGGACGACTTGCTGGCCATCGCGATCGAGATAGGTGAAGACGTCAGCTCGCAGGGAGCGTCCGCTGACGACGAAACCAATCAGCAACACTGCAAACAAAAAGCGATATACGGAGGTCATTTCACGCCTCAAGCAGAATAAGTGGCAAGCGACAATGGCGCACAAGGTGCAGCCTATCAAAGCCGCACAGGCAACGCAAAGATTTTGCCAATCCGGCCATCCACGCGTTGACGTTGCGCGCAGGTTTCCCGATGATTGGCGGGACACCCTTTGAGCCCCCCCGTACTTAGCATGCAATGTCCCTCGAATTCTTAAATCCCGTCTTGCTGTTTGGTCTGGCCGCCCTGGCGCTGCCGATTATCGCGCATTTGCTCAGCAAAAAGCGGTTTGACGTGGTCCAGTGGGGAGCGATGCAGTTTTTGGACCTGGGTAAACGGCGACGGCGGCGGGTCCGTATTGAGGAATTGCTACTGCTGTTATTGCGGATGGCGATTGTGGGACTGTTGGCCTTGGCGATCGCGCGGCCGACCATCTCGAGAGGATTCTTCGCAAACTTCGTCTCGACCGACAACCGCGACACGGTATTTGTTATGGATGGCTCCTATAGCATGGGGCGGTCCGACGGGGAGACCACGCCTCACAATCAGGCGCGGGCTGTCATGCATAAGATTCTCAACCACGCGCGGCCGGGGGATACGTTTGCTTTATTGGACGCGCGCGATCAGACACGCTTCGTTGGCGATGGCCCGCTCCGTGATGCTAACCAATTACGAACCTGGATCGACGCACTTCCCCCACCGGCGGGTGCGTCGAACCTAGCCGCCGCGGTCGCCGACGCTTTGCAGATCCTGGGGACGACAAGCCATGTGCGTCGCGACGTGGTTGTTATGACGGATGGACAAGCCCGCAGTTGGCATCCCACCGATGCGGCGCAGTGGCAGGTGATTGATGAGCTGCGCGGCCAACCTGCCGTGCAACCGCAACTCTGGGTGGTCAATTTTCAAGCAGCCGACACGCCCAGTAATTTCATTCTGGATCGCCTGGATGCCTCTCGAGCGAGGGCGCCGGTTGGATTTCCCGTGCGTGTTTCGACGACACTGCGTTATACGAGCGAAGTCGGACCGGGCGAATGTAATCTTTATTTCGAGGTCGACGGGCAACGGTTGGGCGATGCAACCATTAAGTCGCCGCTGTTGGAATCGGGTGGGGAATTCCGCGTGGAGTTCGAACACCGCTTCTCCACAGCCGGGTCGCACGTGCTCAGTGTGGTGTTGGACGACGACGATGTTCCGGGAGACAATCGCGCCGATGTCGCGATTGCCGTAACACAACCGCTGAGAGTCATCCTGGTCGACGGCACTCCGCATCTCGACCCAACGCGCAGCGAAACGTTCTTCGCCGAAGCAGCGCTGCGGAGCGATGCGGAACACTCGCCTTTCATCGACAGCCGTTTCGTCACGTCACAGAACCTGAATCTCTCAGTGATCGACCGAGCAGATGTGATTGTGTTGGCCAACGTGGCGACCTTGTCGGCGGAACAAGCGGAGATGTTGCGGCAATTTGTTGAAGCCGGGGGCGGGTTGTTGGTTGCGCCGGGGCAACTGGTGCAGTCGGAGAATTATCGCACCCTGCTGAGCGATTTGCTGCCGGGGGATTTGACTGCGTTCGTCGAACCCGAAGAGGCAGCGAACGTTGATGTGGGGCAGTTGCAACTCCCCTGGCAGATTGGTGCCGCCGACATCGACGAACTGGCGACTGCTCGTTTCACCGGGTACTGGGAAATGACTCCGCACGAACAGGCCAACGTGCCGGCGCGGTTGGTGTCGGGGGATCCGCTGTTGGTGTCTTCTCCGGTCGGTCGCGGACGCGTGATGCTGCTGAGCACGCCGTTGGATGCCGACGGCAGTACTTTGCCCACGAAGTCCGTGTATGTCGCTTTGTTACATGAAATGCTGTTTTATTTGGCGGCAGCAGAGGAATTTCCCCTCAACGTCAATGTCGGTGAGCCGTTGTTGCAGCCATTGATTGACGAGGCAGCGGAAGCGGAAATTCGCGTGAATCGACCCGACGGCACGACGGCAACGCCCGAGATTGGGGGCGAACCGCCGTTGGTCCGGTTTGACGACACATCTGCACCGGGCGTTTATGAGCTGGAGCAACCCCGCCGTAATCGCGGCGGCACGCGTTCGTCCGTGGCGACAAGGTTTGTGGTGAATTTTGATCGCGGTGAACGCGACCTCACGCCGCTCTCGGTGACAGAGATCGAAGAGCTTTCCGCCGACGGGCGAATCACGTTTGTTGATTCTCCGGATGACTTGGAAGCACAATTACTCACCGACGATTCCCGGACCGAACTGTGGCAGATGTTAGTCGTGCTAGTATTCGCACTGTTGTGCTTAGAAATCTGGATGACTCGCCGTTTGGTCCAAGGCGGCCATGCGGTGTTGGATGCGGCCGCGAGCGCCCATCCGCATCCCCCGCAGGGTACGACCTAACGTCTCGTCTCACCCTTTTGTTTTGGCGCGTTAGGTTTTTTGGCTTTCGGCGTGCCGTAACTCCATGGTCCAGGCGAGGTATAAGATCGGCGAGTTGCTGAGGCGCCGGTCTTTCGTTTCCAGAATTCCTGAAGGGGAATCGCTCCTTCCGGCTCCTGGCCTTTTGCGGTCACGAAGATCCCATAATCTCGCACGACAAAGGTAAGGTCAGGGTACAAATCCATAATGAGTTGTAAGACCGCACCCAGCGAAATGTTGCTAGCCTTAACGGTATATTCGTTCTTCCAATCCTGGTTTTCAGCCTTGATTTTTTGGAAGGTGGTCGCATCAACGATGATCTGAACGTCGTGTAGCGTATTCAGGAATTCGACCAGGTCTTCGACAGAAACAAACTCGACATCGACCTGGGTCTGATCATCCAGTGCGTGCTTTAACCTGCCTAACGCTGCAGACTCACGGGCACCGGCCCGGACGTTGCTTTTCAGGGGTATCACTCGCACATTATTTAGGGCTAATAAAACGTCATCCGGCATTGCCGCAACGACGGTTGAGTTTTTTGAGCCCGATCCCTTGCCGCGCATCGACATTCCCACAGTCCCTCTTGCCGCGACCGGTTTCTGTGTCCCCAACACGTAGGGGATTTTCGCTTTAATTTCGGCCAATTTGGCTTGGGACTGGATGAGCGCAACTTCCGCTTCATTTTCTCGCCTCTCGGCTTCGGCAAGTGCGATTGGTGTCGCTTGGCCTACTTTGTACATTGCTTGCACTTGTTTCGACTGATTGCGCGCGATCTGCACATTGGCCTCGCCGCGACGGACCAACTGCTTTTGTGTGTGCCACGCCTCTCGCAATTCCATGACTTGCTGCATGACGTTTAGTTGCATCCGCTTGAGTTGCGCTGCCGCGGCAGTCACTTGGCTGGCCGCGACGCCGATGTCGGGGTTGTTTTCCAACGCGGTCGCCAACATCTCGGCCAGCGGCGGGATTTCGTCCTCTGGTTTTTCCTTGGCATCTTCGTCGTTTGATTGCTTACCTTTCCGCCGGCCTCCCCCAAGCCGGTCGTCATCGTCGTCATCCGATTGCCTGCCAAACCCACGGCTACGCCCACGTCCACGTCCACGATTACGCCCGTCCTCGTCCTTCGGTCGCTTGCCACGCAGATTAAGATTTGAGTCAGTCGACTCCTTCGTCTTCGTAGGCTCGTCAGCCTTCGTCTCTGGGTCTGCCGCAGGAGTGGACGGAGTGCTCTTCTCTTCCGCCTCTTGTCCAAAGAGCAGGCCGGACTGCGTTATCAGCAGTGTGCAACAAAACACGGCGGCCAGTGCCTTGATGAATGAGTAGTTATCCTTGATTGCGCGCATCGTCGGTCTCCCAATGGTGGTCGAGTTTCAAGGCACGGAACAGCCACGTGCCCTCGTCGGATTGTTGATTGACTTCATCTTCAGTGGAATATCGCAGTGCCATCTGATAACACCGCGCCGCCCCCGCCGGATCTTGTTGTTCCAACAGATACTGATCCCCCAAGTCCCGCAAGGAGAGGAACCGCGATTTCTTTTTTCGAGGTTTGTGCCGCAGCGCAGTCGACGGCCGTTGCTGTCGCTGAGGCTCATCTTGCATTTCAGCATCACTGCCTGTTTCGACAGCAACGACCGGTGCCGTAACCGCGAGAGGCTCCGTCATGATGTCGTCCTGCACAGCCGCGCTTGGCTCGATCGCTTTATGGTCAACGACCTCGCGCACGGTTTCAGACGAAGCGCCATCGGCCATCAGCGAGACGGTTAGCAGACCAGCCAAATAACAGCCGACGCAAGCCGCAAACATCCCCGTCCGTCGATAATATCGTCGCCGCCGAATCACACCGGTGGTCTGTGACAGAAGTCGCGCCCGTAATTCGAGCACACGGTCTTCGGCCGCTGTTGGTTTTTGATGTTCCTGATTCATGAATCCTGCTCCACGTAAACTACCGCTCGAATATCAGCAAAAAATCATGGTGACAAATCTTCCCGCTGCAAACATTCCCGGCGGAATGCCTCGCGGGCTCGGCTTAACAGCGATTCGATTGCTTTCGGGGTTTGACTGAGGCTGTGGGCGATTTCGGCGACTGGGAGGGCGTCGACGTATTTGGCCCGTAAGACTTGTTCGTATTGATTGGGGAGTGCCGCCAGAGCTGCAGCAATTTGTTCGGCCTGTTCGCGATTCTCGGCAGCCGCTTCAGGAGGCAGACTGATCGCCTGTTCCCAATCCAGTTCCCCCGAGCCCCCCGCTCCGGCCCGTTGCCGGCGAAATTGATTGCGTAACTGATTGGCGGCGATGCCGCGCACCCAAGCTTGAAACGTGCCTTGCCGCGGATCAAAACGGCGAATTCTTCGTACTGCGGTAAGCCAGGTCTCCTGCACCGTTTCTTCCCCCAGCGACGACATCCCCCCGCAGCGCCATTGGACATAACGGTAAAGTGCATCAAAATTCTCATCATACAGCGCATGCCACGCCTGTTCATCACCAGCCAACACGGCCCGATGTAGGACAGATTCACGATGAACGGTTTCGTCACAACCCATCTGCCGGCGAGCTTGTTGTTGAAGGTTGGTTATTTAACAGACTATTGTCGTTATACCGGCAAATCCTTCGCAAATTCGCGCGGTTTCTTAGAAAAAACCTGAGACATCGGTCATTTCCAGATCGTTTGTTTCTTTCCCGGATACTGTTTGGGAACCAACCTACGACTTTTTTCATCCGTGTTTTATCCGTGTTCAATCTGTGGCTATGAAAACTTTCCGCAGGAACCAACGAATCCACGGGCAACGGAACGAAACCTGCACCTTTGCAGAACTGCTCAACTGGGTTATGCTCAGGTGTCGGCTGTTCGAAGCCTTAGATGTAGGGAGACACTTGTGACTTTTGACGGTCCCTTAATTAAAAAACGATCCGTAAAGACCAAGATCATCGCCACTGTCGGTCCGGCGAGCGAAGACCTGTCGGTGATACGCCAGTTGGCAATTGAGGGGGTCGACTTATTTCGCTTAAATTTCGCGCACGGCGACGCGAACTGGCTGGCGACGATCGTCGAACGAATTCGTCAAATCGAAATTGAGCTGCAGCGGCCGATCGGGATTCTGGGCGACCTGTGCGGCCCCAAAATCCGCCTCAATGAATTGCCAGACGACTTGATGCATTGCAACGAAGGCGAAGTCTTTGAATTCGCCCGCGAAACGGACGCCGATCATCCGCGTCGGTTGACCTGCACCTACGAGCAATTGGTCGACGATCTCCGTGTCGGGGATCCGATTCTAATGGCCGATGGAACCGTCTCGATGGTTGTGACCGAATGCTATCCTGAAGAAGGACGGGTGGAATGTGTCGTCGAATTGCCCGGTGTCATCCGCAGCAAACAGGGCATCAATCTTCCCGGTGCAATCTTGAGCACCCCGAGTTTAACGGCCAAAGACCACAGCGACTTAGCCTGGGCCGTCTCGCATGAGATTGACTTCGTCGGGTTAAGCTTCGTCCGCAGTGCCGAGGACATTTTGTTGTTGCGACGCGAAATCAACGCCTTTGGAGACAAATCACAGCCGCAAATCGTTGCTAAAATCGAAAAAATGGAAGCGGTTGACGATCTGGATCGAATCCTGGAAGCGACCGATGCGGTGATGGTTGCCCGCGGTGATTTGGGGGTCGAAGTCGACATTGCGCAGGTCCCGGTCCTTCAAAAACGAATTATCAACCTCTGCAACCAATACCGCATTCCCGTGATTACCGCCACGCAGATGCTGGATAGTATGGAACGCAGCAACCGCCCCACGCGTGCCGAAGCGACCGATGTGGCAAATGCCGTTCTGGACGGTAGTGATGCTCTGATGCTTTCCGGTGAAACCGCCATCGGGCAATATCCGATTGATGCGGTCTCGACAATGAGCCACATCGCCCACGAAGCAGAACGGCTGGTCCGCACCGGCGTCGATGCCGATCGAATGAGCGGGCCCCGGACCCGGGCGCTGGCCATGACCGAAGCGGTGGCCGCTGGAGCCGGTGCAGCGGCTGAGCAACTCAACGCAGACTGGATTGTCGTTGCCACACACAGTGGAAAAACCGCGATGTCTGTTTCCAAGCAACGTCGGCAAGTTGCCATTCTGGGGCTCAGCGACCGTGTCGAGACCGCACGGAGCATGTGCTTGTATTGGGGTGTGACGCCGATGCTTACCGACGTGGTGAATCAGCAACCGCAAAAGATCATGAAAGTCGTCGCTGAATGGGGCCGCCGCCACTCTGTGATTGCATCGGGGGACGAAATCGTGCTCATCGCCAGTACCAACTGGTCCACGCGCGGGCACGACTTGATGTTGGTGCATGTCGTGCCTTGATTGGCACAATTCACAACAGGGATTCGTTTGCGCAAGGGTTTCCACTATACTGACGCACCGATTTCCCTTTTTTTAACAGTCACACTTGCCTGCAAACTTGCCTCTATGAAATACGCCCTGATCATTCCCGATGGCTGCGCCGATGAAGCGCAACCCTCCCTTTCCGGCCAGACTCCGTTACAAGCGGCGGCAACGCCGAATATGAACGCCATTGCCGAGACCGGCATCGTAGGACAAAGCGACAACGTCCCCCCTTCGCTCCCCTCCGGTAGTGATGTCGCCACGATGAACCTGTTTGGCTACGACGCACTCAAGTACCACACCGGCCGCGCGCCGCTGGAGGCGGCCGCTCAGGGAATTGTTTTGGGACCGCACGACTGGGCCGTCCGCTGCAATTTGGTGACCATTCAAGATGGAAACATGGTCAGCTTCACGGCTGAACAAATCCCCAATGCACTCGGCGCGCATTTAATCAGCTTGATGCAAAACGCGTGTGGCGATGACCATTGGGAATTTCACACCGGCGTCAGCTATCGCAATCTGTTGATTTATCGCGGCCACGGAGATGCCCCTCCCTTCGACGCCACCACGACCACCTACCCACCGCACGACTTGACCGACGGTCCCGTGGCTGGACATCTGCCCTCAGGCACCGGGGCGGAGACGCTTCAACAGTTCATACAACAAAGCGAACAACTCTTCGCGGAGGATGAACAAAACCGCGCCCGCGCGGCCACCGGGCAATTGCCGGCCAGTTCCGTCTGGCTGTGGGGCCAAGGCAGCCGGCCGCAGCTCGAACCATTTCAAGAGCGTTACGGAAAATCGGCTGCTGTGATCACAGCTGTCGACCTGTTGCGGGGAATTGGCCGACTGCTGGATTGGCGAATTGTCGACGTCCCAGGCGCCACCGGTTACCTCGATACGGACTACGCCGCCAAGGGCCGCGCCGCTATCGAGACACTTCAAGAGGTCGACTTTGTCGTTGTTCATGTTGAAGCCAGTGACGAAGCCTCGCACGAAGGGGACGTCGCTGCCAAAATCGAAGCCTTGGAACAAATCGACCGGCATATCGTGGGACCGGTGCACGAGTATTTGAAATCGACCGGTGATTACCGCATCTTGGTCTCGCCCGATCATCCCACGTTCCTCCGCACCAAGACACACGCCCATGGCTTTGTCCCCTTTACCATCGCGGGAACAAATGTCGCTCAAGGCGAAGCTCAAACCTATGACGAGGTGACCGCAGCCGCCTCGGGCAGGCAATACGCTGCCGGGTGGACGCTGATGGCGGACTTCTTAGAGGGAACGTTTTGAGCTGACCGGTTTCCCCAATTCGAGCCAAGGCTCAATCTCTTGCTGTTGCCGCAGATTGATCCAGCCCACGCGGGGAATGCTCTTGGCCAATTGATAAAAGTGACTATCGATCAGCCGTCGCGACTGTACGGCGGCAATGTCGCGTTTTTTGGGTAACGACACGGATTTGGCGAACACCAGTTCTGCCGCTTCGAAACAGACTGCTGCCCGGGCGGCAATGCTGTCGCTGGTCACTTCCCAGTTGTGGGGTAAAGCCTCGGAACTATTATCGTCGTGACGTAAAAATGCCTCACTGGCTAAGACGGTCACCTGTCCCGCTTTGGCATGAGCTGCGGCCTCCGCAGGAGTAG
The DNA here is from genome assembly GCF_007860075.1 of Symmachiella macrocystis. Lineage (NCBI taxonomy): Bacteria > Pseudomonadati > Planctomycetota > Planctomycetia > Planctomycetales > Planctomycetaceae > Symmachiella > Symmachiella macrocystis. The sequence continues at coordinate 162,754 of NZ_SJPP01000003.1, forward strand.
AAACCGGCACGCATTGCGGTAGCACATTGCACAACAAACCTTCGTTGATGCTGAGTGACCGGACCGCCAACCAATGCGCGGCTTCGTCTCCCAAGCTGTGCACGGCATCCCAACGGCGTACGACGTCAGCGACGCCTCCGCCTCCCACTGCCAACACCGCCGTCGTTTCCGGACGCTGCGCAATCAACCCTTCAACCCGCTCCGCCAGACCGGCAACTTCCAACAAACTGCCACCGATTTTAAATACAGTGATAGGCATTAAGAAATTAGGGTGCGTCGTGACGCACCTTTCTATACAAAGACAAAGGATTAACCCAACGCCATACACCTTGGCGGAAAGACTGCCGTTTCGATGGAACATGGATCGTCATCCGTTGTGAAAAACCCTCACCCCGGCCCTCTCCCAAAGGGAGAGGTAGATGACATCAAAAACGGCTCAGCTGGAACTTCGCCCTCCCGCTGCGCGTCATTTTACTTAATCGATAATTTTGTTGATCGGTGTCTCTACGATGCCTTGTGCGCCGGCGGTGCGCAGTTTGGGTACGATTTCGCGGACAAATGATTCATCCACAATTGTCGAGACCGCCACCCATTGCGGATCGGACAGCGAGGCCACGGTTGGTTTTTGCAGCGCCGGCAATGTGCTTAATACCGTTTCTAGGTCAGCCCGCGAAACGTTCATCATTAAGCCCACCTTTCCCTCAGCAGCGAGGCAGGACTGCAGCATCAAGGCGATGTTGTCAATCTTCCCTTTTTTCCACGGGTCGGCGATCGAGTCGTTGTTGGCAATAAACCGCGTGGTGCTTTGCAACACCTCCGCGACGATCCGTAGATCGTTTGCCCGCAACGACGATCCCGTCTCGGTGACCTCGACAATCGCGTCGGCTAACTTGGGCGGTTTGACTTCCGTGGCTCCCCAGGAGAACTCGACATTCACGTTCGTGTTGTGCTTGGCAAAAAAGGACTTTGTCAAACCGACCACTTCGGTCGCAATCCGTTTGCCTTCCAAATCCTCCGGTTTTTGCACGGGCGAATCTTCAGGCACGCACAGCACCCACCGCACTGGGCGACGGCTGACTTTTGAAAACATCAGTTCGCAGACCTCGGTGACATCGGCGTCGTTCTCGACCACCCAATCGTGCCCGGTGATGCCCGCGTCCAACAGGCCCTGCTCGACATACCGCGCCATTTCCTGTGCGCGAATCAACAGGCACTCGATCTCCACGTCGTCGATTTCGGGATAATACGAGCGCGAGGAAAACTTGATGTTGTAGCCCGCTTTTTTAAATAGCTCACCCGTGGCGTCCTTCAAACTGCCGGCGGGGATGCCCAATTTCAAAATCTGTTCAGCCATGTGTGTCGTCAATTCTTCTTGTAGACTTCTTTCGGATCAAAAACGCGTTCGCCCACCGTCTGGAAGTTTTCACCCCCATCGGTGACCTGGCGGAAGAAACAGCTCCGGTAACCTTCGTGGCAAGCAGCCCCGCCGATTTGGTTGACCTTGATCAGCAGCGTGTCGGCATCGCAATCAAAGTAAATCGCTTTGACCTCCTGCACATTGCCGCTCTCTTCGCCTTTGCGCCACAGTTTATTGCGGCTGCGACTGAAATAACAGACGCGGCCGGTCTCGAGCGTCTCTTGGTACGCTTCGGCGTTCATATAAGCCAACATCAACACATCGCCGGTCGCTTCGTCTTGAGCGATCACCGGCAACAGCTCCGCCTTAGAAAAATCAGGTCCCGTCACGGTTCAGTTTCCGTTATTTGTATGGTTTGGTGATTCCATGGAGAGCGCGCCCGCAGGGTACGTCGCAACGCACCTTTTACTCGAAAAAGCACAGACGCCCCCAAGCCAGTAAGGTAACACGAACCGCCGCACGTGGCCAGTTTGTGGGCGGGGAAAAGTGGGGCATCCCGGCACGACGCAAAATTGCTCACCGATTTATGAATCCCCGCTCATCCGGCGCAGCCCGGCTAACCACCGCCACTCACACCAATTCGCGGATCAACTCACGCCGTTCCAGCACGTAGCGTGGGCGGCCGGCGAAATCGTCGAAGGTCATGGCGGGGTCGATACCCAGGTGACGGTAGAGCATGGCGAGGACGTTTTCCGGCTGGTATGGTGCCTCGGCGGGGATTTCGCCTTTTGAATTCGAGGCTCCCAGAATCCCCGGCTTGAGTCCGCCGCCGGCGAGGGCGACGCTCATTACGGCTCCCCAGTGTCCGCGGCCCGCATCTTTATTGAAGCGGGGTGAACGGCCAAATTCGCCCATGGCGACCACCAGGACGTCTTGTTGCAGTCCACGGTCGTAGAGATCGTTCACCAAAGCGGCCATGCCGCGGTCGAACTCAACGCCGTTTTTGACAATCCGTTTGGGCAAACTTCCGTGGTGGTCCCAACCGGTGCTGCGGACAGTGACACACGTGACCCCCGCTTCGACCAACCGCCGCGCCAACAACATGCCCTGTCCGGCAGTGCTGCGGCCATAGGCGTCGCGGAGTTTGACGTCTTCACGAGTAATGTCAAACGCCTCGCGCGCCGCTGAGCCGGAGACCATATCAAATGCTTGAGTCGTGAACTGATCGATCGCTGCGGAAGAACCTTCAAGATCCAACATCCGCCGGTCATCATCCAATGCTTTCAGCAATCCGCGCCGATCGTCGAGCCGTCGCATGTCCATTCCGCCGGCCAAAGCCAGGTTGCGGACCTTGAACTTCTTTTTGGAGGGATCGTCGATCGTTTCAAACGCATTGCACCCTTTGCCCAAATGCGCCGAGCCGCCGTTACGCATGGTATTAGGGATCGCCACATAAGCGGGTAAGCCCGCGGTGTTCGCGCCGCGAACTTTGTGAATCACCGAACCGAAACTGGGCATCTGATTCGGCCCCCCCTTGGGGCCTGTCTTGTAGTATCCGGTCTGCGACAGGTGGCTCGACGGATCGTGGTTGTTTTTGCGGTGATGGATCGAACGGATGATCGTCAGCTTGTCGAGAATCTTGGCTTGCTGCGACATCGTCTCGCTGAAGTACGCGCCCGGTTGGTTCGTCTGTACTGAACTCATCGGTCCGCGATATTCCACCGGCGCCAACGGTTTGGGATCGTAGGTTTCGAATTGCGTCGGACCACCAGCCAGCTCAACAAAAATTACAGCGGTCTTACGTGAGGCTTGTCCGGCAGCAGCGCGTTGCCGCAGCAAATCGGGCAACGTAGCCGCCCCCAGTCCCGTCAACCCAGCCTGCAGGATCGTCCTCCGTGATACGTTTCCGCAATCGTGTTGAATTGAGACAGGGGTTTGCATCACCGCTCCTTCCAAGGACAAAACGAATCGCAGACAAGACGGCCACGGGCGAACCCATCAACCATTATCAATGTATCGGCTGTGAAGAGGTAGGTCAATTAAAGTTCGGTTCTCCAGTCAAATCGTGGTGGACGCGTAAGTGCGCGAGTCCATCCTTGAATGCTTATTTTCAGCGGGATAGCTGATTTCATAAAACGATTCGGGATGATATTGAGAAATTCCAGAGATGGCTGTAACACCCATATGCCGAGCAAGAATTGCCCCGTCAATTCGGGCAGTGGATTCGATGCAAAGTGCCTGCAGCCTTCTGTCCAGCGAATTCAAACGAAGGTGACGGGAACCGACCGGGTATCTACCTAGAATGAATCTCCCTTGTCGGCTGAGGACGGCCCGTGTTTCGGCGTCTGCCACTTCAATTCAGCGATGGCAATATGGGAGCCGGTGACCGACGTGAAAACAGGATTTGTGGGTGTGACCGTCGTGGTTCGGCAACGGAAGGTTATCCGAAACAGCTGAACTCGTCCGGTCGCCCATTTGGGCCATCAATTCTCATGGATGATGGCGTCACCAGAACCGCGCGGCGGAAAGCTGTCAATTCGAACTGGCAACCAGTAAGATCCAGTGCCTTTCCCTCTGTCCAGAAGTCCCACGAAGTGCTGGCGTAAAGAACATGAGCAACTCCAATTTGACGTACATTGAGTCAGTCCAGGAACGCCCGGCAATGTATATTGGGTCGAAGGACTTCTTCGGGCTCGTGCATTATATTGTTGGCGCGGTGAACCTCAATCTTCGACGCCAGCCAACGTACCTCACCTTTTCGCTCGCCAACGGACGATTCACGATCGAGTCCGATGCCGATTTGAGAGTGGAGCAGTACGACGATGGAACGCTCTCTCCGTTTGAGAGTTTGCCAAAGCAAAAATCTGAATACTGGATCGATGCCGACTATGACGGCACAGTTCTCAACGCCTTCTCGGCATCGTTATCTGTCGAAGCGTCTTCTCTCCAACGTCAATGGGCGATTGAGTATCACAAAGGTTGCCGCGAATCACTCCATATCCAAGAGGCGGACGCCACGACAAAACCTTATTCAAGGATTTCATTTGTTCCCGATCCAGCAATCTTCAAAGTCAAGGCGTTTTCTCCCTACAACTTCCACAGCTATCTGAAACGACTGAGCTTCCTGAACCCCGATGTGCGATTTGGCGTCACGATTGACGGTCGGAAAGAAGAGTACCATTTTGCAAACGGGATTAGAGACATGTTCGAGTGCGTCTCGTCGCCATATCAACTCTTGCACGAGCCGATCCATTTTCGAGTCACAGAAGACAACGTCGATATCGAGTTGATCTTCGCCTTTCAGAGCTGGAAAGGTGATGTGTGCTGGTCGTTCATCAACAAGGGGCGTGCGGTGGAAGGTGGAACGCACGAAACAGGATTGGCGGCCGGTCTTGAAGCCATTCGTGCCAAACTCGATATGGGAGGGGATGGAGTGATGTATGATCGCAACAACGGGATTGTGGGCATCATGTCGCTGAGTTACGCGGATATTACTTGGTCAGGTTGTATCAAGGCGAAAATCAAAAACCCCGAACTTGAGCCACTCGTCGAGCGACTGGTTACCAGAGAATCTTCGAAATGGATTGAGGAGCATCCACAAGTAGCGGCTGAAATAAAGGAAATTGGGACGTTCACTTTCCCTGAGGCTGCGGAACTCTAGTCAAAACGAATTAAGGAAGGACTCAGCCCGACATAATTTGGACTATCGGCCTTGCCAGGATTCCTGCACAGCGGTCCGACGATTTCGTTCCTCAATTTGGTCTCTCAGTTTTCTCATCAGTGGCGCGACTGACCTGAGCCGTTGGTGTACGTCAGAATCGACAGCTTAGGATAAGACAGACAGGATCATGGGGCATTCGCATTGGGTGCCCGGGTCAGCATTTGAAATGCCTACAACGGCGGAATTGTGTCATTAACTCGTCACCCGTGACATTATCCAGAAATCGACCGAATTTCGGAATCAGCCATTCCACAACTTTCCCCGCTCCCACGCGAAGGAAACCCGCTCCACACGGCTACCCATCCTGTCCAACCGGGTGATCCCCTGCCCCGCGAACAACGGGGCGCCACATCCATTGTTGTTGTTCTTCGTTAGCAAGCGTGCGTAGCAGTGTGGATAACAACAACGAACTGACGATGGTTGCCGCCCAGGATGCCGGGACCACCATGTGCGTCGAAAATTCCATGCCAAACAATTCGTTGCTATAGCTGCTGCAAATCCCCACGAGTTCTCCAACGATCACCGCCGGTAAAACAGTCGCGGCGGTTGCCCGGCGGGAGAACATGGCTAAAACGAAAATTGCTCCCAACGGACCGAGGAACATGTTGAAGCCTTTTTGGCACAGGCTGATGATATCGGTCCCTTTTGAGGCGTGGTACAACCCTATCGTGCAGACAACCACAATGATGCCCATCGTGGCGGTCACGGTGCGGGCCAATTTGAGTTCACTGGCAATGGTGCGGCCTTCGGGATAGAGCCGGCGAAAAAAATCGACGGTCAGGATTGTCGACACCGAGTTCGAACCGGAATCAATCGTCGACATCGCCGCCGCGAATAACGCTGCCACGACCATTCCCCGTAAACCAGAGGGGATGTAATAGCGGATGAACTGCGGAAACATATTGTCTTGCGCGGTTCGCACAGTCGTCAGCTCGGGCGAGGTCAGTCCCGCTTCGGCGGGAAGGTGATGCTGGGCGATGAAATACATAATCGACATGCCAACCGCTGCCAGAACGAGGCTCAGTCCAAAACTGGCAACGGCGCTGACGAGATAACTCCGCCGCGCCGCCTGGACATCCTTGACGGCAAAATAACGTTGCAGCGCCACTTGGTTTGAGCCGTGTGTGCAGATGATCCAGAAACACATACCGATCGCAATTGAAAACACCGTCGAACGATTTCCAATGTCCCAACTGAACCACTCGACCTGTTCATGTTTGTATTCTTGCGAGTACTGAAACCAATCCGATAGCCCTGAATCGGTCATCGAAGCCACGACCCCCATCGCCACAAAGGCACCGGCAATCAGGATGAAGAATTGAATCACGTCGGTCCACACGACCGCCCGGATCCCGCCGAGCGTGGTATACAACACCGAAAACATGCCGACGGCGGCGATAATCACATGTAGGTCCAGGTCACTGGTCGCAATCTGCGTATCGACCACAGCTGCCGTTCCGCCGAAGTGTTGATTGAGTTGCAAATTAGCAATCTCGCCCATGGCTCGCGAGGCGGTCAGCACCACGACCGCCATCCATCCGAAGATCAACAGCATACAAATCACCGCCGCCGTCGCACGCACGGCGTAATTGAAACGCACCTCCAGGTATTCATAAGCGCTGGTCAGCCTCAATTTCATAAAGAACGGGATCCACAGAAACCACACCACCACCAGTACGACCGGAATCGAAAGTTGTCGTGTGAGGAAGCCGATCCCCGTGCGAAACATTTCCCCCGGCATGCCCAGGTAGGTGATTGTCGAAAGCAACGAGGCTAAAATACTCACGCCGACCGCCCACGCCGGTAGATTGCGACCACCGATAAAAAAGTCATCCGTCGATTTTTGCCGCCGGGCAATCACAAACCCCATGCACAACATGCCCGCCAAGTACAAGCCGATCACAACTAAATCTAAAGTGGTCAGTCCCCCATTGGGCAGGCTTGTCTCGGCAGCAAGTATGGGCATGTTGAGTGGCTCGTTGTATTGAATTCAAATGAATGCGCGTGTTTGTTGGGTGCGTTGAAATCGTATTGGGCTCGTTTTCTGGTTGGCGGCCCTCACCCCGGCCCCTTTCCCGGAGTGAGAGGGGAGAGATTAGCGGGCGAACGAGCTAAACCGTGTAGGCATTGTAACCGTGTGCGGGTGCATTCCGCACCTGACTTGCGTGGTTTGTGGCGGTGACACTTGATCCGATGGCATGCTTGCGACGACAATCCCTGAAGACGATCATCGGCGCCGCATCATTAGGAAAGACCATCCGTTATGAAAAACTCCTCCTGGACATTGTGGTCTCTCACCGCACTCACGTTACTTGGATATTTCCCGGCAGTGCACGCGGCAGACGGTCCACCCAATGTGGTGGTGATCATTACCGACGACCAAGGCTGGGGTGATTTGAGTTTGCATGGCAACACAAACATCAGCACGCCGAATATCGATGCATTGGCCGAAGCGGGCGCACAGTTCGATCGCTTCTACGTCTCGCCTGTCTGCGCTCCCACGCGGGCCAGCCTGCTGACGGGACGCTATCACCCCAGCACCGGTGTTGTGGGGGTCTCGCGTGGACAAGAGCGGATGAACCTCGACGAGGTGACCTTCGCCGATCTATTCAAAGCCGCCGGCTATGCGACCGGGGGATTCGGTAAATGGCACAACGGTTCGCAATATCCCTACCACCCCAACGGTCGCGGCTTCGATGAATTCTACGGTTTCACGTGTGGGCATTGGGCCAACTATTTCGACACACTTGTCGACCACAATGGCCAGGAAGTCCGCGGCGAAGGTTATTTGACGGACGAATTTACCGAGCGGGCTATGAAGTTTATCGATGCTAACAAAGATCACCCTTTTCTGTGTTACGTCGCCTACAACACACCACACACTCCGTTTCAAGTGCCGGATGAATTCTTTGATCGCGTCAAAGCCCGCGGCTTAACGATGTTCAATCGCGACAAAATGCGTGAACGCGATATCGATACGATCTCTGCCTTAGCGATGTGTGAAAACATCGACTGGAACGTTGGCCGCATTCTCAACAAATTGGAAGAGGACAAAATCGCCGAGAATACGATCGTGGTTTACATGTCGGACAATGGACCGAATACGTGGCGCTGGAATGGCGGGATGAAGGGCAAAAAAGGGGCTGTGGACGAAGGGGGGATCCGCTCACCATTTTTCGTGCGATGGCCGGGACACATCGCTCCGGGAACCAAAAACGACCGCATCGCCGCGCATATCGACGTACTGCCGACCTTGGTCGATCTGACGGGAATCGATGTCTCCAAATCGGATAAAACACCCAAACCACTCGACGGCGTGAGCCTCAAGCCATTGCTGATGGGAGACAGCCAGGATTGGCCGGACCGCATGCTCTTCTCCAACTTCCGCGGACGCTCCAGCGTGAGAACACAGCAATACCGGGCCGATGCCAAGACGCTGTTCGATATGCAGGACGATCCGGGGCAAACAAATAATCTAGCGAAAGACAAAAAACAGGTGCACCGGGAATTAGCGGCCGCACTGAAAAAATGGAACGCCCAATGGTCCGACACCTCCCCCCGCAGCGCGGATCAGCGACCTTATCCAGTCGGAGCCCGCCCAACACCCCCAACCATGTTGCCGGTGCAAGACGGTCAGTTCCACGGCAAGCGACTGCGGTACAGTGCCCCGCCGCCCAATGCCTCGTGGATGGATGGCTGGACAAACCGGGCGGACTATCCCTATTGGGAAATCGACGTCATCCACCCCGGTCGGTACGAAGCGATTCTGAAATACACCTGCGCAGAGGACGCCGTCGGGACCGAGTTGGAATTATCATTTCGTGAAAGTCTCGTCAAAGGGCGTATCAGCGAGGCGTATGATCCTCCCCTGATTGACAGTCCCGACCGTGCGGAGCGTAAAGAATCGTACGAAAAGCCGTTTAAGAGAATGACACTCGGGGAAATTGACCTGAAGAAAGGTCGTGGAACGCTGAAATTGAAGGCCTTGAACCAGCCAGGTGAGGAAATCATTGACTTACGGGCGATTGAATTGCGGCAGATCGACAAATGACACAGTCAACTAGACAATAGGACAGCCCGACTGGGCGGGCAGCCCTTGGCCTTCGAAGAAATTGGATTTGTCATTCCTAGGCCGGTCGCGCACAATAAGCGGTGGTGGAATCGGGAGCACGCGTCCTCGCTAGGCGCACCGTGAGGAAAACATGCCAAACGTGCCGCAACAAAATCGCGAACATCCTGTTCAGCAACGGCTGCGCAAAAAAAAGCCGCGCGTCAAACCGCTGATTGTTCCCGAAGTTCCCGAGGTTCCTCCGGAGTTATCGGCCTTCGGGCAGGTCTCCGAATTTATCGGCGGATATGTGCGTGAATTCCGCAAAGGGCAAGCGGGTTGGGGCGCGTCGTTTTTGTTCCATGGCGCATTGCTGCTGTGTCTGTACGGCGTCATCATCGGCCTCAAACCTCGCCCTGAGGCGCTGAGTATCGATACGGTGATCGCTGAAGACGCCGGCGACGAGGAGTTTGATACCCTGCTGGATGAGTCGCTGAATCCGACTGATTTGGAAATGCCCGATGCATCGTCGATGATGCTGGAGCAAGAAATCGTGGTTCAGGATAGCGACCTGCTGCTGCCCTCCGGAGATGCCGAAGCGGCCTCACCCAATTTGCTGGCCGGGGAGACTTCCGGGGGCAAGGCGGGCTTTTTTGGAACCTCAGCTGTGGGGGATTCTTTCGTATTCATTGTGGACAGTTCCGGCAGCATGACCGGTGCTCGATTTGAACGAGCCAAGCGCGAATTGCGACGGTCGATCAAACGGCTCAAAGTTAATCAAAAATTCCACGTGGTCTTCTTTAATAGCGAGACCATCCCGATGTTTGAGCCGGGCCCACGCGCCGAATTGGTGACCGCCACACGCGTCAATTTGTCCAAAGCCGGACGTTGGATTGATCGGCAGCTTCCCACATCAACGACCGATCCTGAAGGGGCCATTCGCTTGGCATTGTCATTCAGACCCCAGGTCATTTTTCTGCTGTCCGATGGCGAATTCGATGAACCGCGACGCGCGCGTCAGGCGGCAATTGATGACAACCGCAGCAGCGGCACAACCATTCATACGATTGCCTTCATGTCACGTGATGGCGAGGAGACGCTCAAGCGTATTGCCGACGACCATGGCGGTACGTTCCGTTTCGTTGATTGACATTCCACCTGCCATATCGTGAACAACCACGACGGTCGTTGATTTATAAGCTCCACGAATCCTTCCTTCCCTCTCTCCTGACTAGCCACCCCCGAAAAAACTCGACCGACTATGAATGACGATCAGACTGCGGCGGACTTAATTTTAAACTTGATGGGGCGGGAGATCGTTATCGATGTCTCCAGTTCCTACGTGTATGCGGGCACGTTAGTCGAGCAAGATCACCGCTATCTCGTGTTGGAATCAGCCGACGTGCACGACCTGCGGGACACCGCCACCACGCGCGAGCTTTATGTTCTGGATACGCGGCGGCACGGCATCCGCGCGAACCGCCAGCGGGTACTCGTGAGACGTGCAGAAATCGTCAGCCTCTCCGCCTTGGAAGATGTGCTGATTTGATTCCAGCGGCAAACACTGAAAACTCGCGCGTTAATTCGCCGCTGATTTAGGTTTGATCGTGTCGATGACTTCCACGTGATCACCGGGGGACAGACGTTCGTTCCCTTTGACAACCACCTGCTGATCGGCCCGCAACAGCCCCTTGACTTCGATCCACTCACCGTCGGAAACGCCCATGGCCACGGTCACCGGTTTGACAACCCATTGACCAGGCTTTTTTGTGTCCTTCTCGAGAACATACACCACGGGGCGTTCGTCTTTGGCCAGTACTAGAGAGTCCTTGGGAACCATCAGCACAGCTTGCGTGTGAGTCGTGGGAAGGAGGACATGGGCCATCATGCCCGCTTTCAAGATCGGTCCCCCATTGACGATTTGGTTTGGGAGCCGCACCTTGACCGGAATCGCCCGCGACAATTCATCCGCACTGGGGATGATCAGCGCAACATGTCCGGTCAGCGTCTGTCCCGGCAAGGCGGCGAACTGCACTGGCACCTCGGCTCCGATTCGCAGATGGGCAGCCTGTTCACTCAACACACCGGCGCGGACGTCGACCTCGTTCAGTTGGACCACATCCACCACGGGATCCCCTTCGCCAATCCATTCACCGACTTCCGTATGTTCGGCGGTGATGTAACCGTCGAACGGCGCCACAACGGTGTGGCGGAGAATCTGTTCTTCGATCAATTTCACTTGTTCCGACTGCATGAGCACTTGAGCGCGGGCTTGTGCAATCTTCTCCTTCCGCGGGCCTTGCACAACGAGAGCATGTGCCGCCTTAGCTTCGAGATACATTTGCTCCGCTTGTTCCGTTTCGGACTGCGCCTCCCGCAATTGTTCGTCCGTCACGGTGCGATTCTGCTTAAAGAGTGAAAGTGCCCGCTCCGAATTGGAGACGCGATAATCAAAAGCCGCCTTGGTTCCTCGCAACCTTGATTCAGCTTGAATGATTTCTTCGGGGAGTGATCCGTTTTCCAATTCCGCGAGTTCTTCTCGCCGCAGTTGCAATTCCGCTTGCGCAACGGCGAGTCGGATTTCCAGCATCGACGTGCGGACTTTGGCGAGAGGCTGTTTGGCTTTGACCGCGTCCCCCTCGTTGACAAGAAACTCCAACACGCGACCATCCACGGCACTCCCCACCACACTGGTGCGGAGCGGCTCAACCGTGCCGACAAAGGATCGCCGCACCGTAATTTCCCGCGAAATGACCGGGGCTACTGTGACACGACTGGCAGGCTCTTCCGGATCTGCGGCCGAGATTTGCCCGCACAAAGCCCAAAGCGCCATCAAGATCAGGCCTCTGAGCACCAGATTCGTTAACCGCAACATTCTTCTCTCCTAAGGTATTCAGCGCAAGCGTAGTCGTTTTGATTGATTGTACAGTATGGCGCCGGGCAATGGCATCACCCGATGGAATTGCATTCATTTCGGCGAGACGATTGCCCCGCTTTGAGGCCGGGGCCGCTTTGCCAACCACGTTCTAGACATGCCACGAGCGGCGGTACCGTGCCGCAACCGACTTGCTCGAAACATGTTACTCACTCCGCCTTGGCACAGAACCCGTTGACAGTTGGTGTCCGACTGCTAAGATTTCGTTTCTTTTTCCAGCGGTACAACTCCCCAAAAAACCGTCGAACAGTTATCATGGGGACTTGGCTGCCCGGGTGTCGCGAAGTCGGTCTTCTCGTCACATGGCCATTCATCCACAGATTTACGCACGTCAGAACCATCCTGGCCACCGTTTGGCGGAACCCTATTGCGAGGCTGCGAAACTATGGCCCATCGATACTTCAAACGGTTTCGCATGGAGATCGATTTATCGCGGCTGCAAGAAGGGGTCCCGGAATTGCCGGAAGGGTTTTTCTGGTCCGAATGGGACCCCGCTTTGGTCACCCGGCACGCGCAGGCAAAGTATGCCAGTTTTTCCCGGGAGATTGATGCTCACGTTTTCCCTTGCCTGGGTAATGTCGCCGGTTGCCAACGTCTGATGCGCGAGATTGCCCGCCGCGATTCATTTTTACCCACAGCCACCTGGTTAATTTCGACGCAAGGCAACAACAGTCACGACACACAAGATTGCGGCACGATCCAAGGTTTGGCACAGCAAGGACGGATGGGATCGATTCAAAATGTCGGCGTCGCACCGCAACATCGTGGATTGGGACTGGGCCGCGCTTTGGTGCTCAAGGCACTGCGTGGTTTTTATGAAGCCCGGATGCGTCGCGTCTTTTTAGAGGTGACCGCCGACAACGAACCGGCCGTCGAACTGTACCGCTCGATCGGATTCAAGCTGACTCGCACGCTGTATAAAGCAGTCGACGTTGAACCGTCGTCGGTTTCCTAGCGTTGCCTTCCTATCATTTCCATGCGGCAATCGAATGATTCCGTACAAAACCCTGCGGGATTCGTGCTCGTCAAACAACAATCGACCTGACATTTAGAGTGTAAACGCTGCTCTTGAGTGCGTTATGTGGCATCGTGTCTTCACACGGTGCAATTGCACCAAGCATTAACGTCGAAACACGGCCGTTGACATTACAAAGGATTTTGCCCAACACATGCAGGCACAAGATATACGGACAACCCAATTGCCCAACGGGCTGACGCTCGTCATGGAGCGGATGCCCGATGTGCGGTCGGCCGCGTTTTCCATGTTGATTCCCGCCGGCAATATCTACGATCCCCCTGGTCAAGAAGGTTGCGCCGCTGTGCTGAGCGACCTCATCACCCGCGGCGCGGGAGATCGCAATAGCCAGCAATTGGCGTTTGATTTAGACAATCTCGGCCTGCAACGCAGCGAATCGGCCTCCGGCAGCCATCTGGGCCTCAGTGGAGCGACCATCGCCGACCGCCTGCCGGATGTGCTGCGGATTTATGCCGACATCGTCCTCCGCCCACAACTCCCCGCGGATCAATTCGAGGCCGCCCGTGCCGGTATCGCACAGTCATTGCACTCGATCGAAGACGAACCACGGCAAAAAGCGATGCAGGAATTGCGCCGTCGCAGCTATCCCTCCCCCTGGGGATTGCCCAGCGACGGAAACCTGGAAGGGCTCTCCCAGCTCACCGCTGACACCGTACGTGCCCATTATGAAAATTGCTTCCGTCCCTCAGAGACGATTTTGGGCATCGCCGGGAATTTTGATGTCCTGGCGATTCAAGGTCTCGTTGAGGAATACTTCGGCGATTGGCAGGACAAACCGGTCCCGACCGTTGAAGTGAGTGACTGGGCGCCGAACATCAGCCATATCGAGCATGAGTCGACGCAAACACACATTGGCGTCGCCTACGAAAGTGTGCCCTACCGTGACGAGGGCTATTACAATGCGTGGGCAGCGGTCAATATTCTCGGCGGCGGCATGAGTTCGCGTCTGTTTACCGAAGTCCGTGAAAAGCGCGGGCTCTGTTATTCCGTCTATGCCAGCCTGAGTGCGCTGCGTGATCAAGGCCGGGTGTTCTGTTATGCCGGATCGACTAATGAGCGTGCGCAAGAAACGCTCGACGTGATGTTAGCCGAATTGCAACGGTTGCCCGAGGGAATCGAAGAAGGGGAACTTGAGCGTTGTAAGGCCGGCGCCAAAAGTTCGCTGATCATGCAACAGGAATCGTCGTCGTCCCGCGCTTCGGCCGTGGCGCGGGATTGGTATCACCTGGGACGCGTCACGACGCTGGATGAGGTGCATCAAAAAGTCGACGCCCTCACTGTGCCTAGTATTTTGAAGTACGTCGACGAACACCCGGCGGACAATTTCACCGTTTTGACTCTCGGCCCTGAATCGCTGGAGGTGAATCTTGGAGTTTCATAAGGCTACGTTGGACAATGGATTGCAAATCGTCGCAGAACAAAGCCCCGCCGCGCACAGCGTCGCGGTCGGCTTCTTCGTGCGGACCGGTTCGCGCGATGAGACTCAAGAGGTCTCCGGCGTCAGCCATTTTCTGGAGCATATGGTTTTCAAAGGGACTGACCGGTTCGCCGCCGACGATGTGAACCGCATCTTCGACGAGATCGGCGCCAAATACAACGCCTCGACCAGCGAAGAAGTGACGCTGTTCTACGGAGCGGTCTTGCCCGAATACCTGCCGCGGATCTTTGACCTGCTGGCCGAGATCTTGCGCCCCAGCTTGCGGACCGACGACTTTGATACGGAGAAAAAAGTCATTCTGGAGGAAATCGGCCGTTACGAAGACGAGCCGACTTTCACCGCTTACGAAACGCTCATGCAAACCCACTTTGCCGGGCACCCGTTGGGGCAATGCATTTTAGGAACCGTCGACAGTATCAACGCATTGACGGCCGACCAGATGCGGGGGTATTTCAACCAGCGGTATTTGGCCGGCAACATCACATTGGCGGTTGCGGGAAATTTTGATTGGGACGAAGTTCTGGCGCTCGCAGAGAAGCAATGCAAAGATTGGCCCGCCGGCGATCCCGGTCGCACGGTGACCGAAGCGCAACCGCCCGGTGGCATCGAAGTGATCACCAACCCCAGTAGCCATCACCAACACATCATGCAAATGACCCCGGCCCCACCGTCGTCGCACCCTGACCGCTATGCAGCGGAGTTGCTGGGCGTTATCGTGGGCGATGACAGCGGTAGCCGCATGTATTGGGATCTCGTCGACCCCGGCTACGCCGAAATGGCCGAGATGAGTTACAACGACTACGATGGCAGCGGTGTGTATCTGATGTATTGTGGCTGCGCTCCGGAACAAACCGCTGAGAATATGCGGCGGATCGAAACAATCTTTCACGAGGTGAACGACAAGGGAGTCACCGAAGAGGAACTGACCCAGGCCAAAAACAAAGTCAGTTCCCGCATCGTCCTTCGCAGCGAACGCCCCATGGGCCGCCTCGGCGCATTGGGAAGCAACTGGCTGTACCGCGGGGAATACCGCAGCGTCGAAGACGATCTGAATGTTATTGCAGGCATCACCTCCGACGACATCCGCCGTTTGCTGGATGAATATCCGCTGGGCCAAACGACCACCACGGCGGTGGGACCGTTGGAATCGTTGAATGGTGAGGTTTCGTAGCGCGACAAAAAACAGAACAGCCATTTGCGGATGAGCATTTCACGGACCGCTGGTGATTCATGAATAGTCCCTGTTAATTGCGGCGGTTGCCTGCGGTTGGTTGATTGAAACGTCTCCAATTTAAGAAGACCTCACGCAAAGACGCCAAGCCGCAAAGAAAAGCGTTGGATTCCTCGGTGAACTCTTTGCGCCTTCGCGTCTCTGCGCGAGACTTTTTCGTCTTTTACTTGGCTGCCCACGCTAACATGCTAAAAAATCCTCCCACCATCGACCGCAACAGCCCCACGCAACGCCCTGATGAAAAAGCAATCGGGTATCAACGGTGGTCGGATCTGTTGTTTGTGCATTGGCGCGTCCCGGCGGAGATGATTGCTCCGTTGTTACCGCCGCGGCTGACGCTTGATACTTGGGAAGGCGACGCTTGGGTGGGGTTGGTGCCGTTCTATATGTCCGGCGTGCGGCCTTGGTGGGCGCCGGCGGTGCCGGGGATTTCGAATTTCTGCGAGACCAACCTCCGCACCTATGTGCATCTTGAGGGACAAAACCCCGGCGTGTGGTTTTTTAGTCTCGAAGCCGCACAGTCATTGGCGGTCCGTATCGCGCGGCGGTTTTGGAATCTGCCCTACTTCAAAGCTGCGATGTCGTTGAACCGCAATAACAATCAGATCAGTTATCGCAGCCAAAGATTGTGGCCCGAACCGGCGCAGGCCGTGACGGACATTGAGGCGCGGATTGGCGATGGGATGACAACCCCGCTGGATGAAGCAGGTCGCGTTGCGGAGGGGACCTTGGAGTTTTTTCTTGCCGAACGGTATTTGCTGTATTCGGTTGATCGCGCGGGGCAGTTGTATCGCGGACAGGTACACCACTGCCCGTATCCCTTGAGGCAAGCGGAAATCGTGCGACTGGAAGAGAGCTTGTTCGCAGCGGCGGGGATTGCGCCGGCTCAGGATTATTGCCACGCGTTGTTTAGCGATGGTGTGACGGTCGATATCTTTCCATTACGGCCCTGCTAAAAATCCAATCAGCCCGCATGCCGTAACATGCGGGCTGATTCTCAATTGAGAGTGTTTCGCGGAGTTTCCGAGCGAGCTTATGCGGGGGTGACATCCTCTGCCCGCGGGCCCTTGGGGCCTTGCCCTTCGGTGAACTCCACCTGTTGACCTTCGTAGAGTTCCTCGAACGAGGTATTCTGCAACGCTGACGCGTGGAAGAACAAATCCTTTCCGTTTCCGAGATCGATGAACCCAAACCCTTTGTCCGTTAGTTTTTTAATTGAGCCTTGCGGCATGACCGCCTATCCTCACGCAAAAGAAAAATGAAAGTGGACCTTAACCAAATTTCGAGCCTACCATCGGTTTTTTTGAATTTCCACAACTTTTTTTCAAAATATTCATAAACTTCAAAATTCATGAATACGGCGATATCTTTGCCATTATGATGCACCAGAGACTTGCACCGCACACCGACCAGGAATCGACTCCCCGCGATGACCAGTTTTCAACTGCCTCAACTGTTTGCTGCCCCGAAACCAATCATCGGCATGCTACACATCCCGCCCCTGCCCGGCGCACCCCATTTCGAGGGCGACGTTGCAGCGATTCGCGACCATGTGCTGCGCGATGCCAAGGCACTCTCCGCAGGGGGCGTCCACGGTATGATGTTGGAGAACTTTGGCGATACGCCCTTTTACCCCGGCTCGGTTCCGCCCCACACAATCGCCCACATGACCGCCTTGGCCGCAGAAGTACGGAGGCATTCAAATTTGCCATTGGGCATCAACGTGTTGCGCAACGATGGCTGTAGCGCGTTGGCGATCGCCCATGCGGTCGGCGCGCAGTTTATCCGCGTGAATGTCCTGTGCGGCGCGCGGGTCACCGATCAAGGGATCATACAGGGCATCGCCCATGAGTTATTGCGCGACCGCGCGGCGCTCGGTGCGGAGCATATTCGTATTTTCGCCGATGTGAACGTTAAACACTCGGCGGCCTTGGCGCCGCGACCGTTGGCCGACGAGGTTGCCGACACGCTCCTCCGCGGCGGCACCGATGCATTGATTGTCTCGGGCTCCGCCACGGGTACTGCAACTGATTTATCGGAGATCCAGCATGCCCATGCCGCTGCCCACGGTGCACCGGTTCTGGTGGGCAGCGGTGTGTCGGCGGAGTCTATCGGAAGCATGGCGCAGCACGCCGATGGTTTCATCGTCGGAACCGCCGTCAAACAGGACGGACTAGTCTCGAATCCCATCGATCCCGCACGCGTCGTCGCACTGCTCGACGGGTTGTCGTGATCCCCACTCCGGATAGAGATTATTTCACCGCGACCGGAATCGATTCCGGATCGGGAAGGTCCCATTCCCAGCGCGGTTCGTCTGCAGTGACCGCCGGTGTTTCGTGGATCACGCTCATCGACTTCCATTGGCCGGTTAAAAACCGCAACAAAAACCCAAACGAGAGAAACACGATATAGATCATCACGCAGGCCCAGGCCGCGTAAAGGCCCATGTGATAAACGCGCAATACGAGGAATGCGGGAATGACCATCAGCGAGAGGCTGGAGAAAAACGTAAACAACAGACAAAACCGCGTATCGCCCGCTCCGCGAATGGCCGAAGCAAACACAATGTTCATCCCGTCGAACAAAGTATAAGCCGCGATAAATTGCAGCAGCACGACGATGGTCGGCTGAATGGCGGCGAACTCCGCTGGATTGCTCCGAGCGGCATAGGGTGCTAACACAATTCCCGGTGCCAAGATCAAAATGGCAGCCCAAACGGACATATAGACAGTCGTGAATCCAAATGCGATCCAGGTTGTACGCACAGCCATTTGAGGGCGTCCCTCACCGATCCGTTTACCAACCAACGTCATCACCGCTGTTCCGAAGCCCAGCATCGGCAAAAATAACAATGAGTTGATATTGAACGCCAAATTCGTCGCGGCCAGTTGTTCCTTGCCGATCGCCCCAATCAGCAAGATGAATGCTGAAAAGCAGGCGACATCGACGAAGAAATGGACTCCGCTGGGAAGTCCGTAGCGCAACAACCGCACAAACATTTCTCGATTGAAATGATAGTTTTCGAGCAATTGATACGGCCTTGCATCCTCGCTACGGAGCAATAAGACGATAAAGGCAGCGACACCCAAGCAACTGGCAATCACGGTCGCCCAACCCGCTCCGGCAATCCCCATCGCAGGCACACCCCAACCGCCGAACACCAGCCAATAATTCAAAGCGGCGTTAATCACGGTCGCTGCCAGGTTGACCCACATAATGGTCATCGTCCGGCCGCGTCCGCTATAAAAACAGGACAATACTGCCGAGAGCAAAAACGGAGCGGTTCCGACGCAGAGGATGCGGAAATAGGTGCACTCCAGATCCTGCACGGCCTTCTCGTGCCCGACCAGACGGAAGATGCCTTCGGTACACGGCAGAAAGAACAGCATGATGGCCGAAGCGAAAATACAGAAGTAAATCCCCTGCCACATCGCGCCCGCCACGCGGTCCGGTCGCCCGGCCCCTTCGTATTGTGCGACAAACGTGTTGACGTACCCGGCCGTGCCGATGGCAATGCTCATCAACGACCAATGCAACAACCCCGACGGCATGGCTGCGGCCAATGCGTCTGTGGAATACCACATCAGGAACATGCGGTCCAAGACCTGCATCAGCGACAACGTTCCAGAGCTAATCACTAGCGGAACGGCGATGCGCAGCAACTCGGAAGATGATCCGGGCTTCGGGGGAGTTGTCAGAAATCCTTTCATCGCGCCTTCCGGCGGGGGAGCCGGTCTGATTCTTATGAGGGGGTGCCGTGTCGGGGTATACGGTTTATAGGGAACGTGTGCGTTCTACAAGTTAAAAAAGGACAACGCCTAGCGGGAGGGGGTTCGCCGAAAATCAACTCTCGACAATCATTACCCCCCAATAGCATCCGGATGGCAAACGTTCACTGTCCCTACTGTAGGTGCCGTTGTGTGAATCAACTCACAAATTATAGGCTCCCGGATAAAATCTCCGAAAATATGATAATTTTGGTCCACTTGCGCCGGTCACGTCGTGGATAAGTCCCCCAGCACAATCGGTCAAGGACGTAGCATCACGCGAAACGCCCCACTTTCGCGGGCAGCGGCAAACGCTGCTTCGGCATTGTCCAAGGGATACGAATCTCCGATCAGTTCCGAAAACGGATAGTCGGCCTGCGTCTGGTTGAGAAAATCCAAGGCCGTGGCTAGGTCGCAGGGGGCGTAGTTATGGAGGCCGTGGATTTCGATCATTTTCCGCACAACCTGTTCGGGGATCACCTCCACAGGCGGGGTGGGAAAGACAGCTCCCACCCAAACGGCGCAGCCTCCCACACGGAGCGCCTCCAACCCCTGCCGCATCGCCGCAGGAGCACCACTGACGTCGATGGCCACGTCGACACCACGTCCCGCCGTGGCCGCCTCAACAGCATCGTCCAGACTGCTGTCTGTTTCTCCAGCGACAACGACGCGCGTTGCGCCAAATTCCGTCGCGCGGATTAATCGCTGCTGGTTGACATCGACCACAATCACATCGCGGTAGCCTTGCCAACGCGCCATGGCGGCGGCGGTCAGTCCCAGCATGCCGGCTCCGTGGATCAACAGTGCCCCGTCGGGATGTTTTCCCGCCACCCGCAAGGCGGCTGCCACGGTGGCCGTTGCGCAATTCGCCGGACAGGCGACGGTGTCGGGCAGCGATTCAGGAACGCGAAACACCGGGGTCCCGGAAGCCAGATGACAATATTCGGCCATGCCGCCACTGAGTGGATGCGCGTCGGTGATTTGTTGATGACCGTATTTGAACAACGTCGCGCACTTTTGCGGCAATTCGTGCCGGCAAAAAAAACAATCACCACAACTCGCTGCGATGCCCCATGTCACCCGCGCACCAATTTCGAGCGGCATCCCGAAATGGTCCAGGACCGCAGCTCCGGCGGGTAACTCCGCCACGACGCCCAGGATTTCGTGCCCCAGAATTGTGGGACAGGGGGTGCCGCGGTCGCCATGGTAGGTATGCAAATCGCTGCCGCACAATGTGCTGCAGGATATCTTCACAAGGACCTCGCCCGCCTGCAAATTGGGCAATGCGAATTCGTTCGTTTCCAAAGCACGTCCGGGGCCGTGGAACGTGATGGCGCGAGCGGTAGTTTTCATGGATTTCGTCTCGGCAGTGAGTCAGGAATGCGCGATGTTATTATCAATTGAATTTGTCCCTGCTGTTGCACCGGCGTCTGCTGGATTGGACCGTTCTTGCCTGAATACGTTGATCTCTTGTACCATTCCTTGCCGGTCGTTAGCGTCGGCTTAGTCAAGCATTGCCGACAACTATGGCATTGTAACAACTGAGTTCAACGTCCGAACGTTTTCCCCAGATGCCGATCTCCCCACAAAGGATACACGGATGGCAAGCAAACCGTATCTGACTGCCCCGACGGAAACCGATAAGATGCCCGGCGGGATTCCGTATATTGTCGGAAACGAGGCGGCGGAACGGTTCAGTTTTTACGGCATGAAGGCGATTTTGTTCGTGTTCATGACCAAGTATCTCGTGAACCATGCCGGCGTCTCGGACGTGATGAGCGATGCCGAAGCAACGACCTACATTCATATGTTTGTCGCGGCGACCTATTTCTGCTCGATTATCGGCGGTTTTTTCTCGGATGCATTTTTCGGGAAATATCAGATCATCATGGCATTGTCGGTCGTCTACTGCCTGGGACACCTAGTGCTGGCGATTGACACCACGCGGATCGGATTGCTGTGCGGGCTGATGTTGATCGTACTCGGTGCTGGCGGCATCAAGCCATGTGTCTCCGCCCACGTAGGCGATCAATTCGGCAGCAAAAACCAGCATTTATTGCCGCGTGTGTTTGCGTGGTTTTATTTTTCCATCAATTTCGGCGCGTTTTTGTCAACGCTGCTCACCCCCTACATTCTCACGCATCCTGAGCTTGAACGGCACAAACTTGGACCGCACGTGGCATTCGGATTACCGGGCGCGTTGATGTTGTTGGCCACCGTGGTGTTTTGGCTGGGACGCCGGAAGTTCATTCACGTACCGGCGCGCGGTTTGGCCAACTTTACAAAATCGTTTCGAGGGGAATCGGGGCGTTCTTTGGCCCATCTGTGTCTCATATTTTTGTTTCTGATCACATTTTGGAGCCTGTTCGATCAGACAGCTTCGCGGTGGGTCGAACAAGCGGGCAAAATGGACAAACGGTTTGATCTATCGTGGCTGCCGTTTGCCAGCGAGTCGTCATCCATTGAACCAACCGAGTCGCAAATCCAAGCGGCGAATCCGGCATTGATCCTCCTCTTGATCCCGCTGTTCTCCTACGGACTGTATCCGCTGCTGAACCGACTGTTTGGACTGACGGCGTTGCGGAAAATCGGCATCGGTTTTTTCGTGACAGCGGCGGCGTTTGCCGTTTCGGCATTCATTGAAACCGCAGTACAACAGGCCTCGTCACAAGTGGCGGTTCTCGCCACCGCCGCTGATGGAACCACCCAGCGCAAGCAATCGGACTTCCTGTCGCCGCGCTCGGGAGAAGTATTGTCAACGGAGCGTGACCTGGGAGAACTGTTCGCCGACCAATTCGCGCCCGACAGCGGCGCGACCTATGCAATCGAACGCAATTCAAATCCGACGCTGTTTAGTCAGTTTTCCATTGAGCATCAAACGGGCATCGTGACCGCTGAATTTCGTAGCGACACCGTCGATCGGCTGCCGCACATCGGCTGGCAATTGTTGGCATATGTCATTTTGACCGCTGCTGAAATCATGGTCTCGATCACCGCACTGGAGTTCGCTTATACCCAGGCGCCCAACGAAGCCAAATCGATTGTGATGTCGCTGTATTTGCTCACTGTATTTTTCGGGAACCTGTTTACCGCCGGCGTCAATTTATTCATTCAAAACAGTGACGGCACCAGCAAACTGGCCGGAGCAGACTACTACTGGTTCTTCACAGCCGCGATGTTCATTACTGCTGTGCTGTTCGTCGGCGTGGCCAGCAAATACCGCGTTCGCTCCTATATCCAAGGCCCACAGAGCGCGGATATTACAGAGGCCTAGCGCATTCTCAGAGTTTGGCCACAGGATTGGGTGGCACGGGCTTTACTCGTTTTGACAAAGCAGTTGTCACTGCCCATGTCTATACTGCAGACAAATGCGCAGACATGCACGCGCGTTGTAGCGGTTATGCGGGCAACAGAGGATCCGGTTACCACGGTGCTCCTGGGGATCTTTACCTATTTGATGTTTTAAGGCCACATTTCCGTCTCACCCTCCAAATCGTGAGCTACGTTTTTCAAAGGAACCATTGGTCGCGGTGTGCACTTTTGCGGAGTGCCGCTGCTACCCGGCTCCTTTGAATTTCATTCTGTCGCACACGATTTTTTCCTTCTGATGGAGTAGGTGACGAAATGGCCGTCCCCAGCCAAGCAGCGCAGCAGCGCGGATTCGAGTCTGGTACTACCAGCTTTGAAGAACTCAAGACCCTCATTCACGGGAAATTGGTCGATAAACTCGACCTGTCGCGTTTGGGCGACCTGGAAGGCGAAACGCTCCGCCGCGAAATCCGGCTCGTCGTCGAACACCTATGCGACAGCGAAAACACACTGCTCAACCGTTCTGAACGCGAACGGCTGATCGAAGAGGTTCTCGACGAAACATTCGGTTTCGGACCTTTAGAATTGTTGCTGAAAGACAATGAAGTCAGCGACATCATGATCAACGGCCCCAAGCACATATTTGTGGAAAAGTCGGGTCGTTTGCAACGTTCTCCCGTCGTTTTCCGCGACAACGAACACCTGATGCAGATTTTGGACCGCATCGTTTCTAAAGTCGGGCGTCGTGTGGACGAAACGTCCCCCATGGTCGATGCCCGCTTGCCGGATGGTTCACGTTTGAACGCAGTCATCCCGCCGTTGGCCTTGGATGGTGCATCACTTTCCATTCGTAAATTTGGTGCCAATCCAATGGCACTTGAAGACTTGCTCAAATTCGACGCGTTTACGCCGGAGATGGTCATGTTGTTGGAAGGCGCCATCAAGGGCCGACTAAACACGATCATCAGTGGTGGTACCGGTTCTGGTAAAACGACAATGCTCAATACACTGTCGAGTTTTATCCAAAACGACCATCGTGTGATCACGATCGAAGACGCGGCCGAACTCCAGTTGCAACAGGAACATGTGTTGCGGCTGGAAACGCGGCCGGCCAATATCGAAGGCAAAGGCCAAGTCAGCGCGACCGACTTGGTAAAAAACGCCCTGCGTATGCGTCCCGACCGAATCATTATCGGCGAATGTCGTGGACCCGAAACACTGGACATGTTGCAAGCCATGAACACCGGTCACGAAGGCTCGTTGACCACGATTCACGCGAACTCACCACGAGACGGATGCTCGCGTATTGAAACCATGATCATGATGGGCGGTATTGAAATGCCCATCAAGGCTCTCCGTAGCCAATTTGCCTCTGCCGTGGATTTGATTATTCAATCCAATCGTCTGCAAGGTGGCCCGCGGAAAGTGACGCACATTACCGAAGTGCTCAATCTGGAACAGGACACAGTCATCATGCAGGATATCTTCCTGTTTGTTCAAGATGGCATTGACGACGAAGGACGCGCATTCGGCCACTTCGAGGCCACTGGAGTGCGGCCCACGTTCATGGACCGGTTGGAACAGGCGGGCGTCCGCCTGCCCGGTAATCTGTTTGCCGCTCGACGGTTAAATTAACGCATGAAATTCTGATGCGGGCCACACAATCCCCTCAATTTATGAATGGTAAAGTATCATGAGTCCTGTACTTTTGATTTCAATCGCTGCCTTTATCGGCATGGCTGCCTTGGTCGGCGGTATCGTGTTCGTAATGAAGGATTTCGGATCGAGTACTGCTGAGGATCGGCTTGATGTTTTGGCTGGACTCAAGACGCCGGAACTGGAATCACATGGGCTATTGAAAGAAGGCGTTGGTGAAGGTCTGTCGGGATTAGCGGGCATGATGCACCGCTTCTCCAGCCGGTTCACCAACATTGGAGCCTTGTTTGAACAGGCCGATTCGCCGATCAAACCTGATACGTTCTTTATGCTGACCTTCGGCGTCGCCTTGTTTGGCATGGGAATCTCCTTCTTAGCCAAAGCCCCGCTCCCGCTCGTCCCCTTGGCAGGAATCGTGACCGGTTCATTGCCGATGGGTTGGCTGTTATGGCGGCGACGTAAACGATTCAACAAATTTGCCAAGCAACTTCCCGATGCCCTAGAACTGGTTGCTCGTGCATTGCGGGCGGGACACAGTTTAGCGTCCGGTCTGCATGTGGTGGTGCAAGAACTCCCCGCGCCGATCGCAGTAGAATTTGGCATGGTGCACGAAGAGCAAAATTTAGGTGTTCCGATCGAGCAAGCCTTGAAAAGTATGCTCAAGCGGATGCCTAACCTCGACTTGAAGTTCTTCGTGACGGCCGTCGCCATTCAACGTCAAACGGGTGGTGACTTGGCGGAAATCCTTGACAAAATCGGACACATTATTCGCGAACGCTTCAAAATCCTCGGACAGGTGCAAGCCCTAACTGGTGAAGGCCGGATCAGCGGTGTCGTGCTCATGGCCTTGCCGATCGTGTTGTTCTTCGTCGTCTGGCACATGAACCCGCCGTACGTGATGTTGTTGTTCACGGACGAATTGGGACGCAAGATGATCGCTGCCGCAGCTGTACTACAGGTGTTAGGTGCCATCACGATCAAGAAAATCATCAATATTAAGGTCTGACGTCTCGATTCGCTTTTATCGCCTGAGGTGCGTGCCCGACAGCACGCTCAACGCGAACGCATACATCTCCGCCGGTTAGGAACAGAGCAATGGAACTTACTACAATACTCCCCTACGCTGTTTTTGGTTGCTTTGCGATCATCAGTTGGATCGTATTCAACGTGCTGACGTCGAAAGATTCGCGGGCTAGCGAACGATTGGACGAATTAAAAACCCCCACCTCCCGCGCGTTAGATAGTGAAGGACAAGGCGTGGGGAACATGCTCTCCAAAGCCGCGCCGGCGCTATCAAAGGCGATGAAGCCCAAAACGGAACTCGAAGAAAATCAACTCCGCGTCAAACTCGCCAATGCGGGATTCAACTCACCGAATGCCCCGAGCGTTTTCCTGGCCCTCAAGTTCGCCGGACTGATCGCCGGATTTCTGGGTGGCGGCGGATTTGGCGTCATCAAATACGGGATCAATTACAACGGACTCGTCTCGTTGGTTGTCGGAGCCGGTATCGGCATGTTCTTGCCGGAACTGATTCTCCGTTTCATCACGCACAGTCGGGTTCAAAAAATCTTCCTTTCACTGCCGGACGCACTCGACTTGTTGGTCGTTTGTGTGGAAGCCGGACTGGGGCTCGACGCTGCCATGCGACGCGTCTCTGAGGAATTGCAGGATACTGCCCCGGATCTGTGTGCCGAATTCGATCTCTGTAACCTACAACTACAAATGGGCCGCCAACGCCGCGAAGTACTCCACGACCTTGGCGTCCGCAGCGGCGTGGACGACCTCAAAGCGTTGGCCGCAATTTTGATCCAAGCCGATAAATTCGGTTCCAGTGTCGCCCAGGCCTTGCGGGTCCAATCCGACAGCATGCGGGTCAAACGGTCGCAATTGGCCGAAGAACGCGCAGCCAAGACCGCTGTGCAGATGATTTTCCCGTTGGTGCTATTCATCTTCCCCGGGATTTTCGTAGTCCTCGTCGGCCCCGCCGCGATCTCGATGATCAATAACCTGCTCACGAAGTGAACCGGCGCATTAGCCGCGCCGTGACGGTTATCTCATAAAAGCCCTTTCGCGATTCGCGGGAGGGCTTTTTTCGTGTTTATCTCTGTGAGAATCAAAACGCAATCTGCCATCGCTGCTCCTTGGGGATATCGCGAGCGGAGCCTTAAATACGACGAACTCCTGCCCTGCTTTCGGCCGATGATGCTTCATAGGCAATCAGTAGAATCGTTGTAATCCAATAACCTTTCCTGAACCGCCTGTGATGACAATGACCTGCTGTCTCAAAATGAACCTGTCCGGATTTTGTGAAACAGAGTTTCAAAACCGGTTAGCCATGCTTCCGGAATCTTGCAAATCAGAGTCAGTGGGATGTGCCAGAGGGTTTTGAATCTACTTGTCAGAGAGTCGTGGTATCGTGATGCGTTCTGGGATAATTCTATTCGCCGCCCTGATGGCACTTGCCAATCTGTTGGTGGTCGCGCGCAGCCAAGAGGTCGATTATCCCGCAGCGACTCCCGTCGAACCCGCGCCGAACATCAAGACGCCCGGCCCGGATATGGGAAATTTTCCCAATGGTTCCTACACACTCCCCCAAGGACGGGCGTATCTCGAATTCTCGCCCTTTACGCTCAACGGTCCTGAAACGGGAACGCCGAGTAACTACTCGACTCCATTTCTACTGCGCTACGGCGTGACCGATTACGTGGAATTCCGTATCTTCAGCACCGGCATTCAATCCAACCACGGCAGCGGTGACAACACGACCGGCTTTACGCCGTCGGCTTTTGATCTCAAAGTGCATTTGTGGGATGAAGACAAAACCGGCTGGGTTCCTTCAACAGCGCTGGAGGTCTGGTTGCAGACCGATTTGACTTCGACGGCAGAGGTCTTCGACGATGGTTTCCAACCTGCGGTCAACCTCAACTTCGATAAGTCGTTGCCTTGTAACTGCAGTGTCGAAATTACCATCGGGGTGACCGGGGCTGAGGAATTCGATGGCAGCCAAACATTTCAAGAGACGGTGCAATGGTCATTCAGCCGCAACCTGACCGATGATTTCAACGTCTTTCTCAACGGCTATCACAATGCGATTGCCGGGCCGGGTAACGGTAGTGGCGAGATGATTGGCGCCGGCGCGACTTGGTATGTTTCGGACCGCGTTGCCCTGTGGAGCAGCTACAATGTCGGTCTGAACGATGATGCGCCCACGACATTGTCGCAATTGGGACTGTCCATCGCCTATTAGGCATCCCCCCAGCTTGTGTTGCCAAACGGTCGCGCATACCCGAAAATGCAGATGCGCGTCGACTTAAACGTGCTTTTGATGCACATAGCGGCCGCATGTCCCTTTCATAAACGCGAGTAGCGATTGATGTTATTTTTAGGCGAGACAGAACTCCCGGCAGACGCTCACACCTTGGCCGCCGGTTTAACCGAGGGCTTGACCCGCTGGGCGAAATTACCGGATCCGGCGAAGCCCGTCGTGCAAGTCGACGGCGAAAATCATCCCGACTACCAGCGCGTGCACATCGACCTTTCCGGTGCCACGACGGATGTAGGGCTTTCCACCCAACACCCCATCGGGATCGGCGAGGCACAAACCGGATTCAGCGTTAGCGAGTTCACGGTCGTCAGCCATCCGCTGATCTTCCATGAAACCGAGATATTCGCCGATTTCACGGCCAGCGCGGTGCGGTTCGACTTCGACCGCGACTCCACCAACTGGCCGGTGGCTGTGCTCGCTGGGGCGGACGAAGGGGATGCGAACTGCCGGATTGGACTGTCCGACCTGGAGACATTACTGCTGCGAAAAATGCAACCGCTGGTCGCCGGACACGGCATCACCATCGAGCACAGCGACCTGCACCTGCAATCAACCGGCGGACGATCGCTGGATGCAAAATTGCGACTCAGCTTATCCAAGCAAGTCTTCCTCACGATTCATGGCGTCGTGTTGGTCACCGCCCGGTTGGAAATCGACGACGAACTCAATGCCGTCGTCCGCTCGGTCGGTTGTGAGGGAGAAGGGGCGGTCGGCTCCACAATCGCCGGCTTTGCCGCACCGTACCTCAAACGGGTCGAAGGAACCGTTGTTCCCCTGTCGACATTGCCCTTAGGCGAAGTTCAAATGCGCGACGTCCAAGTGCACTGCACCAACGGACTGCATATCCACGGAACGTTTTCCGGCTAAGCCCATCGCGGCTGTTATTTACCTTATTGATTCTGCCAACCAGAAAAACATTCCCATGTCGAGCAGAAAACACAACTCCATCTCACGTCGCGATTTTCTGGCAGCAGCGGCGATGTCGACCGTTGCCGGAACCTCCCTGGCCCAGGCCGACAACAAAACATCCCCCCCTTTGTTAAAGCCGATCCACGATTCGATCGTCTGCCCTTGGACTCCACAGTATCCACGACACGATCATCAATTGATCTTTCCACTCGACGACGACCGGTTGCTGCTGGTGTGGTGCGAATACTATTCCAACGCACCGGCAGCTGCCACAAAAATTGGACAGGGTGGCATCGGCGACGACGTTTCCTGCCAGATCTCCTCAATGGTCTCGCACGATCACGGTCGGACGTGGGGGGATCGCACCGTCATGCAAGCCAACAATTGGCAACACAACGTCAAACACCCCAACTTGGTCCGTATGTCACCCGATGAGGTGCTATTTTCCTACGTCGGTTGGGATTCCGCAGCGCAGCGAAACGTTTTTATGCGGCGTTCCACCGACAATTGCCGCACTTGGGGCGAACAGGTCCAGATCTCCGAGCCGGGTTGGTATTGCAACAACGCTGACCGAGCGATTCGCCTCAGCAGCGGTCGCGTGTTGCTCCCCGCGCATGGTCCCTACGCCAAGAACTATATCGGCGGCACTCCCTACAAAGGGGGCGATCTGCATTCGTTCGTGTTTTATTCCGACGACGGTTTCAAAACCTGGGAACGCAGCAGCGACAGCATGACCGCCGTCGGCCGCGGCTGCCACGAACCGACAATTGTCGAACTCAAAGACGGCCGCCTCCTCTGCCTGCTCCGCAATACGAACCAACGGCAGTATCAAAGTGTCTCTGAAGATGGCGGCGACCACTGGAGTCAGCCGGTACCCACAAAATTGAAATCGCCCGAATCCCCTGCCCTGGTCAAACGCATTCCCACCACCGGCGACCTACTCGTGCTGTGGAACAACGTCGCCTCAAAATCCAACTGGCCCCGCACCCCGCTCACGGCAGCGATTTCCAAGGACGAAGGCAAAACCTGGAGCCAATACAAAGACATCGACAATCGAAAAGACCGCGACGCCGCCTATCCATCCGTCACCTTCGTCGGCGACGAAGCCCTGGTCGCCTATTATTCCCGCTCGACGAAATGGAAACGGGACTCGGAGGTGACGCTACGGATTTATGACGTGGGGCAGTTTTATGGGTGATGGTGAATCGACAAGGAGAAGCCTGTGAGGGACCATGGATCTTTTCAGGTTTTTGCGGATTATTTTCAGTTCTATCTCTGGGACAAAGAGAAGAGACCAATTGCGCCAGTTGATTACACGGATGAAGACATCAAACGACGCGTCAAGACTGCCCCTTATATTGTGGTTATTCAAACGGCGCGGAATATGTCCGTTCCGTTCCAAATCGAGATTTACGAAACCGCCCCAGGATTCGAGGCAAATGATTGGGACCACATCGCGGAGTGCAGTCTCGACGTTCCATCGGGCTGCCTACAAATCCACGAGAGTACCGGCGGACCGATAGCGGATTTCACGGTTACTCCAAGTTGTTTCCGAATCCGTGCATTTTTCGGCAAATTGGGGGGTGTTTCCGACAACGGGCTGGACGGAAATGACCATTACAAAGTCACAATGTGGCCTGCGGAGTACCTCGAAGTGCACGTCGTCAAACAATGGGAGGGTTAGATTTAATATTCCCCTGGTTCCCACATTCTCGAAGCTCTGCTTCGAGTGCCTGTAGTTCGTTCAGCCGCCTGCCACAGGTTTGACTAAACTCATGATCTTCGACAACGACTTCAAGATCGACATCGGATTCAACGAAATCGGAGCATTCGTACGCGCAACGCACAAACCAACCGGCAACGAGAAACTGGCGGAGTCCGTCGCTGCTGATTCCATTGGCAAAACGCGCAATGCACTTGTCGCTGAATTGCGTCGCATGATCTATGACCCAGACGACATCCGCGTTGATTACATGCGCACAGATGGCGGTGAAGCCATCCGTGTCGTGCATGTGCCATCAGGGCTTGAACGCACCGCTATTCGAAGTGGCGGAAGCCAAGAAACGGATTTACTCGATGAAATTCTGGAAGAATTGTACGCGGGAAGGAAATAAGCACGTAGGTCAGGCTCCCGCCTGACGCCCCTACCCAACGGCGTATCATTGGAAATGTATACTTCGTTTTCGCGGATACAATGACGATCCGGCGTCAACTCTGATGCGAGTCAGGCGGGCGCCTGACCTACACAAAGGTGCGATCGATGGTGAAACCCCCAATCATATTATACGAGAATGGCAACGTAGAATTTTTTGGCAATCTCAGCGATGTCATTTGTTATGTCGAGCCCATAGATATTTTGAATCATGAGTACGTAATCTATGATTCCGAGGGGCGCATAATCACTCTCGAAGTGGTTAACGACCGTTCTGCGTATGGTTATTACAATTTAGAGCGAGTTGTTTTAAAATCAGAAGGCGAATTACTTCCGAAACAATTACGGGAGAATTTAATACCGTTTTTCGCGAGAGTACTCAAGGATGAGGGGATGTCATCAAAACCTCTGGAGGAGCTCATTCACATTGGAATCGACTTTTTCGGCGTTGACTGTGAGTAAGCAAGTAGGTCAGGCAGCCGCCTGACGCCCCCACCAAACGGCGTTGTATTGTAATCATCCATAGCGTTGGTGGTTTGTTTCAATTGCCTCCAAAGCGAACTCTGATGCGCGTCAGGCGGCTGCCTGACCTACTTGCTACTCCCCAAAATGTGCCGCTAAAAACTCCAACGTCTTATAATTCGACCAAGCATGCGGCCCATCAAAGAAATCGGCGTCGATGCGGTCTCCGTAGCCCAGCAATTTGTAGACGCGTTGCAGTTTTGCGAACCCTTCTCGCGCCTCTGCCACGGGAAAGATCGGGTCGTGGATGCCGTTGATTAGCAGCACCGGGCGCGGGGCGTAGCTGGCGACGACTTCGGTCATGTCGCCATATTGCATCACACCTGGGAGGCAGTTGCAGATGCAGTGCGGCATGGCAAAGATCGAGGTGCGGTAGGAGGAAAATGCGCCGGCGATCATGGCCAGTTTTACCCGCTCATCTAAAATCGGCAGATAGGTCGCCAACGTTCCCCCGCCCGATAATCCTGCGACGCCGATTCGCTCGCCGTCGACTTCGTCGCGGGTTTGCAAAAAGTCGATCACCCGCATCGCATCCCAACACCGTAGGCCTTGCGGCGTCATGCCCATTAGTAGCGTGTTCATCGTCACCTGACGACAACTCCGCTGGACGTGCTTGACCCCGGGATCTTGGTCGCCGTGCGTCTCGTTCCACCCTCGTACAACGATTGCCGCGGTCACGTATCCATGCTCGGCCAAATACACCGCATAGTCGAGTGACAACTCTGCAGTCTTCTTCCGCTCTTTGTCATCCTGCCCTTCGCGAATGTAGGGATAGATCCCACTATGCCCATGCAGGCAGACGATCGCCGGTGTCTTCTCGGCAATATCGTGCGGGACAAAATAATAGACCGGCACCCAATACGATTCTTCGGAACGGACATAGATTTTATGCCGCGTGAACTTGTCGAACTTTTCCTCAGACTCCCATTTCACTTCTAGCGGTACGCGCTGCGGCATGCGGCCTAACAGTTGGACCATCTTATCGTGGAATTTCGCCTGCCACGCCTCATGCTCGGCGACCGTCGTCGCTTCCCACTGCATGCTTGGCTGGTTTGATTTCCCGAGTTGTTCGAAGTTCTCGTTGATTTTTTGTTGAACGACGGTCTCAGCGGCCGGTTCGTCAGCGGACGCGATGGTGGTTAACAACCCGACAATGATCGCCGGTACAACCAAAGTGTAGTAGCGACGAAGCACTCGTATGTTCATGAAACAGGTCTCGCAACATTTCGCAAAAAACAAGGATCTCTTCTCGAGTATCGTAATTCCTAGGTGCATTACAGTTATTTTCGGTCTTGCGTCAACCATAACAAAAACGCGTTGGCGATTGAGGCGACGGCACCGAAAAAGACGCGAGTCTCCATGTCGCGAATCGGTATCAGCCAACCGGGACCGAAGACTGCTAACGGTAAACTGATCCACATGCCCAACGTACACAGCCCATGAATGATTTGAATTCCCCGCGGTTTCTCCGGTCCGGAATTGGTTTTTGACATCGTGAAGTTCGCTGTTTGCAAAAACCGGCACGTTGAGGGAATTGTCATCGGGTGCGTGTCTGGGCTATCATAGTTTCTTCCAGAGAATCCTTCCACAAACCGCCGTACGTCGCAATACAACTAGCGGAGCCGACATCGTGACAGCGCCCACCACGAGTACAATTACTGACGCCCACCGGCAGCAATATCTGGACGAAGGTTACTTCATCCTCGAAAACGTGATACCCGAGGAACACCTGAAAATCCTCCGTGACTCCTGCGACCACTTGATCGCGCTGATGCATGAGGAGATGGACCGGCTTGGCACCGATCACATTCACATCAGCCATCGCGGCAAACGGTATCACATTGCCAAACAATACGACCAACCGCTGCAGTTGTCGGAATACGTCTTCAGTGACCTGATGGCCGACGTCTGCCGGGCGACGATTGGTGAGACCGCGTATTTGTTTTACGATCAATACGTCGTCAAAGCGGCGGAGCAAGGGATTAAATTTTCCTGGCACCAGGATGGCGGCTATCTCGGATTTCCGCACCGACCTTACGTCACTGTCTGGGCGGCGGTCGACGACATGACGTTGGAAAACGGCACGGCCTACGTGATGCCCTATTCCACGGTCGGCATTCGTTCGCTGGTCGAACACATTCGCGATCCCGAAACGGGTGACAAGGTCGGCTACTTCGGCAAAGAACCGGGCATCCCCGCTGTCGTCCCCGCCGGAAGTTTAGCGGTTTTCAGCTCACTATCGTTTCATCGCAGTGGATCGAACACCACCGACCGTTTGCGCCGCGCCTATGTCACACAATATTCGCCTGAGCCACTTTATCGCCCCGAAACCGAAGAACTGATGCACCTCGGCGTACCGTTTTTAGAAAACGGCAATCGTCTGCGCCGCAGCTAAATAGAAGCTAAAGGAACTCACCATGACAACTCATTCCAACGCGCTCACCCGCCGACAATTCAACAGTCTGCTCGGTGCCTCCGCTGCCGGTCTAGCCTGCGCCCCGCTGGCAAGCGCCGCCGAAAAACCGCTCAAGTTGCGGTACATCGTTGGCTCCTCAATGTATGGCTACACGAAACTAGCTGAGATCCTGCCCGAGGTCCGCAAGACGGGTGCCACGGCGATCGACATTTGGCCCAAGCGGCACGGCGATCAGCGTGAACAACTCGATGAATTGGGCGAAGAGAAATTCGTTGAATTGCTCAAACAAAATAATGTGACCTTGGGTTGCATCACCCAATACCCACTCGGCCCGTTCGGCTTGCAGGACGAAATGCGACTCGCGTCGCGACTCGGTTGCCCGACGATGGTCACTGGCGGCAGCGGCCCGAAGGACCTCAAGGGAAGTGAACTTAAGGCAGCGGTTGGTGCGTTCGTGGAAAAAATGAAACCACATCTCGCCGTGGCCGAGGAAACCGGCGTCACGATCGCGATTGAGAATCACGCCAACAACCTCATCGACTCTCCCGATTCGTTGAAATGGCTGATTGAATTGCGTCCGAGCAAACATCTGGCGGTCGCGTTGGCCCCCTACCATCTGCCACAAGATGAAAAGTTGCTGGCCGATTTGATCCGCACACTGGGCAACGGCATCGCTATGTTTTATGCCTGGGAGCACGGCATGGGCTGCATGACGAAACTGCCTAAAGAACAAGAGTTGATGCAAATGCCGGGTCGAGGTCCACTCGACTTCGCCCCATTGATGGCGGCCGTCAAATCGATCGACTATCAAGGTTGGACAGAGATCTTCATGCACCCGGTCCCGCGTGGAATCCCGATTTTAGAGACCACCACCGAAGTGACGGCCGAAATCAACCGCGCACGGGATTATCTGGCGAAGTTGCTGTAACGACCATCTGAATCGAAGGTGAATCGAGGGTGCCACTGGCGGCTTGTCCACCAGTGCAAGCCGTGCGACTCGCAAGTCCACTGCTGGACAATACAAAAGTCTCCCCCGATCGTCGCGGTCCACTGGCGGCTCCTCGAGCGCTACGCCCTCCCGGATTAGCCAATCAATCTCTCTAAAGTTATCACGGCGGAATTGCATATGCGAAACTCACGGACCGTTTTCGTTGCGATGACGGCGTTCGTTCTCACGACTGCGACAGTATACTGCCATGCTGCTGATCCGGATTCACCGGCTCCGCCATTCGTTGCGGGGTTTGATCGCTTTGCGCGACACGGTGACATCACTCCACTGACCGCTAGCCAGCTATTGTTCAGCGAACTCAGCTGCACCGCTTGCCATGCTGCGACAGAAAACCATCTAAAACCCAAGCGCGGCCCGCGACTCAACGGTGTTGCGGATCGCATTGATCCGGATTGGATCAAACGCTTCCTCGCCGCCCCCCATACGGTCAAACCGGGAACGACGATGCCCGATGTTCTAGCGGGACTGAATCAAGCGGACAAACAACAGGCGATCGCCGCACTGTCCACCTATCTGGCGACGCAACACCAAGCGTTTCCGGAAATCAAAGCCGGAGGCGGCAATCCGGTTCCGCACGAGTTTTGGATTAAGGGAAACGCGCAGCGCGGCAAACAATTGTATCACCAGGTGGGTTGCGTTGCCTGCCATCAACCCGATGCGGACTATGAAGTCGCCGAAATCAAACCCTCTGCCATTGATGAAATCCTCGACCAACTCGATCCCGAAGAATTGGCCGAACTCGGACTAGCGTCTGCCGCACGCCGCATCGCATCGGTTCCACACGGCAATCTGCCGGTGAAGTATACTTCGAAATCGTTGTCGTTCTTCCTACTCAACCCCGAAGCCCTTCGCCCGAGCGGTCGCATGCCGAGTCTGAAATTACAAGCCGTCGAGGCGGCTGATATTGCTGCCTATCTTCTCAAGGACCAAGACGAACTCGATCCACCAACACCGCCTGTGGAGGATCCCCAGTTGATCGCCGAGGGGCGTCGATTGTTTCGCGAGTTCCGTTGCGTGAATTGCCATGACACAAATGATAAAGCCGACCGCAATCCCGCCAAACCGCTGGCGAAGCTCCATCGTGGAGCCGACCACTCCTGTATCGTCGCGCCGCGGAATGGAAAGTCGCATTTCGATCTTGGGACCCGGCAGAATGGTATCCCACATTATGCTGTCGACCCTCCACAAGCCGCCGCCATTCACGAGGTCCTTGCGTCTGGCAACACCGCAGCTACCGACCCTTTGCAGTTGGCGATGCTACAACTGAACTGCTATGCCTGCCACGATCGCAACGAACAAGGGGGCGTCGGTCGTTTTCGCAAACCGTATTTCGAAACCGTCGGACATGTCGATCTGGGAGACGAAGGCCGCCTGCCGCCACCATTGACGGGCGTCGGCCGCAAATTGCGGCAAGACTGGATGAAGAAAGTTCTCAGTGGCAACGGCGACGTACGGTCGCACATGCACATTCGCATGCCGAAGTTCCCAGCAGGAGTTGTAAAGTCGCTCCCGGCACAGTTCGCCCGCGCTGATGATGCAAAACCATCGTCCGAAAAAGAAGCCTTTGGACCGCCACAAGACGTCGCCGAAGCGGGCCGCCGTTTAATGGATATCGGCTGCGTACAGTGCCATCAATTTCGTGGTGAAACCTTGCCGGGAACCGTCGGCACCGACTTGTCAGGGGTTACCGCGCGTGTCGATCCTCAGTGGTTTTACGAATTCTTATTGAATCCCGGCGAGTTGAAAAACCGCACGCGCATGCCAACTTTTTTCCCAGGCGGCACCAGCCAAGACAAAGAGCTGCTGGGCGGCGACCCCAAACGTCAAATTGCGGCGATGTGGGCCTATTTAAAAGGTTTGGACAAACTACCGCTTCCAGAAAAAATCGTCCAAGCCCGCTCGGAGAGTTTCGAGCTCATCCCCCGCGACCGGCCCATTGTGTTGCGAACATTTATGGACGAAGCCGGTACGCACGCGATTGCGGTCGGCTTTCCCGAACAGGTCAACTTTGCGTTCGATGCGGAAACTGTCCGCCTTGCGCATGCTTGGCGGGGCGGGTTCTTGGACGCGTTGGGAACCTGGTTTATCCGCTTCGCTCCCCCCGCCCATCCGCTGGGGAATGCCTCCATGAACCTACCGGAAGGCGTGCCGCTGGCGATTCTCAAAACCGACAAACAACCCTGGCTGACCGGCGCAGCTGACGAGAATGGTTATCGTTTCGGCGGATATAAATTAGACAGCGACGGCATCCCAACGTTTCTTTATCGCTATGGGCCGTTCGATATTCAGGACCGCATTATGCCGAGCGAGGAAAAAGGTTTGCAGCGGCAATTGACGATCTTGAATCGCCATCCTGACAAATCGCCCCCACCGGTTTGGTTTCGTGCCAACCTCGGTAAAACACTCAATCAACAAGGACAGTCGGCCTACAGGAACGATCAGGGCTTAACGGTGACAATGCCGAAGGAACTGGCTGCCCAGGGCCAGATGCGCACATCCAACAAGTTATCCGAATGGATCCTCCCCATTGACGTCGTCAAGAAAACGACGATCGAGGTGCAATACGCATGGTAGTTCGACCGCTGCTATTTTTGTTCGCCGCTTTGTGTACATGCCAGTTTAACATCGCGCGCGCTGCTGACGAGAATGACTATTATCGCTTGGAAACAGTCGTCGCCTCACCGGCCGCAACGGCATCACGCTCAAAGACGTGGCGACCGGCGCCCGACGGTTTGGCGCTGGAGGTCAGCGGCATCGCCGTCCTGGACGACAAACGTGTCGCTGTCGCTATACGCAAAGGAGAAGTCTGGATTCTCGGCGGCGTCTACGACGATCCCCCCGAAAATGTCACCTACAAACGTTTTGCCTCCGCCCTGCACGAACCGTTGGGACTGCTCAAGCTGGGGGATTCGTTGTATACAACACAGCGAAGCGAGCTGACCCAACTGCGCGACAGTGATGGTGATGAGGTGGCCGACGAATATCTGACCGTCGCCAAAGGCTGGGGCGTCACCGGGCATTATCATGAGTACGCCTACGGCCCCAAACTAGACGGCGACGGCAATATGTGGGTCACGCTCAATATCGGATTGGGGCTCAAAGGAAAACAACTGCGACGCACCGTGCACGAACCAACACTCAACTTGCGACAGGGACGTTGGCGTGGTTGGGGCATGAAGATTGGCAGCGACGGTGAATTGATTCCCATCTGCGCCGGGATGCGCTCCCCCAGTGGACTGGGTGCCAATGCCGAGGGCGACATGTTCTACACCGACCAGCAGGGGAATTGGGTCGCCACGAATTCACTGCACCACATGCGTGAGGGGGTCTTTTTCCATCATGCCGAAGCGCTCGCCTCAATGAATCTTCCCGGCTCGCCGATCAGCGGGATTGAAAAAATCCCCAACGGTGTCCCTTTTCCCGAAGCCGTCCGACTGCTGCCGCAACTTCAACCGCCGGCGGTCTGGTTTCCCTACAAAAAAGCGGGGCAATCGACCACCGACATCATGCTCGATGAAAGCGACGGTAAGTTTGGGCCATTCGCGGGCCAACTTTTTATTGGCGAATTCACCCAAGCCGCCATGACTCGTGTATTTCTAGAAAAAGTCGACGGCGAATACCAAGGCGCCTGTTTCCCGTTTCGTTACGGATTCGCCTCGGCCGTCTTACGAATGGCGCAAGGCACCGATGGCAGCATGTTCGTTGGTTTAACCAATCGTGGCTGGAGTAGCCTAGGAACCGCATCCTACGGGCTACAGCGACTGATTTGGACCGGCCAAACGCCCTTCGAGATCAAAGAGATGCGTGCACGCCCCAATGGTTTTGATTTATTGTTCACCAAACCGGTCGACCGAGAAACCGCCGCCAACGTCGCGTCTTACGCTCTCAAGAGCTACACCTATCTGTATCACTCCACCTATGGCAGCGACGAAATCCAAAACAAAGACTTGACCATCACCGCCGCCCACGTCTCCGACGACGGCCTCCGCGTGCATTTGCAGGTCGAGGGTTTACGCGAACTGTTCGTGCACGAACTCATCGCCAAGGGCATCCGCAGCGCCGATGGCGAATCGTTATTGCACCCCGAAGCCTACTACACCCTCAACCGCATCCCCCAAAAATGATCTCCGGGAGGGCGAGGTTCCGCCGAGCCGCGCGCGACCAAATTGTGTGATTTGTTCCGGGGTTATGAACTTCACATCCAGCTTACCGATGCGGCTCATCATGAGCTTCGCCCTCTCGTTGGAGTGAAATTTCGGTTCGGTGGTCTATGTGGCGGGGTACTTTAACTCGGGCAAGCGGACAATGTGGGTGTGAAACTTGTCGCCGTCGAGTTCGATCACGCGGAAGCCCGGCGGTACGTTGTCGAATTGTAACTCTTCGGTGTGGGGCGCAAATTGAATCGCCGTTGCCGGTGTGGTGTGTACGGGAATCGCGCCGAAGCTTCCGCTGAACTCTTGGTGGACATGCCCACAAAATATTCCGCGAACTTGCGGCGCGGCATGCAGTACCTTTGTCAAATCGTTTGCGTTGCGAAGCATGATCCGGTCCAGCCATGTACTCTCCACAGATATCGGAGGATGGTGCATGAACAGCAGCGTTGCCTGATCGCGATGTTGAGAGAATTCATCGGCCAGCCATTGAAGTTGGTCGCCGCACAATTCGCCATGCACCGCTCCGGCAACATGCGAATCCAAACCAATCATCCGCCACCCAGCCACGTCGCACGAAAAGGTCACCGGACCGGGTGAGCCGGCGATTGTTTCAGGAAAGGCCTGTCGCATCAGGTCCGTTTCGTCATGGTTGCCGGGAATCATTACGCAGCGCGGCAATAGATCTGCCAACAATTCACGCGTCTGATGATAGGCTTCCACATCGCCATAAGCAGCAATATCGCCGCTGAGTACGAACAGATCCGCCGCCGAATAATTGGCGCGCACCAGGGTTAACAAATCCGTCAGACAGTCAGCGGTCGGGACACCCCGCAATTCGTCGGCATGATTCTTTAAAAGATGAAAATCAGATAGTTGCAGAATGTGTGTGGTCATTGCCGCGTTGTTCCAAAGAGACGTAGTGATACCCATCTATTTGTAGGACCAAAGCTCCTGATCGACAAGTTTGCTGAATCGCTACGGGGGACTATGCTTGCTTCTAAACCGTCCTATTCGTGGATTCTTAACGCCGTATTCATTACG
Organism: Symmachiella macrocystis; assembly: GCF_007860075.1. Taxonomy (NCBI): domain Bacteria; kingdom Pseudomonadati; phylum Planctomycetota; class Planctomycetia; order Planctomycetales; family Planctomycetaceae; genus Symmachiella; species Symmachiella macrocystis. Next base: position 202,780 of record NZ_SJPP01000003.1, read on the forward strand.
CTGCAGGCTCACAGCGATATGGACACAATTGCGCAGCAGGCTGAATTGTAACGATGACACAAATCAATCCTCTACCGCGCGGCAATGGCCCGCTCTTCCTGGATTGCGATCCCGATGCGGCGCGGGATGCGTTTGCGGAGAAATCGAAGCAACTGCAATCTAAAGTTATGTCCGTCCCCGAAGCAGTCCGGCAATTCGTCAATGACGGCGATTACCTGGCGGCGGGCGGATTTGGCGGGGACCGCATTGCCACGGCCCTGTTGCACGAAATTGTGCGACAGCGAAAACAAGGACTAGGGTTAGCCGGGCATACAGCGACGCACGATTTTCAAATTCTGTGCGCGGGCAACCAAACCGGTCGCGGTCAACTGCTCAACCGCGTCGACGCCGCCTACATCGTTGGGCTGGAAGCACGCGGACTCTCCCCCCATGCGCGGCGGGTCGTCGAAAATGGCGAGGTGCAATTGTGCGAGTGGACAAACTACACGCTCGCCCTGCGATTCCAAGCGGCCGCCATGGGTCTGCCGTATTTGCCCGCACGAAGCATGTTGGGGACCGATACATTCCAGCAGAGCGCCGCTCAGACCATCATTTGCCCCTTCACCGGTAAAAAACTCGCCGCCATCCCCGCGCTGTGGCCGGATATCGCCGTGATTCACGTGCACGAAGCCGATTGTTATGGAAATTGCCGTATCCGCGGCACGTCGGTCACGGATTACCATCTCGCCCGCGCCGCCAAGAAATTGATCATCAGTTGCGAACGGCTGATCGATACAGAGGAGATTCGCCGCGACCCGACCGCCACGCAGATCCCGTTTTATTGCGTCGATGCGGTCTGCGAAGTCCCGTACGGCAGTTTTCCCGCCAATATGCCGTATGAATATTTTTCCGACGAAACACATCTGTGCGAATGGTTGACCACCGAACGCGATCCCCAGCAGTACCAGAAGTACCTGCATCATTATATTTTTGACGTCGCCGATTTCCACGAATACCTCTCGCGTTGCGGTGGTTTGCCCCGCTTGCAGGAGCTGAGACGCCAAGAACTGTTTCCCGCGGATTAAGCCTGGCAAACCCTCTTGACGAGATTTCTCAAAACCACAAGAATCCCGTTGAATATTCACCTGCAGCCGCTTTTTCCGACGACATTTCCCGACGAAACGGATCGCCATGGATGGCCTGTTGATCGCCTATTGCAGCCTCGCCAGTGTCGGCCTACTGGTTTGCCTGCTGACGTTGATTCAGACGTGGGAGCATCGTCGATATCACGGCAAGCGGCTCGCGGCCACCGATGAACCGTTTGCGCATCCCCCCGTCATGCTGCTTGTGCCGTGCAAGGGGGTCGATCTGGATTTCGAAAGCAACCTGCAATCGTTGTTCACGCAGGAGTATGCGAACTATCAACTTTGCTTCATCGCCGAATCAATCCACGATCCCGCGGTGGCGGTGATTGAACAATTCCAAAAGCAGTTTCCCGCAGTCCCCTGCCGAATCGAAATCGCCGGGTTGGCCAACGATTGCGGGCAAAAGGTGCACAACCTGATCGTCGCGACAACTAACATTCCCGACGACGTCGAAGTCTTGGCGTTTGCTGATTCCGATGCCTGTCCCGGCCCGCTGTGGTTGGCTCGAATGGTGCGCCGCACCGCCAATAGCCGCACCGGCGTGGTCACCGGCTACCGTTGGTTTGTGCCGGTTCGGCCGACCTTGAGCAATCTCATTGTCGCCGCCATGAACAATCAACTCGCCGGCAATTTGGGCCTGCGGCTGTTCAACCTGGTCTGGGGCGGATCGTGGGCCATGCGCAAGGAGGTGTTTGAGAGACTGAATTTCCCCCAAGCATGGCAAGGCTGCTTGAATGACGATTTGCTCGTGACCCAATCGGTCCGCAAAGCGGGGCTGAAGGTCGTCTACGAACCACACTGCCTGGTCGCCTCACCCGTCGATTTTGATTTCCCGGCGATGTTGGAATTCGCAAGGCGGCAATACTTCCAAGTCCGTATCTACACCCCTCGCTGGTGGTGGCTGGGGCTGGCTGCGGCGGCTTTGGTTAATGTGATGTATCTTGGCTCGGCCATATTGACCGTGGTCTGGGCGCTTACCGGTGGACCGTTTTGGGTTCCGCTGGCCTGTGGTGCAATCTACTATGCCTGCTCAACCATGCGAACGGCGCTACGACAGCGTACCATGCGGCCGTTTTTACAAATTGAGACGGCTACATTTCGCGAAGTCACACGTTTCGAAAGATTTGCCGCCCCGATGACGGCGTTCTTCCAATTGGTCGCCGTCGTCTCGTCGGCTGGGGGACGCCGTATCGTTTGGCGGGGCATCCGGTATTACGTCGCCGGTCCGCACGAGACACGTATCGAATTCCGACCTGAGCAGCAAATCGACGATCGAGCGAACGCCGCTTAAGGGAGGACGACTTCATTTACTTGCTCGTTTCGCTTCTTGATCGCGAATGAAGCGGTTGATTGCTTCGGCCACCCGTTGTGGATGCTGGTAGTGCAGTGAATGCGATGAATTGTCGATCCACATAAGTTCGATATTATCCCGCTCAGGAATTCGTAACGACTCGCGTGCCGGTCGTACGCGGCCGCGGTCTCCGTAGATTTCCAAAACGGGCAAGGACGTACGCTCCAAGAACGACATGCCGTCCCAGGCTTTCCACACTTTGCCAAACGACGAACGCTGTCGCTCGCTCCACTTGGCCAACACCTCCTTGCGATAGGCCGCCAACTCGGCCAACTGGTCGTCGGTCAGCGTCGCCTTCATGTCGCTGTGAAATGCGTCACGAGCAGCATGCCAGCTCGTCCAACCTTCCATCGAGATTACACCGCGCAGTTTCTCCGGCGCGCGGTGGCCGACTTCCAGGGAAATCATTCCTCCCAAGCTATGCCCGCCGATATAAAACGACTCAAGGTCCAGTTTTTCCGCCACTAACAACGCATCTTGTGCGCATTGTTCAATGGAACCATCCTGCGGCGGAGGCCAACTCCGACCCAATCCGCGGTTTTCCAGGATTAACAGATTCAGACTTTTGCTCAAATGGGGTACCAGTTTGGCAAAGACTCGGCTGTCGGAAAACGTGCCGGGGATGAGCAGCAAGGTGGGTCCATCTCCCGGCCGGTGGGCACAGCACAACTGCCCACGCTCCATCGGAATCAAACGGTCCTCAAACCCGGTCAGCCGCTTCGATTCGTCGGCGACAACCGAGGTCGCACACATCAAGATTGCCAGCACGAGACTTCCGTGACATGCATTCATTCGCATCGACAGGACCTCCGTTCCGACCGCCGGACATTGTGCCGGAGACTTTTCTCAAGAAAGGATCTTATGCACGACTTCGCCATGAACGTCGGTCAAACGGAAATCGCGCCCGCCGTATCGATAGGTCAGTTTTTCGTGATTCAGTCCTAACAGATGCAGCATCGTGGCGTGCAGATCGTGAATGTGTACCTTGTCCTCGACGGCAAAGTAACCGTAATCGTCGGTCTTGCCGTATCGCATGCCACCCTTCACACCGCCGCCGGCCAACCACATCGTATAACCTTGCGGATTGTGGTCGCGGCCGTCGCGGTCGCCTTGCGAAACCGGTGTGCGGCCGAATTCGCCGCCCCAGAGAATCAAAGTATCTTCCAGCAATCCCAACCGCTTCATATCGGCTAACAGGCCCGCGATCGGCTTATCGACTTCTAGCGCATTCCGTTGATGGTCCTTGCGTAGACCGCCGTGTTGGTCCCATTTGTAACTGTGTGAGACCTGCACGAATCGAACGCCCCGTTCAGCGAATCGCCGCGCCATCAAACATTGCCGCCCGAAATCCTCAGTCGTTTTGTCGTCGATTCCGTACAGCTTCAGGGTTTCTTCCGACTCCGAAGAGACGTCCTGCAATTCCGGAGCGGCCGTCTGCATGCGAAATGCCAGTTCGAAGGCATTGATGCGTCCCTCCAACCCCGCGTCAGGCCCCGACTCCTCCAAGCGTTTACGGTTCATCTGCTGCAAAAAGTCCAACTCCATCCGTTGCAGGTCGCGGGGAGTTTTTCCGGTGATGTAGGGAATCTTGGCGTCTTTGGATTGCGTTCCCGCATTGCCCATTGGCGTTCCTTGATAGGCGGCCGGCAAAAATGCGGAACTCCAGTTGTTCATGCCACCGTGCGTCAACGAAGGACAGACGGTCACAAAACCGGGCAGGTCTTGGTTTTCGGTTCCCAGTCCGTAGGTGATCCACGATCCCATGCTGGGACGAATGAACGTATCGGTCCCGGTATGCAATTCCAACAGCGCTCCTCCATGCCGCGAATTCGACCCGTGCATGCCGTTAATGATGCACAAATCGTCGACATGTTTGGCGACGTGTGGAAACAGCGAACTCACCCATGCGCCGGACTCCCCATGCTGGCTGAATTTCCAGGGGGATTTGAGCAGCGTGCCGGTTTGACTGGAAAAAACGCGCGGCTTATCAAACGGCAACGGCTTGTTGTCGTCTTCATCCAGTTTTGGCTTGTAGTCGAACGTATCGACCTGAGACGGCCCGCCGTGCATGAACAAAAAGATCACCCGCTTCGCACGGGCCGGGAAGTGCGGCTCCTGCGGCGACAGCGGATTTTGAGCACGATTCGCTCCTTGCGCGATTTGACCTGAACCGGCTAACAAATCGGCCAGCGCTAACATCCCGAAACCGGCCGCGGATTGCTTGAGCAAATCGCGACGGTTGATCACTGGCGTAAATTGATGACAACTTCCAGCCATGGAATACCCTTTATTGGAACGTGTCAATCCACGTAAAGAAATTCACTGGACGATAACAACACTTTGCACAATCCCTGCCATGCTTGACGTTGGCGGTCTTGCGCATCGGGAACACGTTGTTCCATCGCGGCGATATAATTGGTCATAAACTCCAAAGCCTGAGCGGATTCCTCGACGTTGGGCGCCCGGCCTAACGTGCGGAGATAACACCAGTCCAGCCGCGCGGCATCATCTAACCCGTCGCGACTCAAGAGATCCCGCGCCATCGCATCGGTCTGCTCCGCCATGAAGTCGCTATTGAGCAAAAACAAGGCTTGCGGAGCCACGGTTGTGGTCGCGCGGTCGCCGTTGGAGGAACTGGGATCGGGGAAATCGAAAGCCTGGAACATTTCAAACAGACCGCTACGAATCACTGGTAAGTACACCGACCGCCGCGTGGATTCATACGGCGTCGCGTCCACTGAGGCAGTGCTCGCCACGTATGCGTGATTTTTTGTGAGCAGCAACGTCCCCCCCATCGTCGGGTCCATCGTCCCTGCAATGCTAAGCACCGCGTCGCGGAGTTCCTCTGCCGTCAGTCGCCGACGATTCATCCGCCACAAGTAAACATTCCCCGGGTCTTGTTCCACCGCTGCCGTATCGTACTGTGTACTCATGCGGTATGTTGCCGAGAGCACAATCCGGCGATGCAGATCTTTCAGTCCCCAGCCTTGCTCGATAAATTCCGCGGCCAAGTGGTCCAACAATGGTTGATTGACCGGTGGTTCTCCGGTGCTCCCAAAATTGTCGGGAGTGGGGACGATCCCTCTTCCAAAATGCCACCGCCAGACGCGATTCACGATCACACGGCTCGTCAGCGGATGGTCGGGACTGGTCATCCATTTCCCCAATTCCAAGCGTCCGCTGCGCTCCTTGCCGATCGGTGTCTGTTGTTCACCGGCAATCACTTGCAGAAACTGCCGCGGAACCTCGTCACCTAAGTTCACGTGATTTCCGCGAATATTGACACGCGTATTTTGAATTGCATCCTCAGTGACCCCCATTCCTAGCGGAAATTCTGGGATTGATGCTTTGAGGTCCTTGATCTCGTTGCGGAGATTTTTCACTGCGGCCATCGTCTCGGCGGGATAATCCCCTTCGAGTTTTTCAGAAACCGCAAACGGCCCCTTCTTATCCTGCAAGACCTGACGAAACGCCTCCAGTTCAGCGTCGGGAAGTTGCTTGGCCTCTTGGCCCCCTTCCCCGTCCTTCAATTTCCGCCATGCCATTTGCGCTTCAGCAAATAATTCGCTATAGCGAGTTGCCAAACGCTGTCGCGACTCGTTGCGGAAGTCGCTGAACAGGCCGTTGTCCTTGACCGTTTGCGACGACGACAAGGCGTGCCACTGGGCCAACACCGAGGAGCTGTCCGACTTCGTTTTTTCCAGGTAATCCGCCCAACTATTGAGGAACGCCAATTTCAGATCGTACTTCTTGGCCAATTCCTCTGGGCCGAGCGGAAAGTCCGCTTCACTTTGAATCGGCATTAATCCAATCTTGTCAATGTGTGGAAATGGCCCATCACGTTCCAGGCGAATGACGTTCTTCCCCGACTCCAAGACAATCACCGATTCGGCATGCCATTTTTGCGAGTCAGGTGTCCAACTCCCCGTCACTTCCTCAGCCACGCCACGAGCACTCGGTTTGCCGTTGATGAACAACTTGACCGGCCGGGACTGCGCGGCGGCCATACGGATTTCGAACTGATAGGTCCGTCCCGACGCGGGAACATCGATTTCATATTCCACAAAATTCGGCAGCTTGCCGCCGTTCACCAACACACCGATCTTCGAACCGTAATTAGAAAAATCCTTGTTCAGGTTGCCCCGCGTATAGTCCTCAGCTTCGACAACAATTCCACCGTCGGGCAACGGCATGGGATTCGGCTGCATAATCGAGACAAGTGCCTGATCCGCTGTGCGGTAACGCAGCAATTCCGTGGCTGCGATCAGGTAGTCACCGACCCGCTTGCGCGCGGCAGCCACCAGTTTGCGATTGGCGACCCGCGTCGTTTTCGTCAGCGCGGCTTCCCGATCCTTGACCAGTTGTTCCTGTTTCTTCACTTCGGCGACTGCCGCCGGTGATGCCAACGGGCGTTCGTACCAATTGGCGACGACTTTATAGTTCTCCATCGTCTTGGTACTCATGAAAATTCCGGCCAACGAATAATAATCGGCCTGCGGAACCGGATCGAATTTGTGATCATGGCAGCGAGCGCACCCGATCGTCATGCCCATAAACGCACGGCCAATTGTTTCCACTTGCTCATCCACAATGTCGACACGCATTTTCAACGGGTCGTCCTCGGCCAACATCTTCGGGCCGATCGCTAAAAATCCGGTCGCGACCTGCCGTTCGATGGTCGTCTCGGCATCGTCGACAGCCGGCATCAAATCGCCGGCAATTTGTTCAATCAGGAATTGATCGAACGGCTTGTCCTTATTGAATGCGGCAATCACATAGTCGCGGTACCGAAAGGCATTGGCATAAGCCAGATTTTCATCCATGCCGTTGGAATCGGCGTACCGCGCGACGTCCAACCAATGCCGTCCCCACCGTTCCCCATATCGGGGCGAGGCCAACAGTCGATCCACGGCGCGCTCATAAGCGTCCGCCGCATCATCCGCATCGAAATCGGCAATCTCTTGTGGTGTGGGGGGCAATCCACACAGATCGAATGTCACTCGGCGGAGCCAAACTCGCTTTTCCGCTTCCGGCGCTAGTGACAGTCCCTGTTCTTCCAACTGCGATAAGACAAAGTTGTCTAACGGCATGCGGGGCCAGTCCGCGCGTTGCACGGCGGGAACTTGTGGAGCGTGAATCGGCTGGAAGGCCCAGAATTTCTTTTGTTCTTCCGTGAAGAGCGGGCCGTTCTCTTTTTTCATAACTGGCGCCGGACTCGCAGATGGCGGCCAAGGGGCTCCCTCGCCAATCCATTTCGTGAGTAAGGCGATCTCTGCGTCCGACAATCGACCATCGGGCGGCATCTCGACAATGGCGTCGGGATCGTAGCTGATCGCTTCTAAAAACAGGCTCTCTTGCGGTGCAGCTGGATCAAAGATTTCGCCGGAGTCCCCCCCGGTTAAAAATGCCGCTTGAGTATCAAGCCGCAGACCGCCTTGCACCTTTTCCTCGCCGTGACATTTGAAGCACCGCGCCGCAAGCAACGGACGGATTTTTTTCTCGAATAACTCCAACTGTCGAGCAGTCGGAAGTTTCGTCTTTGCGACGGGATCGGCCGCTTCTATACTGTTCGGGCCCGCCCACATTGAGGCGACCAAAATACCGGCCACCAAACATCGTCTCATGAAAATATCCTGACTTCCAGCTTTCATAGAGCATCCGTGGAATCGCGTTCACAAAACAACGCGCCCGATCTGTGGGCACTAAAAACACATCAACAAACACGCATGTCTATCTTATCGGATTACTGAGGCGCGTTCCAGACCGCTGCTCTGGGAAAACAGCTGCTAGAGGATCTTTATTAATAACCTCAACGAAAAAACAGGCCCCCCCACGTTGTTGGCAGGAGAGCCTGTTAGATTTTAGCAACATCTCTTAAATTTTAGTCTGCAACAATTGCAACGACTAATACTGGTTGATGTCTTCACTTCCTTGCGTCGTGCCTAAAGCACCCCACACACCATAATTGCTTTGCCCAACCGTAAAGAGCGGAAAGTCTTCGGCCAACTGCCGGTCGATGATGGGATCGCCTGGGCGGGCGGCCAAATTGCCGGTGTTGATCACTTCGCTGACGTTGCGAACCGAGCCATCACCCATCAGGCAGTGGACACTATTCTCGTGGTAACTTCCCGCACTGACCAATGCCCAGGAATTATCAACGTCGTTCGGCATACACGAAGGACTGTTGGGCGGCAGGATTGTGTTAAAGCCGGCTGATTGCGGCGAACCTCGGTGCCACATCGCGCCTTGATGCTGATCGATTTCCACATCGACGTCGATGTCATACTTCTTGCCGCCGACTTCAGAAGCCAAGCAGAGCACTGGGCTATTCAAGACCTGCGTCGTGAAGTTTTTAGCGGTCAATCCCCGCACGTCGCGACCACTTCCGGCTGAATAGATTCCCCGTTCCGACATGGCAATTGTGTTACTCGTCCCGTCACTCATGTCTCTAAAGCTCGTGGAGGAAATGAAACCAAACAACCCGCGCGTTCCAATCACACCGGTTAAGAACGCTTGATTCGGTCCCGGAGTCGTCGCATTACTGCCGACAAATCGGGGAACCAAACCGGCATTATTCACCGTGTCGCCCATGCACATTGCATAGCTACGTTGACCTGAATTGAATGTGAACGTACCGGTCGGATTGGACGGACAAATGAACACCGGGATGCGTGCTTGCCAAGGCGTATAGGCAATGTCGTCAGGTGCCCCACCCCAAGGCGGATAAAACCCACCCCCAGGACGCGGAGTCGATGCCCCTTGGATTCTGCGGTAAAGAGGCGTTCGGTCCAGGTAAGGCAACAGTTGAATGAATCCATTCACCTGCAATTCGTTTCCGTCCCCATAGAACCCGCCGTTAATAATTCCGCCCACCGTACCCCCTTGCATGTAGGGAAAAACGTTGAACGATTCATGATATTCATGAAGCGCGAGCCCGAGTTGTTTCAGATTGTTTTTGCATTGTGTTCGCCGTGCCGCTTCGCGGGCATGTTGAACCGCAGGCATGATGAGCGCGACCAAAATCGCAATGATGGCGATCACCACCAATAACTCGATAAGCGTAAACCCTTTTCCGGCGGCTGACCGCGCCGACGTCGTGCGTTTTTGCATTGTTGAACTCCCGGGAGGATCGACAATTGAAACACAAAAGCACTGCAAACGTGCAATACTGTGCGAGACAATAACTGGACATATTCACAATACGCTGATATTGCCAGCCTTTTCAACATCAAATTCGCGCAATTATGCAGGCCTGCGGGAATTTACCGGCTACCACAGACAACTGCGAACAGGACGTTTTCCTGGAAATTGACAGCTCCGTCGTTTTACCTGTATCATGACAACAACTGCCAACGCATGCCAATTTTCGCGGCAGGTGTTCGCAATTTTCGAAACATCGAACAATTATCCCATGGGGAGATACCAGCTAATGGTCCGCCAGTTTTGTACAACCGCTCTTCGACAGCCGGTTTCAAAACCCTCCGACGCGGCGAGTTGCCCCTTATTATTCAGGCAAAAACAGTCCCCCTCACGCATTCTCAGCCTGTTTGTCGCTGCGGGGCTACTGTGCGGCTGTGGCGGAGGCATGGACGTTCCCCCTACTGTCGATGTGAAGGGCACAGTCACACTCGACAGCTCGCCTTTGACCGACGCCGATGTGATCTTTTTTGACGGCACTCAGTACACGGCCTTTGGAAAAACCGATGGAACTGGACGCTTTACATTGAAAACGCGTTTCAGTTCCGAGGTCATGGAATCCGGAGCACCGGCCCGCGAATACCGCGTCACCGTCAGCAAGATGATCCCCCCCAATGGCATGTCCGAAGAAGACTACCAAGCCCAAAAATTGGCGCTTCGTGCAAAACGGGAATCTGGTGAAAAGATTTTGAACTCCGATTACCTGCCATCCAAAATTGAAAGCATCCCCGCAAAGTACTCCGTCGCTTCGCAGACCACATTGAAGGCAAATGTCAAAGCCAATCAGGAAAATGACTTTCCCTTCCCGCTCACGTCAAAATAGCCACCGCGGTAAAAAAGCATTACGTGCTATACGGTGACGACTCTTCTTTGGATCCAATGATGTTCGCCGGCAGTGTGCGAACATGAATGTCCTGTTGCGGAAACGCGATTTCGACATTCGCTTCACGAAAACGACGATCAATATCGGTATGCAGAGCATGAATCACGGCTAGGCGATTGTCCAAATCGGGCAAAAATACCCGTAACACGTAATTCAACGTGCTGTCCCCAAATCCCTCGAAGGTGGCAAGCGGAGCCGGATCGTTGAGCACAAATTCATTGGCATTTGCCGCAGCGAGTAATAAGTCCCGCGCCAATATTGTGTTACTGCCGTAGGCCACACCCACCTCGATCACGACGCGGTTGACTTGATCGGATAATGTCCAGTTCAACAACCGTCCGGTGATGAACTCCTTATTGGGAACGATGAGTTCCTTGCGATCCCAGTTCGTGATCGTAGTCGCCCGCATGCGAATCCTCGAGACTTTGCCGCTGACATCGCCAATCGTAATCACATCTCCCACACGAATCGGGCGCTCAAACAAAATGATGATCCCCGAAATGAAATTGGCGAAAATCTCCTGCAGACCAAAACCCAACCCCAAACTGGCGGCAGCGAACAACCATTGCATCTGCGCCCAACCGATCCCCACAATCCCCAACGAGACCGCAAAACCGACCAGCAAGATTATATATCTGGCCATACTTGCAATCGCATAACGAAAACCGGCCTCGAACGGCAACCCGCGCAATAGTGACATCTCGATCAAACCCGGCACATTTTGTGCAGCCACAACGGCAAAAATCCCTACCAAGACCGCCAACGCCAATTGTGCGATCGTGATCGGCCGGGTCTCCTCCACCATACGCGTCCCCTTTTTTCCTGTTTCCGGGTCGTCGTATTCCTGCGGTACCGTGACCGTGCTGACCCACGGAGTCGCTTTGTTGATTACGCCCAAAGCGGGAAAGACATCGGCCCAAATCAACCACATTCCGGCCACAGTAGTGATAATGATTGCCGTCCGCAGCAGCTTTTGCGCTTGCGTCGAACTGGCGGCAAGGTCCATGACCGGTTCCTCGACGATCGGCATCGAAGGGGCAATCGGCTCACCGGTTCCTGCTGCGGCAGCAGCTGCGGCCGCAGCCTGTTCTTCCCGTTCCCGTTCCCGTTTGGCCCGCGCTCGCTCCATGGCCAATGCGCGGCGATGGATCAACAAGAGCCGCATAAGCATGGCATGCACCAACAACAAAACAATCGACAGCCAGATCGTGTCCCGTAGCCGCGTCCCCAAGTGCATGACGGTGTAGTAATACCCCATCACAGCCAACACCCCCATTCCTGCGGGGACTAGCATGCACAGACCAAAGACCAAGTACCGCAACTGCACGCGCCAACCGTCGTCATTCCCCCGCACGACGTCTTTCAACACACCCGTGTGAGGCCGCAGTACGCGTTGCATAAACACCGTCAGTAAGATCAGCCAACAGATAACACTCGCCCGTCCCAGCGAAGCTTGCCATTGCTCGTTGGGTTGCGCACTCATCGTGGCCGCCAAGAACATCAATGGCAAACTCAACGGAGTAGCCCAGCGTAAATGTGTGCGGATCGTCCGCACGGTGGCATTGGCCCAATAAAAGTGCATCTCCGCCAATCCCTTGGACGCGCAGCATTGGCGAATTATCTCTAGCGGCAGATAAACTGCTGCGGTCGCTGCCAAACCCTGCGAGATAGCCACAGCAAAAACCGTATTGTTAGGCTGTGCGACGATCCGCCAGGAGAAATACCACAGAATCGACGGCCAGATTGCCGCCACAATGACCGTCAACACTGAGGCCTGCAACGTCGGACGGAAAACGCGGCAATTTCCGCGCGCGGCCTCTTCGCCAGCCGTAGCGATCCCTGCACGTAAACGGCGGCGATAATAGATCAGAACCAGAAACAAAAACGTCGACAACCCAATTTCCAACAAATCCTCAGGCTTCCAAGAGAGAAACGAACTCAACAATTCCATCCACTGGCCCGGGTTAAATACCCATTTCAGCGCATCCATCGCATCTGCTATTGCCGACGGCCCCAACGCCTCGTTACTGCGGATCCACAACACGCGTTCGTCAATGTATTTGGTGTAAGCTTCGGTGACCGTCATCATCTCAGCTTCTTTGAGATTGAGCGCCAACAATGCGGTTTGCAATTTGCTTGAATTGCTTGTCAATTCGTCCAGGACGGTCTTGCGCGTATCTAGCAACTCACGAACAGTCTTGGCCAATTCCGGCGAAGACTTGGCTTTCAATTCTTTGAGAGCGCGCGCGGATGCTGCATCTATGTCCGCTAATTTGTCGCGATCTTTCTCAAGCTGAAACGATTCAAACCGTAACGTACTGATCTGCTCCTGACGCTCTTTGATGTGCTCTTCATAGTGGGATGCGTTAGGTATTGTGGCGCGCTGGCTTCGCAGCAATTGACCGATCGCATCGGACTGCCCGATGGCGTCGATCATGCTCTGCATATCTGCGAACTCGCTGTCCAACTCCTCATACTTGGCTTGAACAACTTGCGTTTGTTTTTCGACCGTTTGAAGTTCACGGGTGATTTTGATGTTTTTATCTGCTAGCTGTGTATTCTCTTCGGCGAATTCCTTCAATTCGGGAGCAGCTGAAATGACCTCCGCCTTAACCTGCTCCGCGCGTAACTTCGCCTGGTGTTGCCGCAACTTGTTCACATCCGCCTGCAGCAGTTTTACAATCTTTTCGGATTGTGAAACCTGCAGTGACAACAGATCGCGCCGCACGCGTAACAGCCCGGCATTTTCTTCCGCCTTATACAGCGCCACTTCCGTCCGCTCGGCCTGAACCTGCTGGCCGAACTCCATCGCCCGGGCTTCAAGTGCTGTTTTTTGCGCGGCATTCAACAGCGGCGAGTCATCTGCTTTGGGTGGACTTTTGAGTTGTTCACGGACTTTTTCCAGTTGCTGTTGGGCATTCGAGGCGGCGATTTCCGCCGGCCGCGCTTCGCGTCGTGCCCCCTCCACCTTAATGTCGGCCAGCAATTTACGAAAACCCGTCTGCGGGTCATCCAGCAACTTTTGCTCCGAACTGAGCAACGTTTCAAATCGCGATAGCTTTTCACCAGCTTGTTCCAAGCTGGCGGGCATTTTCGTGTCATCCCCGTTGGGTGACTCTGTGATTTCCTTAGGCGCATTTTTGGCTAACTCTAATTTTTCCTGCGTCTCCTTCAAACGTGGATCAACGGTATCTAGCTTTTGCTGATATGCCTGCTGTTTTTCGCCCCAAGACTTGGCAGCGGCTAACGATTTTTTCGCTTGGTTATATAGCTCAACGATTTTGGCTTTCAGCGCATCGTCCAAACCTTCGGCGCCCTCGGCCTCTTTCAGACGCGTGTCGACCATCTCAGCCGTCAGCGCCGGCGGTTTTTCCGGCTCGACCGGCGTCACAGGGTCCGCTTGCCCCCATGCGGTTGCGTTTAAGCAAATTAGGACCGCTAACCACATGCAGCACCGGTGCCCATGACCTCGAAGCAAAAACGGTTGACTCAGGCAGTTCCGAAAATCCATGTCGTTCCTCAAACTGATTTCAATAGCGACGAATACTCCGTCATTCGGCGACAGTCTATTGGAGGCTGCCGTGCAATGTATAGAGCGATTGCCGACGACAGCTTTTAAGCCTCATTCATCCTCGGTGCGACTAGTCAACCGCACGCTTCCACCCCGCTCGACCTGTACATGCAACAGATGCGGGTGACAGCAGACCGGACAGTCCTCCACGTAGTCCTGCGCCCTCCCCGCCGAAAGATCGATCGGAATGACGATTTCCTCGCCGCAAACGTCACAGAAATAGGTCGCCTCGTCTTGCATTGCCACAGCACACTGGGAAAGCTAGGTAGAAATAGAAACAGCACGATTGTGCCCACGCCTATTTTAGGTTCCAATTGGTAAAATCTGTAGCCCTGCACCTGAAGTTCGCACTGCGGAACACTCAGAAATCCGCACAGCGGAACGATCAGCCGTCAAGAAATATCACATAGACTGGGCGACGTGAGACAGCATGGCAAAACTGGGCAAATGGATCGAAAACGTGGGGCCCGATGATCGCATTGTCGATGTCGCCAAGCAAACACTCAGCATGCGACTCGAAGCGGTCGAGTATTATTTGCCCTTGGCTGCGGAAATCGCAGCCGAGAGTGTCGAATACGTCCATCAACTCCGCGTCTCCACCCGCCGTGTCCGCGCCGCCATTTCGCTCTACGAAGAGCTATTGCCCTCCAAACGGACGCGGCGAATCAATAAAGATCTCAAACGCATCCGACGAGCCGCCGGTGAAGCCCGCGACTGTGATGTGCTCATCGCGCGGTTGGAGAATAGAGACCAGGATGCCGGTGCGACTTCGAAAACCCAGCGCATCTTGCGTCGTCTAAAACGGCAACGCGCTGCTGCGCAGGCGCCCATTGTTGAGACGTTTGAACGTCTGACCTTTCATCAACGTTTCCACCGCCGCGGCAACAAACTCTTGGCACGCATCCGACCGCGTGGTATCAGCCGGCAGCGGAAATTGGGAAACCCCAAGTTTAGCAACTGGGCCCCCACGGCATTTGCGCCGATCGTCGAACAATTTCTCCAAGGCGTACCGGGCGACAAATACACCCTTGAGGAACTGCACCAATTTCGCATACGGGGCAAGGGACTGCGATATGCGATGGAATTGCTCGCGCCCGCCTACCCGGCTGAATTTCGCGAGCAGCTCTATCCGCGACTCGGGGAATTGCAGGAAGTGCTCGGCGAAGTGAACGACCATTGCACCGCTGCCGCCCGTTTCGCCCGCTATGTGGAAGAAGCCTCAAAAAAGATGGAAAAGAATTTCTTTCGACGGCTGATGCAACAAGAAGAGCAATTTTCCACGGAAGCACGGCAAAAGTTTTCCAATTGGTGGACACCCGAATTCCACCAAGAGATCGAAAAGCGATTGCGCAGCTTCACGCAATGATCGACTGCGGTCGGAATGAACGATCGCCCATCGCCGCTGCCTGAAAGTGTCACTCCTGACGAAGTCCTCTTAGGCAATCAATTCGGGAATCACATGACCATGCACGTCGGTCAGCCGAAAATCACGACCGGCATACCGATAAGTGAGCTGCTCGTGATCGAAGCCCAGTAGATGCAACATCGTGGCATGCAAATCGTGGACATGTACCGGTTTTTCTGCGGCGGCAAATCCGAATTCGTCCGTTGCTCCGTGGACATATCCCCCACGAATCCCGCCACCGGCTAGCCAACAGGTGAATCCGTAATGATTGTGGTCCCGGCCGTTGAGTTGTGGGAGTTCGGCAACCGGCGTGCGTCCGAATTCGCCGCCCCAGAGCACCAACGTCGAATCCAACAGGCCTCGCTGTTTCAAATCGGTTAAAAATGCGGCGATCGGTCGGTCCCAGTCGCCGGAGAGTTTGCGATGTTGCTTCTCCAACTCGCTATGGTTATCCCATGGCTGCCCGGCTCCACTCCACAGTTGCACGAAACGTACCCCACGCTCCAACAACCGCCGCGTGATCAACAATTGCCGCGCGACATCCCCCGTGCCATAACGCTCCTGCATATCCTTCGTTTCCTGGGAGATATCAAACGCGTCCGTCGCTTCGCTCTGCATACGATACGCCAACTCGAAGGATTGAATCCGCGTCTCCAACTGCGCATCCCGCTCTCGATCGTCCGCATGTTTTTCATTGAGCCGCCGCAAGAGATCCAATTGGCGGCGCTGCACGTCCAACGTTAAATCTTCGTTCTTGATATTCGCAATCAGTTTGTCGACTTGTTTTTGCTGGCTGTTGATGTAGGTCCCCTGAAAGGCTCCCGGCAAAAACGCGGACCGCCAGTTGCGCGTGGCCACAATCGGATATCCTCCCGGGCACATCACGACGAACCCCGGCAGATTCTGGTTTTCCGATCCTAAACCATACGTCACCCAGGCCCCCATGCTGGGCCGCGGCAATCGCCCTTCACCGCAGTTCATCAACATCAACGACGGTTCGTGGTTCGGTACATCGGCATGCATCGAGCGGATTACGGCGATGTCGTCGATGCATTGCGCTGTCTGCGAAAAGAGTTCGCTGACCTCGATGCCCGATTCGCCATGTTTTTGAAACTCAAACGGCGAGCCCATCAAGGCACCGGTCTTACGTTCGGTGCGCAGATTTCCCGTCGGCAGTGGCTGGCCGTGCAAGCGTTTCAACTCGGGCTTGGGGTCGAATGTATCGATGTGCGACGGCCCGCCATTCATAAACAGGTGCACCACCTGTTTCGCTCGCGGCGCAAAGTGCGGCTGCTTGGGCGACAACGGTCCCAGCGGACCAGCGCCGGATTCGGCGGCCCCCAATTGGCCCTCTTCACGCAACAAATTCGACAGCGCCAACATCCCCAACCCGGTGCCGCTACGCGCAAGTAATTCACGGCGGGACATTCCTGAATTCCAAGGGACACTATAGTGAGGCATCTCTCTCAAACTCCCGCTAAACACGCGACGTTTCAATCCACAAACAAAAACTCGTTGGTCATCAGCAACGCCTGAATATACTCCTGCCACTGCTGCTGCGACGGTTCCGCACCCAAAAACGCGACAGCCAGTTCCAGTTCCAGCTTCGTGGGCGCGCGGCTGAAAAGTATTTGATGCAGCCGGTCGATGCGCATCGACGCGTCTGCGATATCGGCGACGTCCGGCCGTGCGGCAATCCGCGTCACCACTTCGTCCACAAACTTGTGGTTCATCAAATACAATGCCTGCGGCGCAATCGTGGTCGCATCCCGTTGCGGACTGGTAGCTGCTGGATCGGGAAAATCAAAGGCGCGAAACAACTCCGGAAGGTCCATGCGATCGACGAACGCGTAAATCGTTCTTCGCGGAGTGAATGGTGTTTTTTCAATATCGACCGCCGGGCCACCGAGCGTCTGCTCCAATTGGTCTGTCACAGCCAAAAGTGAATCCCGCATCGACTCAAAGTCGAGTCGGCTGCGATTCATCCGCCACAACAAACGGTTGCGGGGATCGACCGCCACTCCGTCGTCCCGCGCGTGGCTTTGCTGCTGATAGACCGCAGAGAGCATGATACGGCGATGCAGACGCTTCAACGACCAACCGTCCCGTATGAATTCACCCGCCAAATGATCCAGCAACGTGGGATGCGTGGGCGCCTCGCTCCGCAATCCGAAATCACTCGGCGTCGCCACCAGCGCGGACCCAAAATGATTCAACCAAACACGATTGACCAACACCCGCGCCGTCAATGGATTCGCCGGATCGACTATCGCCTGCGCCAACTCCAACCGCCCGCTGCCGGTTTGAAACACCTGATCGTCTTCGTGCGTCAGAAACTCCGGAAAGTGCCGCGGCACGCCGTTCCCGGGACGATTGGGATTGCCACGTAAAAATACCTTGGGAGCATACATTTCCTCAGCATCCAACAACACCATCGCCCGCGGTGGCGCACCTGCCGTTTCGGCGATGTGTTTCTCAACTTCTCCAAGCAGTTTCTTGTATTTGGCCTGAGCAGGACGATCCGGAAGCAAAGTCAGGAACCCCCAACCGGTCCGCACCGGCACATCGGGTGGCGCTTGCGAGCCATAAAACACGAGTCGCAAAGCCTCGTCCGACTCGTCGGGCAATTCCGTAGGCAGTGGTTGCTTGGCCTCAGACGCTTGCTGCAACAGCGCCGTCCATTTGTCGTCGACTTGATTCAAAACGTTGCTGTAACGCTCTGCCAATTCCGTCATGTTCGTGGGCGGCGAAGCGCGCAAGGCTTCGATGATTGCTGGATGAGCCTGAACCGGGTCAGCCGCGTGTTGCTCCACAATCGCCGCGACGGACTTACCGAATTCATCAGCAGGAATTTCCGCGCAGGCATGCCAAAGGCTCCAAATTGGATCGTGTGATTTGCGGGTCCGCGTTAAATACGATTGCCAGCGTTGGATCATCGTGGGATTCAGATCTCCCTCTTCGACCAACAGCATGAAATCCTCGGTGGGTGGTTGATGCCGTTTGACATAAGCCGCTATGAGATATTCCGCCACTCGCTTCCGAGCCGAAGTCACCAGCGCCGTATGCTTTTCCGTCACAAACGCATCCAGCTTCTGTTGTTTGACCGCCAGTTCCGCAGCAAATTTGCGATGCTCTTCCGTGTCGGGCGGAGTTTCGAACATCGGCGGGATCGTTGGTTCCGTCGAACTACGAAACACGCCGTACAGCCCATAGTAATCCGCCGCGCTAATCGGATCGAACTTGTGATTGTGGCAGCGGGCACAGGAAACAGTCAGCCCCATCAGTCCCCGGGTGACGACATCGATGCGATCGTCGATAATATCATGGATGTTGCCGGAAAACTGAGCGCCGAGCGTTAAATACCCCATCGCCGTGAGCGGACGCTTGTCTTCGCCCAGTTCCAATTGGTCCGCCGCCAATTGCTCGACAACAAATCGATCATACGGCAAATCTTCGTTCAACGCGCGGATCACATAATCGCGATAGGTGTACGCCCAATGGTATTTTTTGTCACCGAAGAAAATGTAACCTTTATTATCCGCATAGCGGGCCACATCCAACCAATGCCGTGCCCACCGCTCGCCATAGTGCGGCGAAGCCAACAAGCGATCGATCAGTTTTTCATAGGCATCGGGTGACGAATCATTCTCAAAAGCAGCCACCTCTGCGGTTGTGGGGGGCAAGCCGATCAGGTCAAACGTCGCGCGGCGAATCAACGTTCTCCGATCCGCTTCCGGCGCGGGTGTCAGTCCGGCTTGTTCTAGGCGCGCCAAAACAAATCGATCGATCGACGTCCGCGACCAGTCCGCATCCTGCACTGCCGGCAGCGGCTGATCGGCCACTGGTTGAAATGCCCAATGCTGTTTGTACGCGTCGTGGTTCTTTTCGACCGACGGCGTAGAACTCCCCGGCCAGGGCATACCAATTTTTATCCAGCGCGTCAGAGCGGCAATCTCGTCTGCCGACAACTGCCCGTCGGGAGGCATTTGCACATCCCCCGCATAGCCAATCGCTACCAACAGCGAGCTTTCGCCTGGAGTCTCAATGTCGACAATCGGCCCGGCATCTCCTCCGGTAATCACAGCATCGCGTGAATCGAGACGAATGCCTAATTCCTGCTTTTCCGCCCCGTGGCAGGAATAACACTTTTCAGCAAGCACCGGCCGCACATGTTTTTCAAAAAACTCCGCATCAGCCGGCGAAACCTTCTCGTCACCGAATGTGACCGAAATCGCTGACAGGCAGGCAAAGAAACCGAAAATCACAGAACGCAAAGCAGGCATGAACATCATCCGCGGAAGGAATCACATAGTGAGGCAGGAGTCTCCATTATGCCCCCCCACCGATTCCCTGTCGAGTGGATAAACAACAGAGGCTATTGAAAAAACCTACTGGCCACTGGCCACCGAACACTGGCCACTATTTCCCGCCTACTGCCTACTGCCAACCGCCCGCCGCCGCTCCTCCACCGTCGGCGTCGCTGCCAACGTCTCGTCCATCAACCGCTGAACACGGACTTCCAACTGCCGCGTTAGCTCCGCCCCCGTGGCGCGGTCGCGCGTCACAGGTACCGGTAGCGGGTCACCGAACGTCACCACGGCGTTGCGCGTCCCGCGTATGCCCGCCGAGGGAGCATTGAGGAAATCTTCTTCGAATTTGTCAATCGTCTCCGCCATCCGCTCAATCGACGGCCGCTCAGAGACGTAATTCCCCGGATAGCTAAACATCTGCACGACTAAAAACAGATCGTCCATATCGTGCACCAGGGGTTCACGAGCGGCGTCGGTCTTGTCGAGTTCATCGAGTCGGCTGATCACTTGACGGCGGAGGTTTTTGACCCGCTCCGGAATGATCAGGCCCTCTGGTTCCTCCACACCATGCCGTTCCGCAAGCCGCTGCAAGATCGTGTCGGACAAATCGGCAACGCGTTCAGCCAACGGACCCGACCGGCTGCGGCCAAGATATTCCACCTCTTTGAGTGCGATCAAGCCGTCGGCAAAGCGGTAGATGCGGTCGTGCAACGAAAGATCCGTACGCACCCGCCAAGAAATCTGCTCCTCCAATCGCTGCATCACCTGCAACAACTCCGGCGTGGGGTCGGTTTGGTACTTATAGTGAATGGCACAGGGAACGACCGTAATCGGACGCTCCGCTTTGCGGGCTGCAGTCATTGCGATGGCAGCTGCGCCTTCGCGAAAAGGGGTGATCCGTTCGTTGAGGTGATAGACTTCCCCCTCGGGAAAAATCACCAACGGATGAGGTCGCTGCTGTACGATCTCCACCGCCTGTTTAAACGCCCGCATGTCGGTCCCTTCACGGTCGACGCTAAAGCAACCGTGGTGCTGCATTACCAGACTTTCCAACCGGCTGGACATACCAAACACTTGCCAAGCTGTCATGAAATACAACGGACAAGCAAGCACTTCCGCCGCATGATACAGCACATACGAGTCGGCATGACTCGAATGATTGGGCGTAATCACCACCCCCTGCCCGGCCGCCAAAGCTGCCTGCAAATGCTCGGCGCCGCGAACATCGATATCCAGCAGCCGATGCTGCTGTATCTGCTGATACCGCCGCAACGATCGCCAGACACGGATCATGAACGGACTAAGTTTTGGCGGCCACCACTGCGGCGGCGTCTCAAATGGCTGACGATTCATAGCACGGCCATCATCTCGGGAAATACAAACGAACACGCCCTTGTATTTCAACCAGACGCAATAGATTTCGCAATATCACGTTTGAATAGACCGTAGGCGCGAGTAAATAGGCGTGAGAAAGTCAGCCCCTCTCAAGCCTGTCCCCTCAAGCCTCAAACCTACCGCAAGTACTGTTTATCCGACGCAATCCCCATTGGTTGCGGGGTATCGGGCTTGATGATCTTCCAAGATGAGCCGGTTTCCCGCATCTCTTTGTAGTCTCGCGTTTGGTAGGCGAATTCCAGTTGCGGAGTGTCGAGGGATTTTTCGCCCGCGTGACGGGAATGCATCGCTGAGTCTAAAACCCCGGTCGTCATCAAGGTCCGCTCGACCGGATACGGAGCTTTCCCGTGGATGAAATGATTCTGAATCGCATGCGAAAGCGCTTTGAACAGACAACGATTGTCCCAAGGGCCGGGATTGAAATAGGTCGCGACCGGTTTAGAATTCCCTTTGACCCGGCAGGCGAAATTCCAACGGATGCCGCTATTGCCCACTTTCAGCACAGTCGCGCGCAAACCGTCCTTGTACTCCAACAGAATACCATGCGAAGCCGTTTTGGGATCGATCGCCGGCTGCCCCATAAAGTCCGCCTCCGCCTGCATCGCTGCCGCCGCTAGATCCAGCGACCAACGTTTATTGGCAGTCGCCATTAATGCATCACCGGACAAAAACTGTACGCGGGCTATTCCCGTCTCGCCGCCGCGTCGTCCTTCGACCATCGACTGCAGCACTTCTAAACCGTGAAAGTCGTACGATTCCACCCCGCCGCCATGAATGGAGATCGCTTCTTCAATTTCCACACCAATCGGATTGTCAATCATCGGCGCTCGTTGCGCCAACGGCACTGAACTGCCCGCCATGAAGGGAATCCCGTGCTGCACGGAGGTGTCGTACATCTCCTTGGCCCAGTCCCAGCGATACGACAGATGCTTGTCATTGAACACCGGTACAAATCGCTGCGAGCGTTTCATCACAGCCGCGATTTCATCGAAAAACCGTTTCCGCGGGTACTCCACTTGCCCCAGATCATTGCTGGGATAGCTGCCATGCTCGCCGATAGAGAGAACCGCATCGACCGCCAATTCCTTGCCCCCCAAACAGAGCGCGTCGGAAATTGAGTCATAGACAGGCAGTCGATAATTCTTCGCGATCTCCGTCGTCATGTCGCCCTGAGGATGCTGATCGGCATACAAACTGACAACCTCCACACCGGGGTCGGTCAATTCCCCGTTGAAGATGTACGACTCCAGAAAATTCTCGAGCAACACATGAGTATGCCAACGATGCGCGAATGCAGTGTACACCACGGCAACTTTAGGACGTCTCTTTGCGGGTGCAGCGGAGAGACTGTTGGCCAGAAACGGGGAAGCCAGTCCACTGGCAATCGACGTCTTGAGAAAACGGCGCCGTGTTACGGATAAGTCCAATCCGTCCGCCGTATTTTTGCGTGACATAAGCCGAGGATTCCTGTAGTCGCGTTGTGGTTGAATCATGATGACTTCCGGGAACTGAGGCCGGACGCATCAATACTTGCTTACTTGATTGTAAGCGGTTCTACACGCGGACAACAGCCAAGGAACGATTTCACAACTGAACAAAGTACTCGCCAAAGTTCAAATACACGAATAACAAGCATTGAAATCCCGCGACGCTGGCGCCAGCCGTGATTCCCCATTTGGCGCGAAAGCGATACAATAACGGAATCGTGCACATCACGACCAACGTTCCGACCATTTTGAACGTCATGAACAAGGCGACATCACCGCCGTCTTGCTCCATCAACCAGCGTCCCACCGGATTTTGTTCGTATTGGTACAGGAAATCCTGGTTCTTGAAGGTCCAATACGTGTCGACTGCCGAAACGCCGCCGATGATGATCGTGGCCAAAATGAGAAACGTGATTTGCAAACGTTTCGCCCACGCCATTTCGGGAAGGACCACGAATTGACGTTCTTTCAGGCAATTACAGCGTTGCTCGGCCGAGCGACGCGTTTGCGACGAACGGTCACTCGCCGCAGGACGGCGGTGCGATGGCTGCCGAGTTGGTTTTCCCCAACAACGGATAGACTCCATGGGATCAAACGCCGATGCACGGCGTCTAGGAGTTGCCGTAATCATCACTACTGCCCTCCTTTTCTCCGCATGGCGGACTCAGCGCGTCGCGCAGTTAAAATAGTCTCTGTTTGTTTTCCAAATCGCTTCCGTGAACTCACTGATGTAGATACAGAAATTAAAGTCGCAAACCCTACGCCATTCAGCCCTGACCGGGCCTCGCCTACCGACAGTTTGATGGATTTTATCAGGTTTCCCAGACTATCGACGCCGGTCAGGATGCCAGTTGACAACCGTCCGTGATGTTTTCGTCAATGTGACTCAGACAAAGATCACCGACCGTTTCCGCGACTACTCTTGCCTCACGTCATAGTGATCACCAAATCTTTCCAAAAGCGGACACTCTTTTTCGTGTCCTTCGTATATTTCGTGGTTAATTTCTTCTGGGAGCAGAGTCGAAGGCCACAATGGCTGCTTTGGTTTTATGTGGATGATTCCTCAACTGCGATGGTAGCCAAGCGTAAATGCCTAACATTTGCATCACACTAAATTCCAAGTCGGTGGCGACTGACTTGACCCTGTCGTATACAATTCACCGATGCCCTTCCTGGGAACACCCCAGGAACTCCCCAGGAACTCCCCAGCACCGTTTGAATACTGCGACAAAACGATTCATGTCCCGACAAACATCCAGCCGACGACGGTTTTCTGAGTATCTCGACGCAATCCGTGTCAAATCCGCACCTTCCGATGCTGCGCTGGCAGGTCAGGACAAACTGCGAGAGACTCCGCGACACGATCGATCCTTCTATACGCTGTTGCGGGAATTCCTGAAGTTGCTCGCCGGTCATCGAAAAATGATCGCCTTTTCGCTGTTTACGCTCAGCATCTCGACAGTTCTCAAACTCGTCCCCCCGGCCGCGACCAAAATTGCCATCGACTACGTTTTCACCGGCCGGCCGTTACCGGAATCGGTGACGAGTCGCATCTCCTTACCCGCCAATCCGCGCGACCTTTTAATCCTATTGGCGGTCACGGTCATTGCGATTTCGGTCATCGAAATCGTGATTCACGTCTGGGGGCGGTGGTTGGCGACAAAATCCACCAAACTCGTGCAGATGTCGGTCCGCAAACGCGTCTTCGATCATGCGGTGCGTCTGCCGTTACATCGGGTCTTTCAATTGAAATCTGGCGGAGTCACCAGTATTCTGCGGGAGGACGCCGGTGGAGTTGCCGAATTAATTTTCAGCATGCTCTACAATCCCTGGCGGGCGATCATTCAACTGCTCGGTAGTCTGGCTGTGCTGGCCTGGGTCGATTGGCGGCTGTTGCTCGGATCGCTGATTCTATTGCCGGCGGTTTACATCACGCACAGCACTTGGATCAGCCGGATCCGTCCGCTGCAACGCGACATCCGTCGTCGCCGTCAGGAAATCGACAGCCACGCCACCGAAGCCTTTGGCGGGATGCGCGTGGTACGAACCTTTGGGCGTCAACGCAGCGAAGCGGGCCGTTTCACCCGCGGTAATCACTTGATGGCGCGGCAAGAACTGTTGGCCTGGTGGAGGATGCGGGTTGTAGAAACGGTCTGGAGTGTGCTCATTCCCCTTGCCTCCGCCGGTCTGTTGATCTATGGCGGACTCCAGGTCTTGCAGGGTGAAATTACGCTGGGCGACTTGATGATGTTTCTGTTTTATCTCGCCATGCTACTCGAGCCGGTCGCCGTGCTAGCCAACAGCGCCACGCAACTGCAAAGTAGTCTCGCAGGGTTAGATCGCGTGTTGGATCTGATGGCCGATCCCCAAGAAATGCTGCCGGCCCCGCATGCCATCTCACTCGATCCGCAAACAGTCGCCGGCCGTTTGACGCTCCGCGATGTCAGTTTTCAATACCCCGGCACCGAGACACCCGTGTTACAGGACATCAACCTCGAAGTCGAACCGGGCGAAACGTTGGCGTTGGTCGGTCCGAGCGGCGCTGGGAAAACAACACTGTGCAATCTGATTGCCCGCTTTTACGACCCCACGTCCGGCGAGATCGACATCGACGGTGTGAATCTCAAAGATATTCGCGTCGAAAGTTATCGTGAATTGTTGAGCATCGTCGAACAAGACATCTTTCTTTTCGACGGCACGGTGGCGGAAAACATCGGCTACGGTGCCAAGTCGGCCACACTTGAAGATATCCAAGAAGCTGCCCGCGCTGCCAATGCGGATCACTTCATTCAGGAACTGCCCGACGGGTATGACACGATCATCGGCGAACGGGGCGTGCGACTCAGTGGGGGACAGCGACAACGTCTAGCCATTGCCCGCGCGATCTTGGCCGATCCCCGCATTCTGATTTTGGATGAAGCCACCAGCAATCTGGATACCGAAAGCGAACGCCTGATCCAAGACAGTTTAGCGACACTCACCGCCGGCCGGACCTGCTTTGTGATCGCGCACCGATTGAGCACCATCACCGACGCCGACCGCATTTTCGTACTCGAACAAGGCCGCATCGTCGAATCGGGCACGCACCACGGTCTCATGGATCAAAGCAGCCGTTATCGCGAAATGGTAGAATTGCAAATGAGTTAGCCACTGCGCCGCCTTCATGCCAAACGAAGACATGAAGCGACCCGTAGGTCTGCCCGTCAGTGCATCGCGCTCACAGAGGTCGTCTTCAATGTGACGAATTTAGCTCACAGCTGCGCCACAGCCGAGAGAAGCGAATGATACGCGGAATATTACAGGCCGGAGGTGGATTAGGACTGTTCCTGTTGGGAATGCAGTTGTTAACGCAAGGCCTGCGCTCGGTGGCTGACGATCGTTTGCGCGGGCTGATTAAACGCTCCACACGCAGCCCGCTGCAAGGGGTCGCCACCGGTTGCCTGTCCACAGCCGTCGTCCAGTCATCCAGTGCGATTACGGTACTGGCAGTAGGATTTGTGAACGCCGGCATCTTGAGTTTTCCCGAGGCTTTGGGAATCATCTTCGGCGCAAATATCGGCACAACGATCACCGGTTGGTTTGTTGCGCTGCTGGGGTTCAATCTACAACTTGACGAATTTGCGATGCCGCTGGTTTTGTTGGGCGTGATCTTCAAAATATTCGGCCGAGGCAAATGCGAAGCAGCGGGAACCGCGATTGCGGGATTCGGATTGATCTTTGTGGGCATCAGCACCATGCAACTGGGCATGACGGAATTCCGCGGCATTGTGACTCCCGACACATTCCCCCCTGACACGATCCCAGGACGGTTGCTATTGGTTTTGATCGGCGTGGTGATCACCGTTGTTACGCAATCCTCCAGTGCGGGAGTCGCTGCAGCGCTGGTGGCACTGCATGCGAATTCCATCTCGCTCAA
Source organism: Symmachiella macrocystis (assembly GCF_007860075.1). Classification (NCBI taxonomy): domain Bacteria; kingdom Pseudomonadati; phylum Planctomycetota; class Planctomycetia; order Planctomycetales; family Planctomycetaceae; genus Symmachiella; species Symmachiella macrocystis. The sequence goes on from NZ_SJPP01000003.1 coordinate 229,419, forward strand.
CCAAGCCGCCGCCATTGTCATCGGCATGAATTTGGGAACGACCTTCACGGCGGTGTTGGCCACCGTTGGCGGCAACGTCCAAGCGCGGAGAACCGGTTTCGCACACGTCGCCTTCAATTCGCTGACAGCCATCGGCGCTTTTTTTCTGTTAACACCCTTTTTAAATACAGTCGTAGCTTTGTGGCCCGGCGCAGAGGCGAATTCTCCGGAACTGGTACTTGTCGGTTTTCATACGTTCTTCAATATGGTCGGCGTGATCGCAATTTTGCCTTTCACGCGCGCTTTCGCCAACGTGATCGAGCGAATGTTTCCCGAGCGCGGCAATCTCCTGGTGAAACGGCTGGACAAAAATCAGTTATCCACTCCCGACGCCGCATTGGACGCCGTTTCCGCAACCATCCATGACATCCTCCAGGTCGTCTTCCACGAATTGAGCCGCTGGCTACGACTACCGGCCGCAGTCACGGACGAACAACTCGCCCAGGATGTTGAGGACGCCCTCGACCAGACACAACAATACTTGCAGGAAATTCCCATCCAGGCCGAGGATCAAATCACCGACCATACTTTTTTAGCCTGCGTCCACACACTCGACCATTTGCGACGCGTGAATCGGCGACTGCAAGATCAAGCCCGCCTCCGCACCTGTCGCGCAGAACCGGAATTGTCGAACATGGCGGACAAGTTGGCAGTCGCGTGCGACCGGATCGCCGAAGAAATATTCCCGCTGTCCCCCGAACAGGCAGAAGCGTACCACGACATCAATCACCAGCTAAAAACCGATATGCGGACATTTCGCGCCCAAGCCGTCTCCACCGCCGCGCATGGACAATTGACACCCGGCGAGGCAATCAAACACATGGATGCCGCGCGTTGGCTGCGACGAATTGGCTATCACGTCTGGCGCGTGGCTTACCACATGTCCGCACAAACAAACGAGGACACCCTCGATTCCAGGCGGAAACGATCTTAGGCAGGCTAACGTTCCGGGTATCGTGACGGATCTGACTAAGGCATCGTAAATTCGTGTCCGTCGGACGGAACTGTCAACACCGGGCAGCGGGCTTTGCGAACGACTTTTTCGGCGACGCTTCCGATCAGCAAGTGGGAAATGCCGGTGCGGCCGTGCGTTCCCATCACGATCAGGTCGATGTCCTTCGCCTTGGCGTATTGAATAATCTCCGAAAATGGAGCCCCTTCGCGTATTTCCTGCACGACGTTTGTTACCGAACCCGCCATCGAATCGGCCGTCTCCTGCAGTTTGTTGGTCACCGCGTTATGCAGGTCCTGCATGATCTCATCGGAAACGGCGAAAAATCCGTCCGAACCCATCGCCACCGCCGTATCGTTGGCAATCACATGCAACAGATGGATTTCCGCACCAAACTTCTCAGCAAGATTTTGCGCATACTTCAATGCGTTCGCTCCATTGTCGCTGAAGTCGGTCGGCACCAGGATTCGATTCAACATCGTGACAGCTCTCCTAACTTTTTTCGTTATTGGATTTCCAGATGTCCAAGTCACTTTAGTCAGTCAATTGTAGCGCGCAGGCCGCGAACTGGCCAGACCCTAGACACTGACTTTCGCGGTTCAAACTGTTTCCCAGTCCGCGGAGTTCAAGGACTCTCGAAGTTGCTCCACCGATCGAATCGCACGTTCACCGGCTGATCCGCCTTCGTCGAATTCATGCAACAGGTGTTCCGCTTTTTCAAACGTGCAAAAGCGGTCCAACTGCGCGTGGAAGACTTCGAAATTCTCAGAGCGGAGAGCATCGGGCAGAGATGCGTATTTCCGAATCAGATGCTGCGGATTGTTCGCAAGTACGATTTCACGGCAGCGCGCCGCAATATCAACACATGCGGCGCGGCATGCGGAAATTCCAGTCAGCAACAGAAATTTATCCCGCTGCGGATACTGCTGTTTTTGATGTGAGACTTCCGCAAGACGGGCAAAGGCCGTCATGGCTGCTTCGTCATTCATGCTAATTGCCGGGCGCTGTCAGGAAACCCCGCGGCGAAGCCACAGGCGAAAAGACCAAACACGAATAGCGGTCAAGACCGAGACCGCCCCCCTTATCGACTTGTTGATCAAAACGTGATCTGCAAGCCATCGTATGCCAATTCAATACCCTGAGGCAATCGCGAATTTGTCGCTTCGTGTTCCAGGGTGTGTGCAATATGCGTGAAGTAGGTCCGTTGCGGTTTGACCCGCTCGACCACCGCTAATGCCTGCTCGATATTCAAGTGTGTCGGATGCGGCTCCTCGCGCAATGCATCCAAAACCAAAACATCCAACCCCTCCAATAACGACCAACTCTCCTCAGGAATTTGGCTGACATCGGTACAAAATGCGACATCGCCAACTCGAAAACCCAACACTGGCAACTTCCCATGCAGCAGACGAATCGGCTGCACAATTTGACCCAACAGCGTAAACGGTTCGAGCTCGATGCGCTGAAACTCTAAGGCAGGCACAGCACCGCGATGATTGTTCCGCGGGATTTCAAACGCGTAATTGTACGACCTGCGAATCTGCTGCTCGACATTGGCTTCGCAATACAGCGGCACCGGCCCCTTGAGGTAATAGCCGAACAGCCGCAAATCATCCAAGCCAAACAGATGATCAGCATGGCTATGCGTGAAGAGAGCTGCATGAATCAAATCAACCCGCTCGCGTAACAGTTGCATCCGCAATTCCGGCGGGGTGTCGATCAGGAAATTCCCGCCCGGGACCGACACCACGACGCCGGTTCGAGTGCGTTTGTTTCGCGGATTCGTCGACTCACAGACCTCACAATGACAGCCGATCATCGGCACGCCGTGGCTGGTTCCGGTGCCCAATAGGGTCAATTTGGATGTTTTCGTAGGGGGCAGTGTCGGCATAGTATCAATCGAAGGAGGGAAAGGCAGGAGATTTTGGATGATACCGAATGGACCGACGTTGAACACCCTTTTGCCTGACCAACAAACCAGTATTGCGAGGTGCTTGCAGGTTTCCTACCACGAAACCTAGCCCGGCAACGCGGATAAAATCTCTATTGAAAAGACAAAGACACTTGGTCGTGCGTCTCTACGCATTTAGAAGCGCTTGTGCGTAATGACGAAAACTATATCAACCGCTATAGTATTTCTCGCGAGCGAAAACTGATGACCAACTCTTGGCATAGTACCATAGAACCATGCCGATCAATGCGTGCAAAGATATTCAACAGGCAATTGATGACCCAGGCACAGAATCAATCAATTCACCTAAAACCAACTAGGGATTTCCTGTAGTTCGTTGTTGTGCACGATCGTTCCTGCTTGAATAATATTAATGCTTTTCTAGAATGAAATCAGTCGAGCCGGTCGATAAGTTATTGGTCGACTTTTGATTTCATTCAAACGCCGACAACAAGACATTACCATATTTTGGTAGCTCAGACGGGAGGATAGCTGGGCCGCGGTTAAACGCAGGCCCGGGCGAGCGCCTATCCTTCTTCTGGGCTACCTTTTTTATGCGCCCACCGCTCACGCCCGCAGCGGAGGACCGTTCCCCCCCTCGCGCGAATGGATGGGAAAAACTTCGATGGCAGACTCTCCTAAATCGGCTCCCCCCCAAGCAGCCAGTTTCCAAAACTTACGCGTCTGTTCCTTTGAAAGCCGCAAAGGCAATGAAATGCGGTCGTTGATCGAACGGCACGGCGGTCTGGCAACCATTGCCCCTTCGATGCAAGAAGTACCGCTCGGAGAAAACCCCGAAGCGTTGCAATTTGCCGAAGAATTATTTGCCAGCCAGATCGACATCATTGCCTTCATGACGGGTGTTGGCGCCAAGGCACTCTTGGCGGCGATCGAAACCCGCTATCCCCGCGAGAAGTTTCTAGACGCACTGCGGCAAACCCACTGCATCGTCCGCGGACCGAAGCCGGCGGCGGTGTTTCGCAACTGGAAAGTCCCCTTTGCCGGACAAGCCCCGGAACCGAACACTTGGCGGGAATTGCTCACAGTTTTTGATGAGGAACTTGTCGGCAAAGTCGTTGCCGTGCAGGAATATGGTCGGCCTAGCACCGAGTTTTATGCGGCCTTGGAACAACGTGGGGCAACCGTTCGACCCGTCACCGTCTATCAATGGGCACTCCCCGATGACACGGAACCGTTGCATTCAGCGATCCGCGCGACTGTCGCAGGCGACCATGACGTGCTGATGTTCACCAGCGCGCAGCAACTGCACAACACGTTGGAAGTCGCCGACACGGCGGGATTGAAGCAGGATTGGCTGGCCGCTGCGGCGAATTGCGTCATCGCCTCCATCGGCCCCACCGCCAGTGAGCACCTACATTCCGTCGGTTTGCCCGTGGACCTTGAACCAGACCACCCAAAAATGGGACACTTAGTGCGAGCCGCCGCTCAAGCCGCGCCGGGGATTCTAGAATCTAAACGCGGCAACGGTTGAGCAACCAGCGCGCTGATACTATCGAACGACCTCACTTGCCGCGGAATTGACGCATCTTGACTACACCCGAACTTCAAAATAGCCGGTTTATGCGTGCTGCTCGCCGCGAACCGGTCGACACGACCCCCATCTGGCTGATGCGACAAGCTGGACGGTACATGCCCGAATACATGGCCATCCGGAACAAGGTCACGTTTCTGGAATTGTGCAAACGCCCCGACTTGGCCGCCGAGGTCACGCTCGTCGCCCGGGAACGCCTGGGAGTCGACGCGGCCATTCTATTTGCCGACTTGCTCCCCATTCTGGAACCGATGGGCTTGGACTTGGAATACGCCAAGGGCGAAGGCCCCATGATTCACAATCCGCTCTCGACACCCTCAGATGTCGATCGTTGCCACGAGTTGGAAGACATGGATGCGCTCGGCTTCGTTTTCGAAGCGGTCAAGCTCATTCGCCGTGACCTCCCGGCCGATATTCCGCTGCTTGGTTTCGCCGGAGCTCCGTTTACGCTGGCCTCCTATGCGATCGAGGGAGGTGGTTCGCGGAATTACATTCATACCAAACAGTGGATGTACTCCGACCCGGCCGCTTGGAATACATTAATGCAGCGGCTTTCCAACAGCGTTGCCCGGTATTTGAAAGCACAAATCACCGCCGGTTGCCAAGCAGTCCAAATCTTTGATAGCTGGGCCGGTTGCCTCTCCCCGGACGATTACCGGCAATACGTCCTGCCGCACACCAAAGCCCTCATCGACGCGCTGCCCAAAGACGTGCCGGTCATCAATTTCCTGACCGGCAATCCCGCGCTGTTGCCACTACTACGTGAAGCAGGGGGGCAGGTCATTGGGATTGATTGGCGGATCGGACTGGCCGAAGCCTGGGACATTGTCGGCCACGATGTCGCCGTTCAGGGAAATCTAGACCCCGTTTCGCTGATGGCGGATACCAAGGTGCTGCGCAAACGGACGCAAGACGTGATGAATGCCGCCGCCGGACGTCCCGGTCATATTTTTAATCTGGGACACGGAATCATGCCGCAAGTGCCCGTGGAAAACGCGATCGCGCTGGTGGATATGGTCCATGAAATGGGAGCTGCCGGGCCGTCATGAATCCCGCTGCCCCTACGAGCGTGCGCCGCGTCGCTGTGATCGGCGGCGGAATCTCCGGATTGTCCGCAGCGCATCGTCTGACCGAACTGCGTTCCGAATCGCAACAGCCACTGGATATCACGCTCTTTGAAGCGAGCGACCGGTTGGCCGGGGTGATGGGGACCGAGGAAATCGATGGATACCACGTCGAGACCGGTGCCGATTCGTTCATCACCGACAAGCCGTGGGCCGTCGATTTGGCCAAACGGTTGGGCTTGGAGGAGCGTCTGATCTCCCCCGACGCCAATTACCGGCGGTCGTTGGTACTGCACAACGGCAAACCGCAACCGATCCCCGAAGGGTTCATGCTGCTCGCCCCGTCAAAAATCGGCCCCGTCCTCAAATCACCCCTGCTCAGCCCCTGGGGCAAACTTCGACTGGGCATGGAATACCTATTGCCGCGCGGCAACAACGGAGAGGACGAAAGCCTCGCCCATTTTGTGCGGCGACGTCTCGGGCGCGAAGTGTTGGACCGGATCGTGCAACCGTTGGTGGGGGGGATCTATACGTCCGACCCAGAGAAACTGAGCCTCCGCGCGACCCTGCCCCGTTTTCTCGACATGGAACAAGAGCACCGCAGCTTGATTCGTGCTTCGCGCCGCCAATCCACACGACGCAAAGACAATAGCGGTAGCGGTGCGCGTTATGGATTATTTGCCACCTTCGCCACCGGAATCTCCGAACTTTTCGCAACCCTGATCGCCTCGCTGAAAAATTGCGACGTGCGCATGAATACCGCCGTCACACGTTTGACGCCTGGCCCCGAGAATGCAACGGCCACTTTGGAAACGACCGATGGACGTCACGAAGAATTCGATGCGGTCATCGCCGCCCTGCCCGCTTATCGCGTTGGCGATTTGGTCGCGTCGTTCGCTGCCCCGCTGGCCGCGCAGTTGCAGTCGATCGAGTACGCCTCCAGCGCGATCGTCGTCACCGGACATCGCCTCGCCGATGTCGCCAATCCGCTCAATGCGTTTGGCTTGGTCATTCCAGCAGTCGAAAACCGCAAAATTCTCGCCGTCTCGTTCACCAGTCGAAAATTCCCCGACCGTGCTCCCGACGACTGCGTCCAACTCCGCACCTTCGTGGGAGGAGCCATGCAACCGGAATTGTTGGAATTGGATGACGAACAACTCTTGTCCCTCGTGCGCGGCGAATTGGCGGAGCTACTCGGAGTCCAGGGAGAACCGCAAATCGCCCGCATCGCCCGTTATCAACAAGCCATGCCGCAATACCACGTCGGCCACCTGGAGCGCGTCCAGCAGATCGAAGTCGCAGCGGCCGCCCTCCCCTTTTTCGAACTCGCCGGCAACGCCTACCACGGCGTCGGCATCCCCGACTGCGTACACAGCGGCGAACAAGCTGCCGAACGGGTGTTTTCGAGGATTTGATATGATCGTCCTGCCGCGTGGAATTACCGGATTTACACATCGAAAAGATCCGCCGCTTCCTGTCAGCATTGAAAAATGCCAATTTCGCACTGACTGTTATCAGGTCGCTCGTCAGTGCAACGCGGCAGTTAGTTCCATCGATGAACCTTCTGGGGTTGAAAACTTTCGAACTACAGAATTCGCCATTGGTGACGAAAAATTCTTAACTCTCTTGAACATACATTTCCCCTATTTGGCGATGGCCCAAGTGAGACACGACGGAGATTTGACCTTTAATTTCATAGATGTTCCCGCACTCGCCTCTGAATTTCGCGCTATCGACCGGTACCAGGTCCTAACTGCTGACCACCTCGCACAGCCCATCACTGAATCGATGGTCGGGAATTTGTCGAAGGCCGAATTGCATGAAATGAAATATTGGAATCCGCAAACGATGGGCGAGGTGATTTTCAATTATTGGGACTAATTGAGCATCAAATACTCTCGCAAGCCTGCGGGAATGTTCCATTTAGCCACCGGACTTCTCATGCGTGACAATCGCGTACATCCGCCTATAATATGGTAACTAATGGTTAATTCACCCGTTTTGGCACGGTTCCACAGAACGGTGACAATTCTTTACGCATAGATGGCAGTGGACAGAGCATGAAATCAGCAACCTACGACAGCCAGCTTCGCGACATCTCCACCAAAATCGAAGCCGGCGAACGCGTGACCTATGACGAAGGCGTGTTCCTGGCCGAGCAGGTTGACGTGCAGACGTTGGGGCGGTTGGCGAATCTTGTCCGCGAACGCAAAAATGGCGATTTCGCGTACTACAACACCAACATGCACCTGAATCCCACGAACGTCTGCGTCTATCGCTGCACGTTCTGTGCGTTTCGATCCGACTTGCATGCGGACAAAGCTTACGAATTCACCGACGACATGATTCGCGAACGGGTCGCCGAAGCCCAAGCGGCCGGTGCCACGGAAATCCATGTTGTCGGCGGGTTGCATCACCAAAAAGATTTTGACTGGTACGTCAACATCATCCGCGTGATCCACGAAGCCTGTCCGGAGATTCACATCAAAGCCTGGACAGCGGTCGAGATCAATTGGTTCTGTTTTAAAACCAAGCAATCCATCCCCTGGGTTTTAGAACAGCTCATCGATGCCGGTTTGGGAAGCATGCCGGGCGGTGGGGCGGAGATCTTTCACGAAGATGTTCGCGGCAAAATCTGCGAGCACAAAGCGGACGGTGAAAACTGGATTGATATTCATCGCCAGGCACACAAGTTGGGCCTCCGCACCAATGCAACGATGCTCTACGGCCATATCGAAACTGAAGCGCATCGTGTTGATCACCTCTGCCGACTCCGCGCACTACAGGACGAAACCGGCGGATTTCAAACGTTCATTCCGTTGGCCTTTCATCCGGAAAACACCGGTTTGGACCAAATCCAAAAGCCCAGCGGATTGACCGACCTGAAGGTCATGGCGCTCTCCCGCATCATGCTGGATAACTTCGATCACATCAAAGCGTATTGGATCATGTTGGGGCAAGAGACCGCGCAACTCGCACTCAGTTACGGTGCTGACGACCTGGACGGCACGGTTGTTCACGAGATCATTTATCACGACGCCGGTGCCCAGACGCCCGAAGGGCTTACGGTCGCACAATTGACCGACCTGATCACCGAAGCGGGCCGCATTCCGGTCGAACGCGATACGCTCTACCGCAAAGTGATCCGCGAAGGGGCTGCCTGGCATATCGGCGAACCGATCCTGATCGGTGCCGGCGCATAGCACCCGGCCCACTAAGATCACGTTGATCCCGAGCACCCGTATTTCTGGCGCATTCCGTTTTATCACTACGCACGGCGCTGACTTCCTTCCCGTTACATGCCGCCCCGGAATTTGGCAGCTAGCGGTGGTGATCGCGTCACGGCGGGCAGGGACGTACTAGGGTTTTGCAGAGACCAGCGCTACGTAGCGTGCGGATTCCCCTAGGCGTCACAAAAAAGGCCCTCCCATGCCATCCAACGACTCGCAGAATAACTCGCAATCCAATTCCCAATCTGCTGTGGCGCCCCAATCTCCAAAAACGGGACAAGGATGTGCCAATTGCGAATCCACGGCTGACTGGGGTCACTCGTCATGGTGTCCACGGTGCGGCTGGTATCCCGCCCTGAATACTTGCGTCGAGGTCGATTCCGCCGAGGAAGATGTCGAGCAAGAAAAACCACTGGAATGGTACGAAGTGATTCCCGGCTGGGCCTGGGTTGTGGGCTTCGGCGAAGTCGGTTTGATTGTGCTCAGCATCCTGGGACGTGTCACTACCGACACGGTCAACGGCGAACGTGGGCACTGGGCATTGATTCAGTTATTCGTCGGCTTTTGCTCACTCATGGTTGGGCAAGCTTGGGCTTACATGTATGCCGTGATGAAATCATCCGACTTCGGCCCCGCTGATATCTTCTTTCAACCGCTCGCAATTTGGGGTCCGTCGAACCGAATTTTGCCAAAAAGCGCCCCGCGATTGGCCTTGGCCATCTGGGGCGCCACCGCTGCATTTTTAGCCGTCGCCGTCATCGGAGGAATCAACTACAACGCGTTGTTCGAAGACTGGGGTTTCGAAGAACAGGCTCAACCCAACATGGTCCACGAAATCGTACGACAGGCACGTGAGGGCGAAGGCGAAGAGTCCCTAGAGGAAGCCATCGACGAATTTGTCGGAGATGAGGAAGACCAAGAAGAGGTCATCATTGAAACCCAGGATCTGGATTGCCTGATCATCGGGTACATCGGGGAATCGCCGGAAAAATTCACCGGACTAGCGCTGGCCACTTTGGTGAAGGGCAAACTGCAATACGTCGGCACCGTCTTCACAGGCATCCCCAAAGAAGACCGCGCGATTCTAGCGGATCGCATGGCAACACTCGGTCGGGAACGGCCCTTCGTTAAAGCCAAAGTGGCTGCCAACTGGCTGCAGCCTACTCTCATGTGCCGCATCAATTGCGAAGGATTGACCAAACGCAAGAAAATGAAAAACCCGGCCTTCGTGTCGCGGTTGGCAGATGCGAAATAGCTTCCATGTCCAATGGCCTCCCCGCTCCAACGGGGAGGCTGCGGGCAGGATATCTCAATGCATCATTGCGGCAAAGAGCGTGGAGCACGATGCGTTGTAGCTTCTGGTTCCGGTTGCGAATTGCTGCTCGATGCGGGACGTTCCCAGATCCCAGCCGAATTGCGTAATATACGTTTCGCCAATTCCCGCGCATAAAGTCGATGGCCCTCTCGCGAATATCCCAATGTCTCTACTTGGAAGAGCGTATCGGGATCTTCCGCTGCTTGAAACGCGGGCGACGTATCACACAAGGTCATAGTTTCTTGTCGGCAATAGTCGTCCAACATTTGAAAAGGTCGACGACTCGCGCACAACGTACCAACGGGAACACCAATCTCGTCGCGCAGGACCTCTCCACCACTTGCCGTGGGACAGATCTGCCATGGTACAGGACCGGCTGCCACGAGGAGATCGGCGTATAAACCACGCGTTAGATTCTTGAGTTGCTTCAGTGGTTCCATCGATTGCTCAATGTAGGGCGACCAATCGGGTGGATCGTCCTTCAGCCATGCGTAACGGCCGGTGGCAACCGAAATATTGTCAGCCTCGCCATCGCCGATGTTGTCCGCCACCAATTCCGAAGCCGTCCGTTTGCCCCATTGCAACAGCAACAACAATTCGCAATCGGGTGAGGCTCCGGTATCCGGAGTTGGCATTAACTTCGGATGCGTACAATTCAGCGGAAGACCGTCCCGCGACATGGCCGTCAGACGCCGGTAGTGGTAATCGTCGGCGACGTCGGACATGTCGAAGTTCATGACAAACACGTCGGCTTGCAGAGCAGCCAGTTGATGTTTGACCTGCAAATACGAGAGCAGAGGACAATAGCCCGGGACACCCGCGTTGACGACCTCCACGCGCTGCCGTGTGTATTGTTGCAGCAGCGCTTCCAACTGTCCGGCAAAGGTCTCTTCCTCCGGCACCTCAGTGGCCAACGTCCTTTCGTCACCCAAACAAACAATCCGATACACACCAGGAGGTTTGGGCACGACAATTTCATCCCCCCGCAGTCCCAGACTGTTAATGCGAACCGTAACTCCCGGAGTCTCGCCGACCGTTGGCGATTGCTGTGTCTCGGACGGCTTGAGAGCGTGATGCGTCGTCCAAGATCGATGCACGATCCCCTGATCGTAGATATCACTCCGCGTAATCTGACCCGTATAGGAATCGTAAATGCGCAGTCCGACCTCGCCAAGCGCTACGAGAATCAGTAGCGCCAACACCGCGTAAATGAGATGTTTGAGATCTGCTAGCCGAGTTCGGATCATCGGGAAATCGAGCCAGGAATGAAGGCGACACCGCCCGTCGTAGATGAGAGGGGGCGGAGTGTAACCCACAACCTAAAAACAAGACAACCCAGCTTTTCAACCAATGCGGCTCAGCCGCCAGGTGCGAGCTACCGCTCGAGTTGTGAGATGCCGATCCCGTTGGTCGCTGCGCGTTGAAAACAGCATGACGGGAGGGCGAGGCTCCCGCCGAGCCAAGCATTACGGAGTCGCGTCGACTGTTTGTAGATATCGCAAATTCTAGCCTGCTGATGTGGCTCAGCAGGAGCTTCGCCCTCCCGCGGACGCAATACATCGATCGCGTAGCGACCAACGGGAGCGGCCTAATTCAATTCCGAGCGGCAGCTCGTACCAAGCGGCTGAGCCGCCTAGGGTAGTGTTAGGGTCATTCCTTCGCGGATTGCGTTGGGGCTGGACAAGTGCTCAGCGTTTGCTCGAAAGATATCGAGGGCCTTACGTCGCGAACCGTAGAATTTCACAGCGATTCGTTCTAGCGAATCACCACGTCGCACTTTATATTCCCGCGGCGCAGCTGTCTGAGTCGAGGTAGCCTCCGAATCGCCGCTCGAATCGCGGACCGTGTTTCGCAGTGGACGGCTGCTGACGGGAACAAACAGAGAATCCCGACTGCTGGAGCGTTCACTGCGGCTAGCTGACGGGTTCTCAGCTACCGGGCCGTTTGGTTTCACAATCGGTTTCGCCGGCGCAACTTGACGATTGGGGATGACGATCTCAGTACCTACGCGGAGTTGATTCGGATTGTCGAGCACATCGCGATTCGCTTCGTAGATATCGACCGCACGATGACTGCCATCTAAAAACTTAGCGGCGATCCGCGATAAGGTATCTCCCGGCTGAATCATGTAGGTTCGCTGTGAGGCCCCCTGTGGTCGAATCGGGTGCTGCTTGAGTTCCTTGGCGACCGACGGAGCGACGACGTCCCAGCCTTCATTATGCCGCGGTTGCGGGTCTGTGGTGACCACCGACGGCGTTTCCGGTTGAATGGGCGCTGGAATCTCTGTATTGCTTCCGAACGTTTCTTGCGACAGATCATCATCGCCGCGATTCGACAGCCACAATTTCGCGTCGTCAACGGCATTCCCAGCAACGCGGCCTAGCGCATTGCCACTTTCAACCGGTCGCGAGGTGATCAGTTTCTGATTGAGCCGCGATTGTGGTTTCGATTCGCCTGTAGCATCGGTTGCGGTCTGCTTATTGTCGGAGACCAAGTCCGCATCCGCCGAATCGGTCCCGTTCAACCAGCTCAACCACCCCTCGTCCTCTGAGGCAGTTTCATCCGCAGTCAGAGTCGCCGGTTCATCGGAAGGGCTTTCGAGCCCCGTGAGATGCGGCGTGTGCGGCCGGTCTAGGATTTCCGCATCGATGTCAGAGAAGTCCTCGTGCGCAGTTTCAGCGCCCGCATCGTCTTGAGGTTTACCACACCAAAGGACCATGGCTGCGAACCCCAGAAGCATTATGGCTAATGCTGCGGGTACTTTAAGTTCACGATTCATGATTGATCCATATGTTTTTGCCTTCCCCTGTATCTCGAAATATCGACGGCTCGCCCGAAAAACGAGAACAGATTTTGAGATATTCAGCAAAATGACCGCACCCGCCTCACCCCGCGCACGGCTGGTTGGGTCATGACCAAAATAGGGCCGCCCCAAAATATCAGCACAACCTGCCGCTATTGACGCACCACTACGACTTGTCGAGGCTCTCACGGCACAGGAGTTCAAACGACCATCGCTCAGCGCGCAAAAAATCCCGCCGTAATGTGCGGCGGGATTTTTTATAGAATTGTGCGTGTTTCGTCGGCAGCCTTTGGCTGTCGGTTTCCCCGTGGCCTACTGGGCGAATTCCGGGCGGCGGCGGCGGAGTTGATCTTTGAGTCGGTTCACAATGCTGGAGTGCATTTGGCTCACGCGGCTTTCCGATAGCCCCAGCGTGTTGCCGATCTCTTTCATCGTCAGTTCCTCATAATAATAGAGGATGATGATCAGCCGCTCGTTGCGATTCAGTCCCTTGGTGACCAACTTCATCAGGTCGCGACGTTGGATCGATTCGGTGGGATCCTCTCCCTTGCCGTCTTCCAACACATCGATTTCGCGCACGTCTTTGTAGCTATCCGTCTCGTACCACTTCTTGTTCAAGCTGACGAGGTTGACGGCGTTGGCTTCGCTTTTGTGCTTGTTGAACTCTTCGGGCGAGAGTTCCATTTTGGCGGCGATTTCGCTGTCCGTAGGAGGCCGTCCGACTTCCGCTTCCGCTTTTTTCCGCGCATTTTCCAATTTACTGGCTTTGCTGCGTACCAAACGCGGGACCCAATCCATTGTCCGCAATTCATCGAGCATCGCTCCCCGAATCCGCGGCACGCAATAGGTCTCAAACTTCACACCGCGTTCAAGATCAAAGGCATCAATGGCATCCATCAACCCAAACACGCCGGCGGAAATCAGATCATTCAGATCCACACCTTCCGGCAATTTGGCCCAGACGCGTTCGGCATTGTAGCGCACCAACGGTAAATACCGTTCCATCAGCTTATTCCGCAACTGTAAATTGGTCTGGTCTTTTTTATATTCTTGCCAGGTTTCCAAAACTAGCGGATCAATTTTTGTTGCCATGCAACCCTCCTTGGTGCGTTACGTTCAACAGACGTGATATCGGCGATTAGTATTTAGTGTCGGTGAATCGGTGTTGTGGTCACCGCTCAGTTATATTGATAACAAGATGCTATCTCCCCATATAAAATAACGCGGCGTCCCTTCAGCTTTGTTAAGCCGACTGAAGTCAAAACCTACGACTCCTGTACGGCTGACGGCGCTGCTATCTCGGCGAACTCCGCGACTGCATTTTCTTCGACGACCCGGCGAGCAATCTCGCCGACTAACAACCCGATGACGAAGAAGCAGACGGCTTTTGTCCCCGCAGTAATCAACCCGGCATGAAATGCTTCGCCGGTCACGGCTGACTCGATCACCGAGACCGCAAACATGATTAAAGACAACCGAATTGCAAACTGTTTGGCCACGTGTCAAATTCCGATATCCACTATTCGGGAAATCAACATGTCGCGAATCCGTATCCGCGCATAAAACTTCCCCGTTGAGGATATCGGCACTATGCCCGGAATACTCTAGCAAAACTTTACTGATCCGCATGCGCCGCATACTCGTTTAAATTCGTGTAGACTTGCTAACTTAACAACAAAGCCGATTCAAGATGCCTGTGCGGCCTCGCGCGGGCGACTCGGCCAGATTCGCGAAAAGAAATCACCGTGGGACTGCTTGACCCGTGAGATGTTCTTAATTCGACGAGCCAATTGTTCGATCGCACGACTGGCAGGACATCGGGGCGCATGTAACAAAAATGGTGTTTGAAGATTGACCGCTTCGGGAACGGCTGTGTCGTAGGGCAGGAAACCCCCTGCCCCCACTTCAGTCTGTAGGAATATACGTGATGTCTCGCCAATCCGTTCTAAGATTCGCGTCGCCTCTTCGCGACTGCGCGCCTGATTGACGACCGCTTCTAAGACTGGAATCTCCGGCGACGACATCAACGCTTTGATCGTAGCGTATGAGTCAGCAATCGAGGTGGGTTCGGGTGTCGTGATCACGAGCACGACATCAGCGGATTCCAAAAACCGCCGTACACGGCGATCGATGCCCGACCCCGTATCGATGATCAAAAAATCGTGGGAGTGTTCAAGTTCGACAAGCTGGCTCAGCATCTTTTTTTGCACCCGCTCAGGACAGTCCGCCACATCGACCAGCCCGCCTGCTCCCGGAATGACCCGCACACCGGCCGGACCCGTCCGACAGATCTCGGCCAACGTCCTCACTCCGCTCACCATGTGCGAAAGATTCCAATAACTGTTCTCGTGACACAAGACGTCAATGTTTCCCAAACCCAGATTCGCATCCAACACACACACCTCGGCGCCCGATTGCCGCAACGCAATTGCCATATTCAATGCGAGATTGCTTTTGCCCACCCCTCCTTTTCCGCTGGTGATGGCAATCGTCCGTGCGCGCAACGACCTGGCATGCGGAGCCGGAACGGCATCGCTTTCTTGCTGGTCGACCAGACCTCTTAACACGCGTGCTTGGTCGTTCATTGGATTTTTTCTTCACACCTCGGATTGGTGACAGGCATTCACACGAGTGACGTAAAAAGGAGGCCCGAAAATCGACTGACATCGTTGCACCGCACTCGGCAAACCGACCGATGCTCATTTCCCAAACAGCGACTCACTCCCCAGAACCAACCGCGCGATCCGTTCCGCCTCCGCCGTTTCAATATCGTCGGGGACATCCTGGCCGGTGGTCAAATAGCTGATCGGCGAATCGATCTTCCGGGCTGCGGATAACATAGCCCCCATGCCGGCCGCCTCATCCAGCTTCGTGAGAATCACCGATGTCGTTCCAGCCACCGCAAATTGCCGAGCAGTCGTCTCCAAACTACGCGCACTCGCCACCAAACTCATCACCAAATGCACTTCATCAACCTTGGCCTCTAACAAGAAGTTTTGCAGCTCTTGAATCTTAGGTTCGTCACGCGGACTGCGACCGGCCGTGTCAATCAACACGAGATCCAACCCAGACAATTCATCCATCGCCCGCCGCATCTCCAACGGGCTGGTGACGACCTTCATCGGCAAATCGATAATCTCGGCATAGGTCCGCAGTTGCTCCACAGCGGCAATCCGATAGGTATCGACGGTCACCAATCCCATGCGAATTCCATCACGCAACCGAAAATTCGCCGCCAACTTGGCAATGGTCGTCGTCTTCCCCACTCCTGTGGGACCCACCAATGCCACCGTCCTCCGCTGTCCCGGCGTAACACGAATCGGACCGCTGCAATGCAACTCGTTTTGGACCATCTGCGACAAACGCGCCTTGGCGAGCTGCACGTCCTGCAACTCCTCGTCAGCACATTCTGCCTTCAGGCGGCAAACCATTTCCTGAGCCAGCGTGTCCTCAACTTCACTATCGATCAACTCCGCATAGAGATGAAACAAATCACTCGGAACTTCGTCGCTACGCCGCGCTGCCGCGGTTTGACTCAGCGACTTGACCATTTGCTCAATGGACCGCAACTGACTCGAAATCGGCGACGACTCCGCAGACTGCGAACCCGAGGGTTGCGACACAACCGACGGCAATCCCATATCCGCCACCCGCTCTTGTGTTGGAGTTGGAGTTGGAGCCGGAGCCGGCGGCGGCGGCGAGAGCAATTCCGGCGCTGGTCCAAAGGCCTCCGGAGTCGACGGACGTGACAAGCCGATCTCCAGCGACACACCGCCATCATCAATGGGAGCCTTCGGCGGCGAGGCGACAGCAGCGGGCTGAACAGCGCGTGCAGCGGGTGTTCGCACATTCACGCCGGTCCCGGCAGTGACCTCCACACGCTGTCGGGTCCGCCGCCATTTGAGAAACCGCGGCTGCGGTATCTCGCGTGTATGCAAAATCACCGCTTCAGGGCCCAACTCGCGCCGCACGACATCCAATGCCTGCTGCATTGTTTCCGCTCGATAAGTCCGCACATCCGCCATTATCAAGATTCCTTCCAATTCTCACTTCGATCCGCTGAACTCCGGGACACCCCCAATGGGGCCGCTGCTAGCCGGCCGACACTGCGCCGGCACCCGCCACAGTTTCCACGCCAACCTGACCGATCGCCTCCACCTGTGTATCTCGCGTAATTTCGTTCAAACTCAAAACCGCCAACGACGGCAACACCGCAGACGTGATCTGCTTGAGCGTCGCTCGAATCTGCGGGCTCACCACAATCACAGGCTGATGGCCCGCTGCCGTCAGACGCTGCAACTCCTCAGCCACCCCACGCGTGACCGCTTCAGACACCTGCGGCGAAAGCTTCACCACCGTGCCACGCTCACCATGCTCGATCCCCGCCGCGACGAGATCCTCGATCGCCGGATCCATCGTAATGACTCGCAACACGCGATTCTTATCGCGCAACTGCTGACAAATCTGCCGCGACAACCCGTGCCGCACATACTCAGTCAAAATACCCGTATCCTTCGTCCGATCCGCCCAATCCGTCAACGACTCCAAGATCGCCTCCAAATTGCGAATCGGTACCTGCTCGCGCAACAGATTCGTCAGCACCTGATGCACTTGCGAAGTCTTCAACAAGTCGGGAATCAATTCCTCGACCACCTTGGGCGACCGTTCCTTCAAATTATCAATCAGCTGATGCACCTGCTGCCGCGACAACAACTCATCGCTGTGCTGGCGGACAACCTCAGTCAGATGCGTGACAATCACCGCTGCCGGCTCAATCACGCTATAACCCATCAACTCCGCACGCTCACGCTGTCCACTTTCAATCCAGACCGCGGGACGCCCGAATGCCGGCTCAACGGTTTCCACACCGGGAACCGTTCCGTTGGTCGCACCAGTATCGATCGCCAACAACCCGTCCGGATACGCATCGCCCCAGGCCACCGCCACATCGTTAATTTTGACCTGATACTGCCGCTGCTCGAGACGAATATTGTCGCGAATCCGCACCTTCGGCAGAATGATCCCCAATTCCTGTGCCACTTTGTGCCGCACCCGCGTCACTCGATCCAGCAAATCACCACCCGAATTCACATCGGCCAAACGGATCAAACCAAAGCCCAACTCCAACTCCATCGGATCAACCAGCAAGTTGTCCTCAGGCTTCGGCTCCGGCCGCGCCTTCTCTTCTTTCTCCGCATCTGCAGCAACCTGGGCGACCGCTTTGTGTTTACGACTTGTCGTGAGCGAATACCCTACGCCGGCACACGCCGCCCCCAAGATAAACAACGGAGGCCCCGGCAAACCGGTAAACGACAACGCCACCAAAAACCCGGCAGCAATCCACATCGCCTGAGGCGAACTAAAGATTTGCCCCACCATGTCGCCCGAAAGGTCACTGTCACTCGACGACCGCGTAATCAACAAGCCGGCTGCCAACGAAATCAAGAACGCCGGCACCTGACTGACCAACCCGTCGCCGATCGTCAATTTTGTAAAGGTTTCGATCGCCACCCGAAACGTCATATCGTTTTCAACCATGCCCATGTAGATCCCGCCGACCAAGTTGATCAACGTAATCACGATCCCGGCAATGGCATCACCACGGACAAACTTACTGGCACCATCCATGGCCCCATAGAAGTCCGCCTGCTGCGAAATCTCTTCTCGCCGCACTTTCGCCTGTTCGGCGCTAATAATCCCAGCATTCAGATCGGCATCGATGGCCATCTGCTTGCCCGGCATCCCATCCAATGCAAAACGAGCCGCCACTTCACTAATCCGCGTCGCTCCCTTGGTGATCACCAAGAATTGAATCACGACAATGATAATAAAGATGATCAGCCCCACAGCCACGCTGTCACCGGCGACAAACCGCTGAAACGAGGCAATCACCTCTCCGGCGGCAAACTCGCCGTCGCTGGCACCACGCGTTAAAATCAACCGTGTCGACGCCACATTGAGCACCAACCGCGCCAACGTCGTACCCAACAGCAATGCCGGGAAAACACTAAAATCAAGCGGTTTACGGGCATAAATCGTCGTCAGCAAGACCACGGCACCGACGGTCAAGTTGCAAGCCAGCAGCACGTCCATCGTCCACGCCGGCAGCGGAACCACGAACACAAGGATCGAGGCAAATATGACCAGCGGGAAGATGAGTTCCCGATACTTAGCCCACATGACTTCCAAACGATGAGACGCCGCAGTTGGCATCCATGCCTCCCGGGAAAGTCGAATTGGAAGAATTTGTCCAATTCGTAGAAAATCTAAAGATTTGATTAAAGTTGGCGAAAAAGAGAGCCGGGGGTTGATACTGAAAACTGAGATTACTGTCCAGATGGATTTACTGAGGAAGCGGCGTCTCGGCACGGTTTTGAGATACCCGGAAAGAGTTGACAGGCCGCCCCGACACCGCGACATTCAAGGGAAATCACCCAGTTCCCCTTCACTCCATGTTCAAGAGTTCACATCCACCATGCCCGATTCCCCCGCCACCAAAAAACTCACAGGCCACACCGCTCCGGTGTATGTCGTCGAATATCTCAAAACCAAACCACAACTCCTCAGCGGCAGTTTTGACAATACGCTCCGACTGTGGGACACAGACACGCTGAAACCGCTGGCGACCCTCGGCGGGCATACTGACTTGGTACTGACCGTCGCCATCGCACCCGACGACAAAACGATTGCCTCCGGCTCGCAGGATAAAACGATCCAACTCTGGGCGCTGCCCGATGCTCCACCCGAAGATCCCAACGCACCGCTCAAGCCGACCGGCGAACTGAAAGGGCACGCGTCGCAGATCTACAGCGTCGCCTTCAGCCCCGACGGCAAAACGCTCGCTTCCGCCTCCGCCGACAAGACCGTGCGTCTGTGGGACATCGCTACACTCAAGGAAATCCGCGCCTTGCCCGAACAAGGCGGCCCGGTCTATAGCGTCGCTTTCAGCCCGGACGGCCAAACCCTGCTCACCGGCGGCGGCGATAAAACGGTCCGCCTCTATAATGTCGCCGACGGCAAGGAACTGCGGCAATTCCCCGGCGCCGAGGATGCGGTCTACACCGTCGCGTATCACCCCGACGGAAAAACTATCGCTGCCGCCGGGCTAGACAAAGTCGTCCGCACCTGGAATGTCGATTCAGGCGAACCGGCAACAGTCTACAGCGGCGCGCGGGGCGACATCTATCGCGTGCAATACAACAGCAACGGCAGCCAACTCCTGGCTGTCACCTACGCCGCCAACCTCGCCATTTGGAACACGGCTGACGGCAAGCTGCACTATCAAACCGACCTCCCCGGCCGCACCACCTACGGCGCCGCCTGGTCCCCCAACGCCCAACAAATCGCCATCGCCGCCGAAGACGGCAACGTTTATCTGCTCGACTTGCCAAAACCTGCGTAGCGGCACAGCCGCTTGGTGCGAGCTTCCGTTCGAATTATGAGATGCCGCTCCCGTTGGTCGCTGTGCAATGTACACACTGCGTCCACGGGAGGGCGAAGCTCCTGCTGGGCCGCATCGGTTCGCGAGAGACGGTTTGCAAATCAATTGGCCATCCTACGATAGGCGCTACCAACTCTGCGCGGGCATTTCGCCGGCTAGAGATTCGATGCGGCCGGTCATTTCGTCCATGAAGGAACTCCGCTCGCCCGTCCAGCGAAACGAATCCCCCACAAACACATCGCAGAAGAACGGCACAAGCAGCGCTTCGCCGCGCGGCAGGGCCTTGCCAAAACCGTGCATAAAAATCGGCACCACATCCACATCCGGATGCCGTTTGGCAATGTGGGCGACGCCTGTTTTGAAGGTCTCGATCTGCTCCGGTTCGCCGCGGGTCCCTTCGGGAAATAGAATCACGATTTGATTCTTCTCAATCGCCTCGTTAATCGGCGCCAACGGATCGCGCCGCGCGTTTTTGACCTGCCGCTGTAGCGGAATGATGCCGATGATCTGGGTCGCGAACCATTTCAGCAAGCGGTTACGAAAAAAGTAATCCGCCGCCGCCACCGGCTGCACGTGCCGCAACTCCCGCGTGCTATACAACGTCATCAATGCCAATGCGTCGAGATGGCTATTGTGATTCGCCACAATCACCGCCGGCCCCGACCGCGGCAACCGCTCCGCATGCCGCACGTTCATGCCCAAAATAATCAGCATGATCGGCCGGACCACGATCAAGAAAAACAACGCGCGCAAGAAATGATTCATAGGCTTTCGCTGCCGAAAAAATTCACCACGGGGGGAATTAGACTGTAGGCTGTAGACTCTAGACTGTAGGGTTGCACGATCTCATCATTTCCTAAGGCCTACGGTCTAAAGCCTAAAGCCTTTTTTGCCTCCGTGGTAAATTGTCGTCTTCAAAAATAAAGATGATACACGAAGTGAAAAAACAACGGAGCGGTATACGTCAAACTGTCTGCTCGATCCAAAATACCGCCGTGGCCGGGAAGAATGCTGCCGGAATCCTTCACGCCCAAATCGCGTTTGATTGCCGAAATGGAAAGGTCTCCAAGAAACCCGGCGACGCCGATCAACAGACCGGCCAGCAACGACCACTTGGCATCCATCAATGTTAACCGCGGGCCGATCAACCAAGCCAACACGACCGTCGTCGCTACGCCTCCTAAAAAGCCCTCGACCGTTTTGCCGGGACTGACATTGGGAGCGATCTTGTGCCGGCCCAATGACTTGCCCCAAACGAACTGTGCGACATCGCCTAGCTGAGTCAGCACCACCAAAAAGATCAACAATCCCGGCCCCGGTTGCAGCGCCGATTCCACCGTTGGCCAATCCGGCACTGCACGCCCCGTATCCACTGGTTTGAGCACCAACAAATAGGCCGCGTGCGACAGGCTGAAGACGGTCGTCATCAACCCCCAATGCACGACTCCCGCCGACCGCAAAAATCCCTCGGTGCGGCCGGCGAAGACCATGCGGGTGGGAATCAACAAAAATAGGTACACCGGAATGAAGATGATAAACATCCCGTACCACGACAGATGTACCCAATAGAATTGCAGCGGGATACTCAAGTAGGCCCAAAACAGCACGCGGCGATCGGCGCGGCGAGTCGGAATCAGCGACAGATATTCCTTGAGTGCCAGAAAACTGACAAAGCCCAGGAAACACAGAAACCCCCATTCGGGCAGCGCCAGCGAAATGCCGAACAGCCCGGCAATGATCCACCACGTCCGCGTCCGCTTGACCAATTCGCTGTGATCGCGCTGCGGCCGGAATTTGCAAACGGCAAAGACCAACACCGAAGAGGCAACCAAGATCCCCAAAATTCCACCGAGCGCGACACGAACTTCGGGCGTAAGATGATCGAACAGGTGCATCCTGAAAATCCTTTACCATTTCGCCGGCATAAGATGTGCGGCATGGACGTCCGGGTTGTTTCAAGGCGTGCATGGTAACGATTTCCTGTTTTGCCTGCATGTCTTAAGGGACAGCATAATCAGATTGTTTGCGAAGATTGATTGGGATAGGCTGAGAAGTATCGGCAACCTGCTTATTGCCCAATGTCTAATCTAGGACGCTCGCCATGACGGATGAATCCTCAAAACGTCGACGCATGCGAATTCGTTTGTTGTTGCTATTTGCCATTTTATTGTTTGTCGTTTGCGCGCCGTGCTTTATGGGTTGTCCGTGGATTGGACGACATATTTATTGCAACCCGCTGACCGTCGCCATAATTGAGCAGTTGGGGGGATCCGTCGAAGGAATCCAAATCAGTGACCGTCCCTGCCAAGAAGTAGTAACAATCAAGCTCGACAATACGGCGTTTAATAATGCGGAAATGCATCGACTTCGAAATTTAACGTACCTTGAGAGACTATCGCTCAATAACACTCCGGTAACGGATGATGGCTTAGCAAATCTCCAACAACTCACAGAGCTAAAGTCACTCGCACTTTCCGACACGCAAGTTACCAGTGCAGGATTGGACCACATCAAGGGTTTGAACAATTTGATATCTCTTCATCTGAGCCAGACGCTCCTTGATGATGGCGGATTGCAAAACCTTCGTGAATTGAAAAAACTGCGAATTTTATCGCTCAGTAATACTCAGGTAGGTGATGCGGGGCTGGAGAACCTTGAATCGTTGACAGACCTCCATCAGTTGTGGCTCGACGATACTAAAGTTGGCGACACAAGACTGGTCCACCTCCGAGGGCTAACGAAGCTCGTTTTTCTTCAGTTGAATAATACGGGTGTCGGTGATGCAGGTTTAGAACGACTGAGAGGACTGACAAATATGTGGTCATTGCTCCTTCACAATAATCAAATCACCGACAAAGGTTTGGACGCTCTTACGCAGATGAACGAGCTTCGATATCTTCGACTCGATGGCAATCAAGTCACCGAAGTTGGAATTGAGAATTTGCAGCGAGCTCTTCCTGGTTGTCAAATTTATTGGAAGTCGCCACCTCGTTTTCCAATCACCCCTCCCGCACCGCCATCGACACACTAAATATCCCTTCGTCATCCACCAGCGTCTCCAACTTGCGAAATCCCGCCGCCGCCACCAACTGATCCATCTCCACCTGCGTGCGGCAGCGCATCACCCAGGGGTCGCCGTCGCGGTTGGGTAACACGCGGGCGATCATTTCCTGCTGGGGATGCCACGGCTGATTGGTGTACAGCAACAATCCGCCAGCGGGGACCGCAGCTGCCAGACCGCGGAGTGACTCGCGAATTGGACCGTTATCGGGAAACAATTCGTACAGCCCGCTGACCACAGCGATATTCGGCTGCGGCGTGTGTGCGGCGATTGCTTCCGCATCAAACGCGTCGCTTTGGCGATAATCGACCGACGTGATGCCCATCGATTTCGCCAATGCACGGCCCCAATCCAAACCGCCGGTGTCGCGATCGCACAATACGGCAGACATTTCGACGTCCGCATGCCGCTGGATCGCTTCCAAGACATACCGTCCCGGTCCAGCGGCGATATCGAGCAACCGCACCGCTTCACCGCGTTGGGCCGTTCGCGCGATGGCGCGATTCAACAGCTCAAGCATATGCACCTTGCGCTGCCGAATTCCCCGCCAACCGGGAGAATCCAGATAAGCCCGGTCAATCATCCGGCCAACAAACGTCGTCCCTTCCGCCCGATTGCGATAAACATGGTCCAACGATTCCCCGGAATCAAAACCAGTCCGCCAACCAATACGCACCCCGCGACTCAATCGTCCACCGGTATTCATGCCCAATTTTTGCAGTGCATACGCCCACCGTTTGGGGGACAGCAGCGAAAGCGGTTGCTCCAAGTCGTCGCAGATCGACTTCGAATAACCCGACTTGTCCGCCTCCAATAATGACGCTGCCGGTGCCGGATCTTCGAATTGTCGCTCAATAAATTCCCGCGTCCGTGCGATCGGCAGGGCGCGTTCTTTTTCCCAAAATGTGGAGTGGTAAAACGACGGATTCACCTCCCTCTCTTTGACGGCGGACCCGAGCCGATCGAAAAACTGCTGTTGTGGTTTGGATTCCACCACATAGTCGGCACCGGACGACAGTAACAACGTCGGCGCCACAATCGCGCCGGCGTCTTCGATCAACCGCGTGGACGTATCATGCACATCCAACAGAATATTCGTGGCGATCTGTGGCGTGACCAACGCGTCGTCGGCATACAATTGTGCTTGTTCTTGATCGTGCGTCAGCATTCGCGGTTTGACGTAACTGCTAACGAACGACTTGGGCTTTAACTTCTGCCACAACCGCAAGCCAGTGATGGCACCAGGGACATAAAGTTTAATCCGCAGCGCCGGCGTCGCGAGTACCATGGCACGAATGGGTGGCGCGTAATCATGCACCCAAGCGGCAGCCAACACGGCGCCCACGCTTTGTCCGACAACGGCCATGTCGGCGATGGCGATCCCATGCGTTGCGGAAAGATGCCGAACAAATTCATCGGCATCGCGAACCATGCGTCCGAAACTTTCGGCATCACCTCGTTCGCCGGGCGAACGCCCATGACCGCGCGCATCGAAGGCAAAAAACCAGGTCTCCTCCATCCCTATGCGGTCGACAACATCCTGCCAACGGCCCGAATGTTCATGCCCCCGATGAAACAGCAGCACCGCTTGTGAGGATCGCCCTTGCGGCGCCCATGCACGATAAAACAACTCAGTGCCGTCACTGGTCGTGAAACAATGTTCCGACGCAATGCGGGTTGCCGGAAGTTGCGTGGATGAGTTTTCGATTTCAGCAAGCAGAGTCGCCATTGTCTTTGTCCCCTCAATACTTGGTCAAGTGGCCTGTTAAGAGAGGGGCGCAAACAGGTAGCCGTATATCACGCGGAATTTGGAGAATTCACTACATTTTCAGACGATGCCGCCCGTACTTCCGCTAAACCACGCCGGGCGCGGTTCACGATCGTTAGCATTAACAGAACAATTGCGACGACGAGCAAGCCGTCCAACCACCGCCCGGTCTCGACCCCACAACCGAGCAATAAGCCAATGAAGCCAAACAAAAACGCACGATCACTCTTCCCCAAGGGACCGTCATAGCGCCGCTCGCTCCCGATTTGCACCGCAACCACGCCGGTCATCTCGCTGATAATGCCTTCAATCACCACCAACACCACCAACACCGGGTGCACACCTGGTACCAGCGCAAATGGCAGATACAGCGCAGCATCGGCAATCACATCCCCCAATTCATTCAGGATCGCCCCCAGCGGCGATTTCATGCCGTGTTCGCGAGCCAACATGCCGTCAACCGCATTGAGCGCCATCCGCACGAATAAAAACGGCGGAACCAGCAGCAGCGGCCACCGTCGTTCTGGGTAGAGCGCAATACAAGCCCCAACCGCAATCGACAACACGGCCGCAGCCACGGTGACCTGATTGGCCGTCACGCCCGCCGCCGCTAATCCGCGTGTGATCGGTCGCAACAGCGCTTGGAACCGCGGCTTCAAATCGTAAATGCTCGGCATAGTTTTTCCATGATATTTGTCAAATCAAGTCGCCATAAACAACAGGCGGCTCTGCTACTCACTATAGCATTTCCAAACCACGGCGCAGCTAACACAAACCTTGCCATACCGAATTTCATCAAGGCAATCATGAGCAACCAATACCCCAAGCATCAACGATCCGATGCCATGTCATGGAAACAACCAGCGCTCACCTCCGCAGGGTTGTCACTATTATTCATGTTGGTTTACTCAGCAACAAACTACATCTCATCGCTCCGCAGTGACGTGGGAACGTGGTACTACGACTGGGAACAGATCATTCCATTCGTCCCGGCGATGATCATTCCCTATATGTCGATCGACCTGTTTTTCGTCGCTGCTCCATTTCTCTGCCGTGATCGTGTGGAACTGCGAATCTTGTCACGGCGAATCTTGCTGGCCATTCTCTTAGCAGGTGGTTGTTTTTTGCTGTTTCCTCTGCAATTGGCCGTCGAACGTCCGCCGGTATCGGGGATGCTGGGAGAGTTATTCAATCAATTTCGCCAATTCGACCTCCCGTACAACCTCTGCCCGTCGCTGCACATCGCGCTGCGGACGATTCTAGCCGTGCATTACGCACGGCACACCCACGGAGCAGTCCGCTGGGCATCCAACTTTTGGTTTAGTTTGATTGGCCTATCGACGTTGCTGACCTATCAACACCATATCGTCGACGTTGCCGGCGGTTTCGTATTAGCCGCAGTCTGCTTCTACCTCGTCCGTTCGACGCCGTTCCGATTACCGGTCGAGCAGAACATGGCTGTCGGACGACGGTATGCCTGCGGCGCAATCGCTTTGGCCGTTGTCGGGATCGGCATCGGTTCCTGGGGGCTCTGGTTATTGTGGCCGGCCGTTTCGGCGGGATTGGTCGCTGCGGGGTATTTCGGCATCGGACCAGGAATTTTCGACAAACGCGACGGGCAACTGCCATTCTGTTCGCAGCTCATCCTGGCTCCGGTGTTTTTCGGGCAGTACTTATCGTGGTTACATTACCGCCAAGAATGCCGCCCGTGGGATACCGTAACCGAACAGCTTCGGATTGGCAGACGTTTGGCGGACCATGAAGCCGCAGAGGCGATTCGCGCTGGCGTCACCGCTGTTGTCGACCTGACCGTTGCATTCTCCGAACCAAGTGAATTTCAACGGCTGGATTACTTGGCCCTGCCAGTCTTAGATTTGACCGCTCCTACGCCGGAGCAACTCGATACGGCGGTTCAATTCATCGAATTGCATTCACAGCGCGGAGTGGTTTACGTGCATTGCAATATCGGCTATTCCCGCAGCGCCGCCGTGGTGGGTGCTTACCTGCTACACACCGGCATGGCCCGTCACGCAGATGAGGCAATGGCGCAGTTACGTGCGGCGCGACCGACAATCGTAATCCGCCCTGAAGCAGAGGCGGCAATTCGTCGCTATCACAGGGAAAGGTGCGGGCGATAGAAACAATGGACAAATTAAAAAAAGGAACTCCCCTCTCTTTGCAGAGAAGCGAGTTCCTCGTGTTCCGTGAATTCTGTGCTGTGCAAATCGCGTGCAACTACTTTTCTTCGTTGTAGGTACGCACGCTGTCGCCGCCTTCTTTAGCTTTTTCTTCTTCACGTTCCTTGGACTTGGTCACAGCAATGGTCACCATACCTTGGGCTGCTTGAAGTTGACGACCGCTGAAGTACGCTTCGTCCGGACGTCCGACGCGATCGAATTTCTTCTGCGCCAATTCACGCCAGCTCATGTCATTGGCAAGATGCCACGCGGCCGCTTGAACGGCGCCGAAATCGCTGTTGCTACGGCTCGAGCCATAGCTTTCGACCAATTCCAACAATGGTCCGTTGCTGGTGAATTCTTCCAACGGTTTGATTTCGTATTCCATTTTGGGACGCGGCTCGGCTTTACCATGCTCGAGGCAAACCGTCTTGATTTTGATCTTCGCGGTTTTTTCAGCAGGTACGGAAAATAATCCGCCGCCACCACCGCCACCACCAAATCCGCCACCACCACCACCGAACCCGCCGCCGCCGCCAACCGCTTGGCCGCCACCGCCGCCGCCTTGTCCGCCAAAGCCACCGCCACCGCCACCGACATTCCCGCCGGCACCGCCAATTTGTTTCATCACGTGCACAGCCGCGAATGCCTTCGGCATTTGGATCGTCAACGGCTTGTCACCCGTATTGGTGATGAACAGGTTTCCGCCTTTGGAATCCTTGGCAATGTACGAAACGTCCAACGACTTTTGCTCAATCCCATCGAACAGCGGCACGACATCCGCAGTCGGATCGAGGGTCAATTTGGTAATGGCTCGGGATTTCGACGCCCCTGTGAGCGTGACAACACCGGCGATTGATAAACAAGTCATCAATAACGCGGTTCGTCCTCGAAACGGCTTGCTAAGGAATCGCGGCAACATGGAACATTTCCTTTCACGGAACGACGGCAATTTTGTTATTCGCCGGAAACTAAGGCACGGAAATCTGCACAGAACTTTTGCTAAAGAAATCGCAGGAATTCAACCATTCCCTCTATTTACCCTAGACTTACATAAAATTGTATCGCGCCGTCGCCGGCTCGATCAACAATAAGTTTAATGAACTTGGGATATTTTCCCAGATTCATCCCACCTCAAAGCCAAAAAACGGGATTCGCGGGCTGTCATACTGCTAGTTTCGACTGCAAACCTTGCGTCAACACATCACAGCCGAGAATCAGGCCATCGCGAGCATTGCCCAACACAGCTGCGTTTTCCGCACTGTCACCCGACGACTTCGCTAAACGCTAACGAAACAACGGAAAAAAAGAGGCTTCCCGCGATATCGACGACAAACAAGCGAACCTATGATATTCCTGCCAGCCGTAAACAACTCAACGTAGACAGAGTGTTCGCTTCGCTCGTGCTATTCCGGTTCATAGGTCATAACGTAGAAACCCCGAACATTTCACACCGATTTTAGCGATTTCCAAGAGAATCTTTTCCCAACCGCACCGTACGCCAGAAAAGAGACGTTACAGTCGGCAAAACCGTTAGGACTGTGCTGGCCCCGTGCAATGAACACCAAGTAGCAAACAGCGAGACACTTGAAGCCACGTTCCCTGCCGGTATCATGACCAAATTGCCCGGCGACCACCGGGCGGTACGCTAAGAATTCGACACGGACATTGAGGAATCCAGCATGACGGGCTACACAGTACACACCGGATCGACGGACGCATTTGCCAATAATTACGACCAGATTTTTGGCGCGAAGAAGGCGGCAAAGAAAAAGACCTCTCCGAAAAAGAAGTCCCCCAAAGTCGCCGCGAAGAAGAAAAAACGCGCACAACCAAAAAAGTAAACCGCGTTTCTCAATGGGGGCAATCCTCAGCACCAGCCAGTCAAGCGGTCTGCTTACGTCTCCAATCCACTT
Organism: Symmachiella macrocystis; assembly: GCF_007860075.1. NCBI lineage: Bacteria > Pseudomonadati > Planctomycetota > Planctomycetia > Planctomycetales > Planctomycetaceae > Symmachiella > Symmachiella macrocystis. Next base: position 258,688 of record NZ_SJPP01000003.1, read on the forward strand.
GGCAATGTCACCCAACTTCGGTTGTCGAATGATTCCAACACCGCATCTGCGATCCGCTGCGCACTGGCTCCATCATCGAATCCCGGGACGGCATCGCGCTGTTCGATGATCGCCGAGACGAGTTCGTAGACCAGATCGTACCGGAAGACCGTGGCGGGTACGCCCTGGCTGGGATCACGGGGGCTGCCGTCCGGCGTGAGGAACTCCGCAGGCACATCGACTTTTTCTAGCGACTCGCCCCCCTTGCCCAGCAAAATCGTATTCGGCTCAGTGAGTTGGTACACGGCCGAGCCTTCACTGCCATTCACCTCGGCCCATTCCCGCCCGAAGCCTCCGAAGTGATAGCCCTTCATCACCGTGCTTCCCTCGAACACACCGACTGCACCTCCAGAGAATTGACCGATCAATGCCGACCAATCGTCGACATCCGATGGCGGACACGCTTGACCATCGGCCGTCTTTTCGCGCGTTGCGTATTGCGCAATGGCACCGCAGACAGCCGTCATCGGCCCCATCAAGTCCTGTGCGAAATCGATGCGATGGATTGTCATATCGAACAGATCCCCCGCTCCGGCCAATTTTTTAGATTGTCGCCAGCCCCAACTCGTTTCCGGTAAATCCAGAAAACGCTGGCTACGAAAATGCCGCGGCACACCCAGCGCGCCCGTCGCAACCAGATGCTTCAAATACCGCATCGACGGCGCAAACCGATACGTAAAAGCGGTCATATGCCGGACCCCTTGGTCGCGGGCGGCCTGATACATCTCCAGCGATTCGGCGAAATTCAGCCCCAACGGTTTTTCGCACATCACATGTTTGCCCCCGGCAATACAGGCCAGCGCAATCTCCTTGTGCGTGAAATTGGGGGTGGCAATGATCACCGCATCGACATCGGGATCAGCCGCCAATTCTTTGTAGTCGGTCGTACACCGCGTTGGTCCCCAATCGGTTTGACGCTGCTGCATCAAGTCGGCATTGGGGTCGCAAATCGCCACGAGTTCGGCGCGAGGATCGATCTTGATGCCGGGAACATGGTGGTAGTCGGAAACAGCGCCGGCACCGATAATGCCGAAACGAATGGGAGCGGGCATGGGAGGAACTAGGCCTTCGACTGTAGTCTTTAGGAATGCTCAATGCGGGCGTTTGGTTTTAGACTGTAAGGACGTTCGCCCGCTTTCGCAAGGATTGGCCCGGCAGCAGTCCGTTAGGAATTCTCTTCGATGCTCTTGCCAGTTATCAATTGATTCACAACCGTAAGCGCCGCTTCGCGGGTGGTGATTTCAACGTCCAATTGGCGGTCACGGATCGAATCGAGAATTTCCTTGAATCCCGGTCCCGGCGACAAACCGGCCGCAATCAAATCGCCGCCGTTAATCAATTCGGGAGGATTGAGTTCATCAGCGGGCGTTTCCTCATAGAAGCGTTCGGTGAATTCGACAGCGGTCAAATCCACCTCGGCCGCGACGGCGGCAACCCGGTTCAGCATGAGCAATTCCTTCGCGCCCGGCTTTACCAATAACCGTTTGAGCGCGTGCAGCGGAAGTTGCGGAGCATCGCGAAGAACGTGTTGCTGCTGGACCAGCCAACAGATCCGTTCAGTTTGCTGGTTCGATAATTTCAAGCGGCGGCAAATTTGCTCGACCACCTCCGCACGCGCTGCGTCGCGGGCAGCGGGAGAATCGTTTTCTCGACCCTGCTGAGTGGGGACTTCTCGCAGCAAGATGGCAAAGGCCAACTCAAACGACATCTCCGAATGTCCAGCTAACATCCGCAAGGTTCTGCCCCAGTGCTCGGCCGAATCGACTTCGTTCAAGTTGGGGATGATCTCCGGCAATATCATCCGCAGCAGCCCCAATTCGCGCAACGATTCCAACGCCCGCACCCGCCGAGGGCAAACCAGCATACGTGCTAATTCATGGAAGATGCGTTCAACGCTGACCACTGCGATTTCCGTAGCCATCTCCGCAATCGCCGCCGCAGTGGCTGGATCGAGTGTGAATTCTAAAGTCGCTGCGATCCGTACCGCGCGGAGCATCCGCAATTTGTCTTCCGTGATGCGATGATGCGCGTCGCCAATCGCCCGCACGATACCTAACCGCAGATCCTCCTGCCCGCCCACAAAATCTAGAACCTCATTTTTGAGCGGATCATAGAACATGCCGTTGATGGTAAAATCGCGCCGCCGGGCGTCTTCTTCGGGCGTGCAGTATTGTACGGAATCGGGGCGACGGCCATCGAGATACGGGCCTTCCTTGCGAAACGTGGCGACCTCGACGTTGTCTTCGCTACGCGGCGCCGTCACCAGCATCACACCAAAACTGGCCCCCACGGGCACCGTGCGATGCCTTCCAAAAACTTTACGGACTTCGTCCGGACGCGCATTGGTAGCGACGTCATAATCCGAAGGTTCGCGTCCCAACAACGCATCGCGCACACACCCGCCCGCCCACAATGCTTGGTACCCCGCTTCATGCAATTCCCGCGCAACGTAGAGGGCAAACTCGCGGCGGGTATTGCTGGTGGTCATATTCTCAACTCTCTGGGTGGCTGCTTTGCATTTTAGGCCGAAGCCGCGACCGGGCAAAGCCACAGCCGACAAGACACGCCCCACAGCCACTAGGTTCCAGGTTGCCATCGCCAAGAACCTGTTTCAAAACCCGGTTGCGCTTGTTCCGGAAACTTACATTCTAGTATCAGCGAGATGCGTCAGAGGGTTTTGAAACTACTTCAAGACAAAAAAACGGCGAGCGGAAACGTGATGGTTCCCACTCGCCGAATACCATTGACTACTAAGCCGGTCGCCGCCGTTGGGTGACCGAACCATACGACGCAACGCTTACGGAGTGTGGTTGGGATCGGCGTCGTATTTGAAGAATTCTCCCGCTTCGCGCATGAATTCCAGGTCCAAGGTGCGGAGCGTACCCACCGCTTCGGATAATGGGGCGTCGACAATACCCATGCCTCGCAAGGCGACCATGCGGCCATATTGACGGTTGAGCACTAACCGAGCGGCATTGATTCCCAAACGGGTCCCCAACACGCGGTCGTAGGCGCTGGGCGGACCACCGCGCTGCAAGTGACCCAATGTGACGGCCCGCGTTTCGATTCCGGTCCGTTCTTCAATGACTTCAGCCAAGGTATCGCCAATCCCGCCAAGTTTCACATGACCAAAGTCATCCACTTCGGCGTCCTGTGTGACCATACCGCTTTGCGGCAACTTGGCCCCTTCGCTGGCGATGATCAGGCCGTACGACTTGCCTTCCGCACGACGCGCTTTGAGAATATTGCACATCTCGTCGATGTCGACTTCGACTTCCGGCACGAGAATAAAGTCGGCGGCGGTCGCAATTCCGGCGAAACAGGCGATCCACCCGGCGTGGCGTCCCATGGTTTCGATGACCATCACACGACGATGCGACTCGGCTGTCGTCCGCAAACGGTCCACCGATTCCATCACGATATTGATCGACGTATCAAAGCCAAACGTAAAGTCGGTGCAACTCAAGTCGTTGTCGATTGTCTTAGGTACACCAACCACGGGAAACTTGCGTTCCGAATACAACCGGCTGGCAACACCCAATGTGTCGTCACCCCCAATGGCGATGAGCGCATCCACATCGAGTTCATCAAACGTCTTGATCAAACGATCCGCCAGTTCGGGGTCATCTGGATCTTTATAAGGATTCGTTCGCGAAGACCCCAGAATCGTGCCGCCACGGGCAATGATTTCATCGGTGTCCTGAACGCAGAGATCTGTAAAATTTCCCTCAATCGCGCCGCGCCAACCTTCAAGCATGCCGATCGATTTTCCGCCGGCATTGTGAATCGTGCGAACCACTGCGCGAATCACCGGGTTCAGACCGGGACAATCGCCGCCACCGGTCAATAATGCAACTTTCATTTTCTCACGTCTCTCTTGTTTGACAAAAACTAACGGTCCGTCGCTTTGGACTGATCCATTTCGCCACTCAATGTGGCCTATCTACTTGTGCAGTGGTGCTGATCACGACAGGACCCGCACGTTACCATGTTCGCTCAATAAATGTGGTATCGACTTTGCTCTCGGCGAAGGCGTTGTGATCAAAAATCTTGCGTGCCAGGGGAATTGTCGTAGCGATCCCTTCCACTTCAAATTCCGCCAACGCCCGCTTCATCGTCGCAATCGCCTCGTCGCGCGTGGGGCGGTGCACAATCAGTTTTCCGATCAAGGAATCATAATACGGTCCGACTGTGTAGCCTTCATGAACATGCGAATCCCAACGCACGCCGATCCCACCGGGAACGCGCAATTTCGTGATTTTTCCGGGTGAGCCGCGAAAATCGTTGTCGGGATCCTCTGCATTCACGCGGACTTCAATAGCGGACCCTTCGCAAGGAATCCCCTTCTGTTTCCAGGGCAACGCCTCCCCCGAAGCAATGCGAATCTGCTGTTGGATCAAGTCGATGCCGGTCACCATCTCGGTTACCGGATGCTCCACTTGAATCCGCGCGTTCACTTCGATGAAGTAAAACTGATTGTCCTTGTCGACAATAAATTCGACGGTACCCGCGTTCTGGTAACCCGCCGCTTTAACCAACCGGACAGCCGCCTTACAGATGTCCTGCCGCACGGCAGTGGGTAAACTCGAAGCGGGGCTTTCTTCGACGACTTTTTGGTGCCGTCGCTGCAAACTGCAATCCCGTTCCCACAGGTGCACCACGTTGCCGTGACTGTCGGCCAAGATCTGGACTTCGACGTGCCGCGGATGCTCAATGTATTTTTCGAGATACACGCCGCCATCACTAAAGGCACTCTCCGCCTCGGCTGAAGCCGCCTTGAGGCCCGACTTCAGCGTGATGTCGTTCATCGCCACCCGCATCCCTTTGCCACCCCCACCGGCGGTGGCTTTGATCAGCACCGGATAACCAATGCGATTCGCGACCTCCAAGGCCTCCGATTCACTGGCAACCAGTCCGTCACTGCCGGGGACCACGCTGACTTTGGCTTGCTCCGCAATCCCGCGGGCCGTCACCTTGTCCCCCAACTGTGCCATGGCTTCGTGCGGGGGACCGATAAACTCGATATTGCAACTACGGCAGACTTCGGCGAAATGTGAGTTCTCCGCCAAGAAGCCGTATCCAGGATGGATAGCTTGGACATTGCCCAGTTCCGCGACGCTGATGATACGGTTGATCATCAGATAGCTGTCGGTCGCGGCAGCCGGGCCGATGCAATACGCCTCATCAGCCAATTTCAGATAATGTGCACCGCGGTCCGCCTCGCTGAAGACAGCGACGGACTCAATTCCCAAATCGCGACACGCACGGAGGACCCGCAAGGCGATTTCACCACGATTGGCGACTAGAATTCGTTGAAACATGGCACCTTTGTGGGTCGCGCCCACCTCGCGCTCATTTCGTCTCGCTCAACGGCACCAGGACCGTTTCACTCGACGTGCGATAGTTCTGTTTTCGACAACTGGTTCCGTAATAACTGCTCGACCTCAAATTCCCTTGGCCGCTGCGGATTGATGCGTGATGTCACACATCAACACAAATCCGGCGACTTTACTTTCATGCGCAGGCTGTGAGCCGTACCACTGCGGCCCTCACCACAGCGACCCGTCCTCAAATCCTCTTGCGCACCCATTCCTCTTGCGGCGACTGACACCTCAGAGAAATCGCGCCACCATACGCAATTCTCGTTCCCGTCGGTCGTGGCGAGTGGCATCCGGTCAACTCTTCGTTTTACCGGTTTCGCGTTCTGGCCGAAATCGCGAATCAACCGGGCCGCACACGAAACAACGGCTGACCGAATTCCACCGGATCACCATTTTTGATTAGCACTTCAGTAATGGTTCCGGAAACTTCCGCGGGAATCTGGTTGAAGACCTTCATCGCTTCGACAATGCAAACTATTGTGTCACCGGAAACCTTCGATCCGATCTTCACGAAAGGAGGATCTTCCGGCGTCGGCGCGGTGAAAAACGTCCCCACTGTCGGGCTGGTGATCTCAATCGTGCCGTCATCCACCGCAGCAGCTTCCGCAGGCGCTCCGGCCGGGGGTGGCGCTGCCGCATAGGCGGCGTTGGGAACCATTTGCATGACGTCTTGTGGTCCGCGCCGCAACTTCCAGCGCTGCTCGCCGTTTTGCACATCGACTTCGGTTAGGCCGTGCGCTTCCATCAATTCGATCAGTTCAGTCAGGCGGGCCAAATCGACCGGACCTTGCGTCGACTGATTTTCGTCAGCCATGTGTTTCGTTCCTATTATTCATTTTGACGACTCACAAGTGCTGCCTCGGACTGCGCTGGGATGCGCCGTTCCGCCAGACACCGAAAGCCGCTGGAGTTCTAATGAGTTTCGCGTTATCTGAAGTTACGCGTTATCGGTCAGCTCAAGACAATGTCGTCGAATTTCTTAGGTGAGGAGGTCAACACATCGTGCCCATCCTTTGTCACCAACACATCATCTTCGATTCGCACTCCTCCCCATCCGGGAAGGTAAATCCCTGGCTCAACCGTCACCACCATGCCCGGTTTCAATTCCATTTCCGTCATGGAATTCAATCGCGGGCCTTCGTGGATATCCAAGCCCAGACCGTGGCCCAGACCATGATTGAATTTCTTGCCGTATCCGGCGTCCTCAATCACTTTTCGAGCAGCCGCATCCACATCGCAGCACCGCGCTCCGGGACGGACATTTCGAATCCCCGCGAGTTGGGCATTTAACACAACTCTATATATTTTCTCTAGTTTCGCCGAAATTTTACCGGTCACCAAAACTCGCGTCAAGTCGCTTTTGTACCCCGTTGGCCCATCAGCCCCCCAGTCGACCAGCACAAAATCCGCGTCGGAAATCAAGACCCGCCTAGGAGTTGCGTGCGGCAGCGCCGCGTGAGCTCCCACCGCCACAATCGGAGCAAAGCTCGAACCAGTTGCTCCGAAGCTCCGCATCGAATGTTCGAGATCATGCGCCACCTGAAGTTCCGTCTGCTCGCCACGGAGGGTTGCTTTGAGAACCTCAAACCCTCTCTCCGCCTGCGTCACCGCCTCGCGCAGCGCCGCAACTTCCGAGGCATCCTTGCACAGCCGCAATTCTTCCACAAGCCCTGAAACGGGAACGAGTTCCGCACTCTTAAGCGCCGTGCGCAGCCCCTCAGACTCATCGACCGTCGTCGAGTTGCTTTCGAAGCCCAGGTTCGCGATTTTTGCCCGCGCGGTAATTTTGGCCGCAGCGGCGACGATCCCAATCTTTTGCGGACGAATATGAACGTCCAATCCGGGACACTCGTCCGCAATCTGTGTCTCATACCGCCCGTCGCTAATCAAGACCGTGGCGTCCTGACTAACCAACAGGAAACTGTCGTCCCCACTAAAACCGGTCAGGTAGGTCACGTTCGTAAAGTTCGTCACTAACAGCGCATCCGCACCGACTGCCTTCAACTTGCGCACTACGCCCTTACGACGTTTGACGAAACGGTCCGTAGCCATGGGGGATCTCCTATCCAAGTATTTGCGGCTCACCAGTTGCCGCCATTTGAGCAATTACGGCCGAATTATTCAACAACCTTGCCGGTATCGCGAAATAACAGCAACTATATGGTCGTATCGCTACAGCTAGTTGGTGCGGCCCCACGTTGTTCGTCTTCCCCCAATCCTCCCACTGTATTTGGGGATGGATGGCTTCAGCGCACGAAAAAACCGCCGACGCGCGGGCGCCGACGGTTGGAAGTTCTTTGACAATTTGTTTCACGCAGCTTGTTGCCGTTTACGTCGCCAGCCGTAGCCGACCAGGGCGATGCCGCCGATGCCGAGGAGGGCGAAGGTGCTCGGTTCGGGGACGGCTGCGGCCATCTCAATGCTGAAACTAGGACCGTACACGCCGGGGTTGCCTGCCGTAGCCGAGGTCGGCCGAACGAAACCTGAACCAATCGAAGAAAATCTACCACCTGCAAAGGTGATGTTTGGGTCGACGCTTTGGGTCACACCGAAAGCTAAGCGGTCAGTGTTCGTGGAGAAATTCTCGCCGCCTACGATATACCCATTTCCAGCCACAAGATTCAGCGGGCTGATTGCAACCGTCCGCCAAATTCCGTCAAGAGTCGCAGCGGTTCCTGACGGTATCGCCACGGAGTCAAGTAACGTTCCATCGGGCGCCCAAATACCGACCGTGTGCCCGACGGACAGGCCGTCTTGATTCTCGTCAAACCACGACAGGCCTGTAACGGTGATGGGATTGATGACATCGAATTGCCAACCAACACTTTGGTTCAGGTTGACCCCGTTGTTACCCGTTGATGTATCAAAATCTAGAATAGGTCCAGCATTCGCCGCCTGAATGGGGACGGTGAGACAACAAATGACAGCGGCAGAAAGAAATCTACGGTTCATACGGACCTCACGAAAAAAGGAAGACAAATCTGTTGTTGGCTCCCCATCATGCAATGTCACAACCGGGATATCAAGCAAAAACACCCCAGATGCCACAAACTGCCAAATGGCGGTTTGTAGACCGCAATGTCTAGATTGCAGAGGAGGCGGCCAGTGCACAAAATAGCCCGCGAATCGGCAGGCATACGACACGAAAAAACCGCCGACGCATAACGCCAACGGTTGGTCCTGCCACACCATGTTCTTTGACAATTTGTTTCACGCAGCCTGTTGCCGTTTGCGTCGGTAGCCGTAACCGACCAGGGCCAGGCCGCCGATGCCGAGCAGGGCGAAGGTGCTGGGTTCGGGGACGGCTGAATCTAGCGGTGTAATCCGGCTGGCGGTAGCATATACAAAACCATTGCCATCGAGTTGAAGCACGATTTCACCTGAGCCGCTGGCGACCACTGAGTTCCAAGTAATGAAGTCACCGTTCGTGAAGCCATCCGAAATTGCATTGTATTGGTTACCGTTGGGAGTTGAATCCCCGAAGCTTCCATTGATCGCGTAGTCGCCAACAGGACCACTGGAAGCTCTCCGTACTCCTATATGGTCTATCTGATAAGCAGCACCTGCAATTAGCCCGCTAAAAGTGATCGAGAGGGAACTTCTTCCACCTAAAAAAGTGTCTGCGGCAGCATCGCCATCAATCCAGGCAGTGTCCCCATTCGACCAAGGCGAATTAAAAATGTCATCATTCCAGCCGCTGGAAAAACTTACACTGACGCCAGTGACCACATTGTTTGAATCGACGAGTGCAGTTGTGCCAGATGGTGCAGCAATCGTATTCCAGGTTCCACCGAAAGTTGGTGCATTCGCCGAATCGTTGTAGTCAATCAAAATCATCCCCGCCTGAGCAGAGGAAACCAAACCAAGACTGACCAAACCGGCAAGAAGAACGTGTTTCATGGGGAAGAATCTCTGAATCGAACGTGGTGCTGAAAATGAGTCGCTTGCCTATTTCGAGTCACCATTGTGCCCCAGGACAACCCGCATAGCAAGCAAAAACGGCACAATTCCTACAAACTGCCCAGACTGAGATATGCGGACCGGCATGTCGGGATATGCGGTGTGGCGTACACGGCGGAAAACAGCCAGCGAATCGGCGAGCGTGAAGCAGACAAACCCGCCGACCTTGCAAAGCGGCGGCGTCTAAGCGTTGCTCAAACGGGTGTAGCCTACACCCGCAAGCAAATTCTATCCGTAAAAAACGCGAGAAAACGGGGTGTAGCGGGCGTTGATGGCGAGCGATACCGAGGAGCGTTTGAGCCTATAAAGTAAGCGGTTTGAGCGACTTTTCGCAATCCCCGAATCCGTTATTCAACAACCTTGGTGGGATCACGACATAACAGCAGGTATATGGTCGTATCGCTACAGCTAGTTGGTGCGGTCCCACATTGGTCGTCTTTCCCCAATTCTCCCACTATGTTTGGGGATGGATGGCTTCAGCGCACAAAAAACCGCCGACGCTTGGGCGCCGACGGTTGGAAGTTCTTTGACAATCTGTTTCACGCAGCTTGTTGCCGTTTGCGTCGCCAGCCGTAACCGACCAGGGCCAAACCACCGATGCCGAGCAGGGCGAACGTGGAAGGCTCGGGGACGGCTGAATCCAGCGGAGTAATCCGGCTGGCGGAAGCATATGCAAAACCATTGCCATCGAGTTGAAGCACGATTTCACCTGAGCCGCTGGCGACCACTGAGTTCCAAGTAATGAAGTCACCGTTCGTGAAGCCATCCGAAGTCGCATCGTATTGATTACCGCTTGGAGTAGAATCCCCGAAGCTTCCATTGATCGTGTAGTTGCCAACGGGATTACTGGAAGATGCCCGTACTCCTATATGGTCTATCTGATATGCAGCACCTGCGATTAGCCCGCTAAAAGTGATCGAGACGGAACTTCCACTGCTAGAGTTTAAAAAAGTGTCTGCGGCAGCATCGCCATCAATCCAGGCAGTGTCCCCATTCGACCAAGGCGAATTGCTATTGGTATTAAACCAGACGCTGGAAAAACTTACACTGACGCCAGTGGCCACATTGTTTGAGTCGACGAGTGCAGTCGTGCCCGATGGTGCAGCAATCGTATTCCAGGTCCCACCGAAAGTTGGTGCAATCGCCGAGTCATTGTAGTCAATTAAAATCATCCCCGCCTGAGTAGAGGAAACCAAACCAAGACTGACCAAACCGGCAAGAAGAATGTGTTTCATGATGAATCTTTGAATCCAATGCGATGCTAAAGGTGAGTTGCTTGCCTTTTTCTGAGTCACTATTGTGGCCCAAGACAACCCGGAAATCAAGCGGAAGTGGCACAATCCCTAAAATCTGCCCAGAGTGAGATATGCGGACTGGCATGTCGGGATATGCGGTTGGCGTTCGCGGCGGGAAACAGCCAGCGAATCTGCAGGCGTGAAACAGACGACTAACCTCGCCGAACTTGCCACTCGGCGGCGTCTAAGTGGCGTTCAAACAGGTGCAGCCTACACCCTGCCACAAAATCCCCCCCAATAAACGCGGGAAAACCGGGTGTAGCGGGCGTTGTTTACGAGCGATGCCGAGGAGTGTTTGAGCCTATAAAATAGGCGAATCGAGCGATTTTTGGTAATTCTCGAATCCGTTATTCAACAACCTTGCCGGCGGCCATGTGAATCGTCCTCTTTGCCCGCGATGCCGCTTCGTCATCGTGTGTCACCAGCAGCACGGCTCCACCATCATTCGCAAATTCCGTGAGGTGCCCCAGCACTGCTTCCGCATTTTCGCGATCCAGGTTACCGGTCGGTTCGTCCGCCAAGATCAACTTCGGCTGATTCAAAAGCGCCCGCGCCAGCGCGGTTCGCTGACGTTCGCCGACGCTCAATTGTCCCGGCACGTGATGCAGACGATGCTCCAACCCAAACTTGGCCAGCAACTGGGCGGCCCGCTGCTTCGCATCGGCGGGATGCGTGGGGATCGAAGCGGCGAGCACGTTGTCCAGCACGCTGAGGTAGGGAATCAAGTGGAACTGCTGAAACACAAAGCCGATTTCTGTCGAGCGGAAGTGCGCGCGGGCGTCGGAAGCCATTTTGTAGGGGTCCTGCTCGTTGATCAGGACTGTCCCCCCATCGGGTGCCAACAAGCCGCCGGCTAGCAACAAGAGCGTCGTTTTTCCCGACCCACTCTGGCCCCGCACGGCGGTAAATTCTCCTGCCGCCAACTCGAGACTGACACCATCCAACGCGCGGACGGTACCGCTGGCTGAGGGGTAGAATTTTTGCACGTCCGTGACTGATAACAGCATAAGTTGCAAATCGATGTGCTTGAATGTTCAAGAAAATCGCCCCGCTGAATAGGGACGGTATGAATGCAGCGGTCGCGGGAGGTTAATCGCCCTGCAAAACAATCGCCGGATCCTGCCGGGCCGCCAACATGGCCGGCAACCAACTGGCCAGCCCCGAAAGCAACGGCGCGATAATGACCGCCAGCAACAACAGCTGTGGTTCAAACAGCCGCGCGGACTTCACCGACGTGGTCGCAAAATCGCTCCAGGAAACGCCAACCAAGTACCCGGCGGCATAACCCAGCAACGCGCCGGCGAGTCCAATCAAGATAGCCTTGCCCAGAAAAATCAACAGAATCTGCGTCGACTTCAAACCAATCGCCCGCAAAATGCCGATTTCGTTGCTCCGCTGGCGGACGTTCATCAACGCCAAAAAACCGATCCAAACCCCGCAACCGATCATCACCACCGGCACCAGCACGGCGGCGAACTCCTCGGTCTGTTTTTCCACGAGTTGCCGCCCCGCGGTCTCGCGCTCAAGCGTTTCCCGACCCGCTTCTTGTTCATGTTTTAGGGCCGCTGCGGCAGTCGATTGTGCTTTGTTGCGTGCTTCGGCGCGAGCCAACGCCGGAGGGCCACGTTCGATAACTTGCGTGCCGGGCAAGATGGCAGCGATGTCCTTGCGGATTTCAGCAAGGCGATCTTGAGTTGCGCAGTTGCATTCCAACGCCAAAATCGCGTTGACGAGATTTTGCATGCCGAGCATTTCTTGCGCTTCGGTCAAATTCACCCACACAGTACTATCGTCCGCTGTCCCGCGTTCGGGATAGGTCTCGGTGATTTTGAATTCACGATCCATCAACGTCACCGTATCGCCGACCTTCAGCCCCGCCTGCTTGTGCAATTGATAGCCCAAAACCATCGTGCCGGCCGGAACATGGTCCAGCAACGGTTTTTTAGGATCCCGATGCGCCTGCGGAACTTCGCCACGGGTCCCGGTCAGCAAGATCGTGCGATCGTACTCCTCCCACCGCAGCTTTTTGGAGACGATCGGCAGCAAGTGATTGATGGTCACTATCCGTGATTCGGCCAGGGTGGTGACAAACTTTTCCGGCATCGACTTCGACGCAGTCCCCTCAACATGCAACTCGTTGAGGTCCTGGTCCTGCGGAAGAATGAGAATATTGAAACCCAGCCCTTTGGTGATCTTCCGCATGGCGTCGTTCAATTTGGCACCGGCGGCGGCGACCTCTTTTTCTTTTTCGACAATAGCCTGTTCGACGTCCGCCTGTTTAGCCGCCAGCAACTCGCCCGTGCGGAGTTCGTTGCCCCGCACCAACGTCATTGCCCCCACAAGCGAACCAACGGCAACCGCCACCGACAGCAATCCCAACAGAAAATTGAGTTTGCGATGAGCGATTTCTCGAACGACCAAACGCCAAACATTCATGGAATTGATTCTTTAGAGCGAAAACTCGGAGACTGCCAGGAGGTAACTTTGTACCGCGATTCGAGCGATACGTTAAGTCTTCTTGCGAAACAGGAAAATGCTGGCACCAATGATGACAACCACGGCAAAGCCACCGAACATCAACAAGTTGGTCCACAAAGGACTCAGTTTGGGAAAATAGTAGACTCTCGTATCGAGGTGATTAAGGCTTTCCTCAGCAGGTTCTGTCGATTCACTTGCAACCGATTCGCTTGCAAGGATGGCCACGCTCGTAGTGGGATTTTCCGTAGTGGTTGGATCTGTGGTCGTTGTTTCATCCGTCGTAGCTGATGGTTGAATGTCTTCCGTAAAACCGCCTAACCCGGCCAACGGGGGCAATGCTTTGTCGATCTCGACTTCTTGCTCAACAAGTCCATCCCAGTCGACCGCCATGACCAAATCGACGCCCGGGTTTTGGTCTTTGACAGTACAGGTGCACGGGCCGGTGAGATCGACGCCCGCCTGCTGCACGTTCTCGGTTGTGATTCCGCCGCCGATGAGGGCATACAACACACGGCCGCGACCAAAGACTGGAAACGCCATTGGCTCGTTGAGATCATGCAAATCTTCTTCGGAGCCAAGCAACATCTCGACGAACATTTTTTCCGCTGGATCATCCCGAGCCACACGAATCGTCGAAAAGTCGAGCTTTAAGGCCAGCGGATCGATGGAGACTTCGTCCAGATCCTCGGGAGCAATTTCCGGCAACTTCAAGGTCTGGGCCATTTGCTCCGCATGTGTTTCAACAAGCTTAAAAGCAGCTTCATCCTTTTCCTGGTCCCCACTTTCCAGCAACACCAACACAGCCGTGTCGCCGGTAAGCAAACGGCGGGCGATTTCCCGGCGCGTGGGTGAATCCAGCAATCGTTGCACGTTCTCCTCCAATAGCGGCCCGGCAAAAGCGTCGACCGGAATGCGTGTGGGGAGCGGGTATCGGGCCACCAGCCAAGGGAGCGTCTCGGTTTCTTGAGACTCCCAAATCTTGATCAGTTGCGGATCAGGATCAGCGTCCAAATCGACAAGCGTTAGATTCACATTGGCATGGACCTTGCCCGCATGGCCGTCGCTGGAGAGCAAATCGGCAACCGCCTGTTGATCCTCGGATAAAGGACCGCGATGGTACACAAGCACTTCATACGGATCGGACACCCAACGCTCTAGGGCATAACGAAACACTGGCACCGAACAGGCCAAGGCAGGAACGGCGAATGCTAAACAGAGCGTCGCAACGATCACAACAGTCGACTTTTTCACAACAGGCTCTCCGGGAGATGCGTGAAGGAATGAACGAGCGGGAGATTACAAAACACCCCGCCCGACATTGTACGGTCCCCACGCCTCCGCGTCGATGTTCCCGGTCCCCTCTGCTGCTGATATCGGGGCGCTTCATACTTTATTCGTCCAATCATATCCCTCATTTCGCCGATACGGTCGCCAATGCATGTTCCACCATCGAGACCAACGCATCGACGGTGAGCATGTTTTTAATTCCCTCGACCGAAGGATCGGCCCGGAGCTGATCGATATCCAGAAACGGAAAAGCGGACTGAAACCGCTGGGCGGATGCCTCCGTGAGATTTCCAGCATCGTTGGTTTCCAAAAACCCGGCGGTGGTCAAATTTTGAAATTTCAGGTCGATACCGAATATCTTCTGGCACTGAAACGACAGATCCAACAAATCGATCGATTCCCCCTGTAAGTCATGAAAGAATCGGGAAGAGGGTTCCACCTCATCCGCATCAAGCCCCAGCACGTCCATCAGTGATTGCTGCATTTCCACATAAATTTCGTCGCGTGTCATCAAATTTCCCCCGAACAAAAAACACTCATAACAGATCGTATTTGATGCACACAATAACGCATCACTACTCATCCGTAAAGACGTTTTCGTGGGGAGATTCAGGCCTTCCCCAGTTACCGAAACGCTTTGCGGTCAGAAATCCGCCAGAAACGCTACCTCAGTCAACAGCAAACGGCTATTCCAGCCGCTCACGTTTGAATGGGGCAACCTATTCTCCCTAACATTCGGAGATTCGCGTTGCTGGCGTTAATTCCGCCGAGTGTCGATAATCCAGACCAGTAGCCACATCCTTGCAGTTCCTCAAATCAAACACCCGCCCAGCGCTGCGGATTAATTTATGTCGAATGTTCCCCCACCAACATCCAGCCGACGACGTCTGCTGATTGCTCAAGTCGTCGCTTATCTTGCGGCCTGGTGCATTTTGCTGCCGGTGGCGATCTGTCGTTGGGGCGAGACGGGGTTGGACAATGAGGATATCCTTGGCTGGCCATCCAGTTCCTATTGGGACACGCCGTTGTATCTACCGCTGTTGCTCATTGCGCCATTGGCGTGGTGGTCTCGCGGCCAGTTGACCAACCGCCGTCGTCGTCGCGATGACAACAAACCGCGCCCACTGATGTGGACGACCGATATTTCACAGAACGGACCCGCCGGGGTACGGGCTTGGATGATGGCGATCGGCTGCGGCCTTGTCGCTCTTACCGTCAGCGCGCTCATCGCACGCCACTTTGAGGGGTTGCCGCCGACTTATCACGATGAATACAGCTATCTGTTTCAGGCCAAAACATTTCTCGCCGGCAAGGTCTCGTTTCCCAGCCACGAAGCCCCGCGTCTGTTTGATCAGATGCACGTGTTGAATGAAGGTCGATTTGCCAGCCGCTACTTTCCGGGAACGGGGTTATGGATGGCGCCGTTTGTGTCCATCGGACAGCCCTATTGGGGGCATTGGTTTGCCGGAGCAGTCACGGCGTTTTTCGTTTTCTGGACTGCACGCGAATTGGGCGGCGACGGAACCGGATTTGTCGCGGGCATGCTCATAGCCGTTTCACCCGGCATGGCTTGGTTCAGCAATATGTTGCTGGCCCATCACCCCACACTCGTCGGTCTTTCACTCTTCTTGTTTGCCTTCGTACGTTGGCGAACGCGGAAACGGATCGGTTATGCCCTGTGTGCGGGAATCGGACTGACGTTTGCCATGTACTGCCGGCCCATGACAGCAGCGGGCGTGGGATTGCCGTTTGGAATTGCGTTCGCCTATTGGCTGGTGACCGCAGGGCGGTCAGCGGAGGTGCCACTGAAAACACGTTTTCTACATGCTGTTGTGCTGGGAGGGCCGATTGTCGTGGGCATGGCGGCCATGATGGCCTACAACCATGCGATTACCGGAAGCGCCCTGGATAGCCCCTACCAACTCTACACCGACATTTACACTCCGCGGCATGTGTATGGATTCAATAACGTCGTGCGGGGTGAGCAACGGCTCGGCCCGCGCGTCTTGAATGGCTATGACCGTTGGGCCCTAAACCTGACGCCGCGACTGGCGACAAAAAATGTTGTGACGCGATCGATTGCCAGTTGGCGTTGGACGTTGGGATTTGTGCCGCTGTGTATGGCAGCCATTGTATTCGTCTTGGTGGTTCCCCTCCGTGACGGCAACGCTTGGTTGATGTTCTGGGCGATCGTTTCTTTGCATGCTGCGCATATTCCCTACTGGTTTGACGGCATCATGCATTGGCATTACGTGTTTGAGTCCGGACCGCTGTGGTGCATTGTCTTCGCGGTGGCGACCGCGCGGCTGGTCCAGTTTTGGCGCGAGGAGGACCGTCCTTGGATGCCCCGTTGGTGGGCAGCTGTTGTATTGTCGGCAGTCTGGATGAGCTACGGTTCTTTTGATCCGTATTGGGAACCGCGGATCACGCATGAGATCGTCAAAGTCCGCTTCGGCCGGCAAAAGCACGCCTTGTTTCAACAGTTGATCGCGCAGCAGGCGCTGCCCAAACCGGCGGTCGTTTTTGTCGAGCCCGATCCAGGGGTATTACACATCGATTACGTGGTGAACGACCCCGATTTGCAGGCGGATGTTTTAGTCGCCCACTATCTTCCGGACGAATATTCTATAGCCGAGTTACAACGACAGTTCCCTGACCACAGTTTGTTTCTCTACCGCGCACGCACAGGAGAATTCGGACCGTTGCCGTTGGACCGCTAATCAGCGGACAATCCGCCCGTCATGGAAAGACGCAGCAGATTGAGCGCAGCCTTGGCTACACGGGCCTTTGTGATTCCTGGATCACCGCCCAGAGTGATCCGTCGCGAAATTGCCTCAGAGTCGCTGGCCAATGCAATATACGCACAGGGAACCGTTTCGGGCGCGATGTCCCCCGCGCTGGCGGGGCATTCGGTGACGGCCAGCGCATAGTCCGCACTCAATCGCGTTCGGCACCCAACCGCCATCGCTTCGGCCACCTCACCGCTAATTGGGCCGTGTGCTGCTAGGACCTCGGCGGGTACGGCCAACAAATCGGTTTTTGCTGAATCCGTGGGAGCAACGATACCCCCCAAATAAGCTAGGCCGAGCGCGTCGATTTCGGTGAGATGATGCGCCAACAGACCTCCCGTACCCGACTCAGCCGTTGCCAACGTCTGGTTTTGCTGAGCCAGCAAGTCAATGACCACGTGTTGCAGCTCTTGGTCTTCTTCGCCGAAGACCGATTGGCCCATGCGTTCGTAAATCAGTGTTTTGGATTCCTGAATTTTACATTCGCACTCTTCGCTGCTAGCGCCGTGCGCAGTGATTCGCAGCGTGATGGTGGCCTTGGAGACGGTAATGCCGATTTCCGGATCGCGGCCGCGGGCGGTCAGCCCGGCAAGCCATTGCTCGGCCTGCGATTCACCGGGGCCGAAACAGTTGATGCGTGCGGAACGGATATATCGCGCAGGCCCTACCTCGTTCTGCAATTTCGGCACGACCTGCTGCTGAAACATTTTGTACATTTCGCTGGGAACACCCGGCATCGCAGCGAGTTTGCAATCAGAACGGCCTTGGTCGCGAGGGATTTCCGCCCAGATCCCCGGCGCTGTTCCGCGATGATTCGGAATGGGCTGCGTGCCGCGGGGAAACATCGCCTGTACTGAGTTGCGCTCTGGCATCTCACGATTTCGACTGGCGAATAATCCCTGAATAAACTCCAACGACGGCTCATCCAATTCCAACGGCACGGCCAACATTTCGGCGAGTGCCTCACGGGTCAGATCATCTTGGGTGGGCCCCAACCCGCCGGTAATCAACACCACGTCCGCGCGGCTGACCGCGGTTGCCAGTACGTCGGCGTTGGCGGCCAAGTCATCGGCGACCGTGGTGTGATAGTACACAGGAATCCCAATGCCGGCGAGTTCTCGACTGAGCCATTGGCTATTGGTATCCAGTTTGGCGCCTGTGGTCAGTTCTGAACCGATGGAGATAATTTCAGCATGCATAGCAGGGCGATACTCAGGCACTAGCGAAGGGCAGTCCGGCCGCGGACCGGAATGCGGAGGGCAAGTCGTTATTTGGTGGTCGTGGCGGCGACAGGCGTGGCGGGTTTTTCTGCTTCCAGAATATCACGGTACAAGCCCGCGGTTTGATGAATCATCTTTTCAATATTGAAATCGGAAAGCACACGCGTCCGTGCGGCCTCGCCGATCGCGCGGGCGCGATCGGGATGATTCAACAGATCCAGAATTTTTTCGGCCAACGCCTGACTATTCGACGGCGGAACCATCAAGCCGGTCCGACCATCCTCGACCACACTATAGACTCCCCCCACGCAGGTCGCAATCACGGGTTTGGCCATCGCCATCGGCTCAAGCATGATCGTGCCCAATCCTTGCTGCAGCGAAGGAAGGCAAAAGATGTCCATGGCGGCCAACGATTCATTGAGTTCCGAAAAGTTCGGAACAAAGGTCACTTTTTGGGTGATCCCCAATTCGCGGGTCAACCGCCGTAGGTTGGCCTCTTCCGGACCGGCGCCTGCGATGAGGAATTCCACGTCGCGTCCACTCGCCAGCACTTGCTGTGCGGCGCTCAGAAAAAACGGAAACCCTTTGACTGCTTCCAATGGACCTGCTGTGCCAACGACCGGGACGTGCCCGGGTTGCAGCGGCGGCCGCGTTTGGCTGGCGTCCGGCATGCCCACGCCAGTATGGATGACGGCAATTTGGTCCTCAGCAAATGAGGTGCGTTCCAACAAGTTGGCTTTAACTGATTCACTGACGGCAATAATCTTACGGCACCATTTGAAATCGACACCGAACGTTTCTTTGTCATACAAGTGGTCGTGTACCGTGACGACGTATGGACGTTGCAACCGCCGCGCCAGCCACCGCCCATCCTGCCACATCTGCCGCGATTGGATATGCAACAAGTCAGGCGGCTTCGACTCCACATCTTTAAACATCATATGCCGCACCGCGCGTCCCCATATCGGGGTCGTTAGACGGCGATATTCTCGCAGGGGGACATCGCCCGGCATCTGTCGGCGAATTAGGTCCGCATCCGTACAATTCACCGAGACCCCGAATCCGTTTTTTGGCAGATGCTCAATTAGCCGCATCGTATACGAACAGGTTCCCCGCAATTGGAACGGTCCGGCAAAGAGCATGATGTGCGGTGGAGATGGTGGCATCGTCAATCGACGTTTCAGCACGGGCTGCGCGAACCACGTGGGCGGCAATACATGACGCCGGAGGAAAAATCGTCTTTAAAAAGGAAAAACGGAGGTGCTCTGCAGCATCAGGATCGCTTAGATCGCGGCGGCGAGAGAATTTCGTTGAGCAGAATCGCTTGCGCAGCGGATTCAGGATTGGACAGCATCTTTTGCACCTGAGTGATAATCGTCGAGCTTTGAGGAACTACTGTATCAGACGACTTCGCAGATGATGAAATTCCGAGATGAGCCGCCACACTGGCGTCCACATCGTGGCCCAACCGTTTTTCGGTTGCATCACGAACTGTGTGCGACTTCATCCGTTCTTCAATATGCCGCGTCAGATTTCCTCCAAGGTCGCGGTTGCCCGGACCTTTTCGCGTGGAGATATCGTCGCCCGGGCGTACATGTTTCTCAGGTTTGGGCGGCGGCACAGCCGGCGGAGCTTGCGTTTGACGCGGTCGGCGGTCACGGGGCTGGGGCGTCGCCGGTCGCTGCCTGTTTGCTGCGGGGCGTGTTTGTTGCGGTTTTCGTTGCCGTTGATCGCCGCGCTGGTCGGTCACTTCTTGAATGAAGATATCAATCTCGCTTTGCAGCGAATCGTCCCGTTTTTTTTGCGGCGGCCGCACGGGACGCGCTGCACGCTCGTTGACCTGTGACTTTTCTTTCAGCGCATTGATGATCCACGACACAATCCCGATCAGCACAAAGATCACTGGGAGTATATCTTCGACGCCCAACGCAAAAACGGCATGTGGCATCATATCACTCATTCCCAAGCCTCATCTCCGATCTAATTACAAACGGTTTCACGCCGGATTGCTGCCGACACTACCGCCGGTTCCGCTCCCGGCAATCGCCATACGCATTTTGGTATCGGCTTGAACGTTATGTAGATCATAATAGTCCATCAAGGCCAACTGCCCCGACTGGAACGCGTCAGCAATGGCTTTGGGGACTTCTGCTTCGGCCAACACGACTTCCGCACGGTTTTGTTGGACTTTTGCAACCATTTCTTGTTCGCGAGCAGCGAATTCAGCCCGTTTTTGTTCTGCCTTGGCTTGAGCAACCCGTGTATCGGCTTCCGCCTGATCAGCCTGCAACCGTGCACCGACATTTTCCGAAACGTCGATGTCGGCAATATCAATCGAGACAATTGCAAACGCCGTTTGCGCTTCCAGTCCCATGTCCAACACCTTGCGGGAAATCATGTCCGGATTTTCCAGCACCACCTTATAACTATTCGTCGAACCGATGGCCGAAACAATCCCCTGCCCGACACGAGCGATGATTGTTTCTTCGGTGGCTCCCCCGATCAGTTGTTTTAAGTTGGTACGCACCGTCACGCGAGCGCGTGCACGCAATTGAATTCCGTCGCCGGCGACTGCGTCCAAAGTCGATTGCCCCTTTTTCACGTCGGGACAGTCGATGACTTTGGGATACACGCTGGTTTGCACCGCTTCCAACACATTCCGGCCTGCTAGGTCGATCGCCTGAGCGGTTTCCCAGTCGAGTTCGATGTTCGCACGATGGGCTGCAATCAATGCTTGAATCACACGAGGCACGTTGCCGCGTGCCAAGTAATGCGCCTCCAGCGCCCGCGAACTGATTACGTAGGGCAACTGTGCTTGGACGGCCATGATCTTACTGCGGACGATCACCGTAGGGTTGATCTTCTGCAGACTCATCTTCACCAAGCTAAACAGGCCGATCCCGGCCCGCGTCATTTTGCACTGGATCCATAAACTGGCGTAGCGTGCAAATACGGCCATCAGCAAAATGGCGCCGAAGAAAACCGCCAGGCCGATGATAATGGTCCATTGAGATGATAATTCGGCGAACAGTTCCATGTCGGTCATTCTCTCGGCGAAAACGGTCGAATTGTCCAATACGCAGTAACCTTGTCTCTCTGCTGTTTACCCCTCTGACACATTAAAGTCAAGCGGCTCATCGCTGTCCGCATCCTCAAGCCCCGTCTTGAGATCGGCATCGCGGATTTCTTCGGCGTCGACCACGCGGACGATTAACCGATTCGATCTTACGTCGACAACACGGATTGGTTCATCACGTTCAACAATCATTCCTTCACTGGAAGCATGAATGCGCTCGCCATCGACCACCACAATGCCGGCGGGCATCAGCGGAGAAACCGTGCGGCCCTGTTTTCCGATGAGCATCTTCAATTCTCCGGCGGGTGACGTCTTAGTCAATTGTCGTTCCGCATCATCGGCGCGAAATAAGATGCGTTCCCACAACTTCAACATCCAATACCCCGCCATCGGGAGGGTGATCGCCAGTCCTGCGACGAACCCCCAAAAATAACCCGGGTTGGTCGTCCACCACGCCTGCCAGGCGCAAAACACTGAAGCTGCCAAACAGGCGATGGCGGTCACAAAGATCGCCCCGGCCGACGGAATCAAGACTTCACCGAACAACAGCAGCATTCCGATGATCGCGAGCAAGAACGCGAAATGTTGCGGTCCCCAAGCCGACATGTCCTCAAGCCCCCACATTTTCCTCTTTGATCACGGACGCACTGACTGCCTGTCAAGCGGACGTCCACATACCTCAGTTTATCCGTTACAGCCAGACTGGCAAGGGGCAGTCGAGCGATGTATCGCCGATCCGACGTCCCTCCCCGGCTCCGAAACCGACGCAACAGCTCTATGAATTTGGAGACAATCGTGGAGTCACAACCTCTTTCGTAGCCCCGATCACTTGCTCGATGCGGCCACCCGTTTCTTACTGAGAGGCGGTAGAAACCCCCACGAATCGCGACGGAATGCACGCAACTCTTTTGTTGGTTTTGACTTCCTGGCTCTCAAAATTGCGTTCCGCCCCGACTGGCGGTCTGTTTTGAGTTAGGGCTAGTCATGAACCTACCCAAATCTGCCGAAATAATCGGAAAAATTTGTCCAATCGAACCGAGACAGCCGATCTATACAGTGAGTCCCGAACCAGCCTTGCGCCGGTTCTTGATCAGTGGCTTGTGACGTAGACGGTGCCAACGAACCTCCGGCAAGGCCCGGTGGACGTGGAAACAACCACGAATGCACTGTCATTCGAACCAAGTCCTGGACATGACGAACTCGAAAGGAATGGCGTTAAACCGACGGCACGGGACTGCCGCGAACCAAACGCTGAAGCAGACTTTGCGATGATTACCGTCGCGTTTTTGAAGAGACACGAACGTGTCACCAGAGAAAAAGTAGACGAGGCGGCAGAGCATCACAAGGATTTCGCCGACGAGTCGTGTTCAACCGAACTGGCTGGCCCCAATGCCAAGCTGAACGTAAAGAAACTATCAAGGAGAGCATTTCATGCGACGTTACCACTTTTGGTTGCTGGCGCTGGGACTCATGGCGATGACTCCCGCGGTCACGGAAGCCGGTTGGTTCAGCAAAAAGTCTGACAAGCCGACGGCCGACAGCAAAGCAGTCAAATCGAATCAACAAGTTGCCGAGCAAATCGGCAAGGCTTTGCGGACTCAGGACTTGAAAGGGCATGACATCTCCGTCGAGTACAAAGGCGGTGTGGCACGTTTGACCGGACACGCCCCGAGCCTGCGTCACAAAGCGGCCATCACCAAGGTGGTCACCGGCGTTTCGGATGTCAAACGGGTTGATAACCAACTGCGGATCTCAGCACCGCGTCCGGCCGCAACGGCCCGCACGGCTGCTCAGCGTCCGACTGGACAGCGTCCGACGGCACCGCGTAGTGCGGCCCGGCCTGCGAATCCGTCTGGTATCCAACTCGCCTCAGCTGAGGAAATGCCGCATCACGGCCGCGTAACCCGCGTCCCGACATCGGTTCCTCGCCAAGCTGTCCAACAAGTCCAACACGTTCAGGGAATGCAACCGCCGGCCGGAGCACCGATCCCGTCGTATGGTGCCATGGCCACGCCCGCGTCGCACGCGGTCCAGGACATGCCCAACCTACCGACACACGCCTGGCCTGCCTATGCCTCCCACCCCAACTACTCCCAAGTCACGTATCCCAAAGAGTACAGTGCCGCAGCATGGCCTTACATTGGGCCGTTCTACCCCTATCCCCAAGTACCGTTGGGATGGCGGAAAGCACAGCTGGAATGGGATGACGGTTACTGGAAGCTGAACTTCAGCCCCCGGACCGAAAAATGGTGGTGGTTCTTGGCTCCCAAGAACTGGTAACCCCCGACGGGTTAACAGCCACACTGCAACAAATCAGTACGTGATCGACCAGATCTCCGGGAGCACCTCTCCCGGAGATCTTTTTGTTACCACGACTTGGATTCATCACACGCCGGCAAGCCAAACAACTTGACCGCGCGCCCAACGAGATGATCGTGTTGCAAGATGGACGGGACCTCGAGAATCGACAAAATCGGCATAATTGGAAGATTTTCACAAGTTGTGCACTGTCGATTCACGATAACAGTAGCAGGGAAATTTAGTATCACCCAACCAACCGGATCGCCTGATCGGAATCTTTCGGAGAACATTTCCATGAATAGGCTCAATAAGCTGACGCAAAGGCTAACACTGCTGACCGCGGTGTGCCTCGTCACCTTCACGAGTAGCGGCTGTACATTGGCACGAGGATTCCTCTGGGACCACGCGCTTGTGGCTTCCAAGTTCTGGAAGGCAACGCCGATCATCCCGGTTAGTCCTTACTTCAGCCAATTGATTGAAGATTCATACTGGGAAGAAGAACGGTACAATCGCGTGCCGATTCTGGATCCAGTCGAAGGAGAGAATGCTCCTTTGTTCTGTCAAGATCCACCGTCTGAGGACGAAGTCATGCGGGCTCTGCCGGATGACGTGGGTGGAGGCCTGCCCTTCGTTGCCGAGACGGTTCGCAACAACGTCCGCATCGTCGTAGAACCTTGTGTCGACCACGTCGGCGAATGCCGGTTCTACCCGATGGCTGGCCCGGCAAAATTGCACAAATGCCACTACAAGTGCACCGTCTACTATGACAAAATCAAACGTTCGGATTGGCCGATTCCGTTCACGACCGAAGATGCAACCGTGCAAGTGGTCTACATCGACCATGACCACCTGATTCGCTGTGCCGGCGGACCTTCCGACATCTGCGGCGAAGGTTGCGTAGAGTAAGTTCACTAGTAGTTTCGTATACCTTAAAAGTAGGGAATGGCAATCACGATGAAACACTTTCGCGATCGAGCCTTCAACCAAACTTTCGGGGCGATTGGATAACGACGGACGACACGACTATGGACTCAAAAGCCGCGTCGGCGACATTGCCGACGCGGCTTTTTGTCTTGAGTTCACCAGCGACTCCCCGGCCAGAGAATGCAAACCATCGTCTTGAAACCGTTATTGCACAAATTGCCGTTCGGGAAATGACGTGGCTGTATTATGTTGCCTGGGGATCTGCATTTTGAATTCTGCAGAACAGACCGTTCTCACCAACCAGCACCCTTCACATACGATCCCGCTTGCCGAGCCAGCCTCGATACAGGTAACATAACCAGCCTGGAAGCGGTATTTCTTGCAGAAATTCAACATTACCGTGGAAGGGGCGGTCGTCGCCCGACTCCGGCGACGAAGCGAGTCTAGACTTCGCGACGAAAACGTTTTCACGTTTTAAACGGTCAGAGACAGTTAAGGTGAAGGGAATGGCACAAGTCGCATCGAAACGATTCCACACCCTGTTAAACAAGTCGGTTTTAGTGCTCGCCTGCGCGACCACCGCTTGCTTGGCATTGGCTGATGCTGCATCTGCTGAGGGTCTGGAAAGCTACCGGCTTGCGACGGGTTATTATCAACGCGCCAAGTGGGCCCTCTCGGTCGACGAATTCCGTACGTTCCTCAAAGATCTGCCGGACCACCCCAAGGCCGAAAAGGCCGAGGTTTTTCTGGGGATGGCGCTGGTCAATCTCAAGGAATTCAAACAAGCCCGCGAAGTCTTTCGGTCTTTCATCGCCAAGCACCAAGATAGCCGCTACCTCAGCCACGCCATGTACCGTGTGGGCGAATGTAGCTTCTTACTGGATGATTATCAGTCCGCCGATGGCGAGCTCGAGCAGTTTCTGCAAAAGTTCCCCAACGATCCCCTGGCCACCCGCGCGACCTACAACCGCGCCGAAGCACAATTGGCGCTTGCCAAACCGGCCGAAGCTATCGAGCTCTACAATACGGTCGCCGCAAACAAAGTCGACAAAGCGTTGGCGAACCAAGCCAAATTCGGTTTGGCCAAGGCGTACGGCCAACTTCAAAAAATGGACGAAGCCGAAGCGATCTACGCGGAATTGTCGCGAGACCTAACCGGCGAAGCAGCTGCGGAAGCGCGAATGCTGTTGGCCGACCTCTATTTCGATCAGAACAATCACGCCAAAGCAGCGACGGCTTATGCAGCTGTGGTGGAGGAATTTCCCGACAGCCCGCTGGTTGCCGATGCTCAACTGAAACTCGGCAAATCGCTTTTCGGAACGGGCGACTATCGGCAGGCCGCTGATGTTTTAAGCCACTTGGCCGACAACGAGAAGCTCTCCGCTGATGCGAGTTTTTGGCAGGGTGCCAGTTTGAAATCGGCAGGCCAGTACGCAAAAGCGGCGGAAGTCTTTGCCGTGAACTATGCACAATTGAGTGACGCCCCCGAAGCCGCCCGCACGTTGTATCACTGGGCCGATACAGAGCAGCGACTCAATCAGACCGACAAGTCGGTGGCGCACTATTTGGAATTAATCCGACGTTGGCCCGAGCATGCGTTGTCCGACGATGCCTTGCATGCTGCGGCGCTGGCGGCACTCAAGGGCAACAAACATTCCCAAGCCGAAGAACTCATTGCACGATTCACACAAGAATTTCCCACCAGCGGATTGAGGTATCGCCAACGCTTGGTTCAGGGACGCATCAATCTGGCGCTGG
The DNA here is from genome assembly GCF_007860075.1 of Symmachiella macrocystis. NCBI lineage: Bacteria > Pseudomonadati > Planctomycetota > Planctomycetia > Planctomycetales > Planctomycetaceae > Symmachiella > Symmachiella macrocystis. The sequence continues at coordinate 285,196 of NZ_SJPP01000003.1, forward strand.
CCAAGACGGGAGATCCCAAGCAGACCGCTGAGCGATTCGCCGCCGCGGAACAAGAATTCCGCACCGTGATGCAAGAAAGCGAAATTGAGACGACGCAATTGCGGGCGCGTTATTTTCTCGCGTATACGATGTATGAGTTGGGCAAATACCAGCAAGCTCTGGAGGTGATCGCTCCACTGACCGCACAGCTGAATAAAAACCCGACCGACACCGCATACGTCGATGCCTATGTGCTAGATGCCCTGTGTCATCTGAAATTGAAGGAATACGGACCGGCGGGCACGTCGGTTTCCGCTTATCTGAAAATGCTTCCAGAGGGCGAATTCGTCTCACAAGCCTTGGGGATCCGCGCACGGGCCGCCGCCCACTTGGGGGATAAAGCGACCGCTGTTGCCGACCATACGCAACTCAAGTCCCGCTGGCCCCACAGCGTAGATTTTGCACGGACGACCGAAGAGTTGGCCAACATTGCTTACGACAATAGCGACTTCCCATGGGCTGCAGAGCTGTTTGAGCTTCTGTCCGTGATGGACAAGGATTCGAAATACCGGCCCATCGGTCTTTCCGGCCTGGGATGGTCGCAGTACCAACAAAAACAGTACGACCTGTCGGCCGACTCATTCGCCACCTTTGTCACTGACTATCCCGAACACAGCCTCGCGGCAGAGTCAGGGTTCAAGCACGGCGCTAGCCTGCGTGAATTGGGCAAGATCGAAGAAGCCGCCCAAGTCTTCAAGAACGTTTTCCAGGCATATGCTCCTTCCGACAAGGCGTTCGTAGCTGGTTTGGCAGCAGCGCGGCAGTTGCGCGCCTCGCAGCGTATCGACGACGCCGATGCAATGTACGCCGCTCTGACTAAAAAATACCCCCAGCGCGACGACATGGACAAGCTGCTCAACGAATGGACTGTCATGCTCCATGCGGCGAAACACTATGAACGCAGCGATGCTATCTGTCGCCGTATTGTAGCGGAGCACCTTGACAGTCCGCTGGCCAACGATGCCCGGTTGCAATTGGCCATCAGCGATCTTATCGCCGGAAAGCTGGCCGAGGCGCGGCCGGCGTTTCAGCAACTCGAATCGAATCCAAAACTCACCGATAAAATTCGCGAAGAGGCGCTCTTTCGTTTGATTGCCATCAATGTCATTGAGGAACACTGGAAAGCGGCCCAGGAGTTGAGCGAACGGTCGCTGACCGATTTCCCCCAAGGCAAACATCAATGGGACGCGCGGTTTCGCGCTGCCCAGGCCTACTATGAGTTGCGGCAATTCGACAAGGCCCGCACTGCTCTGGATGAATTACGAAAAGCCCGCACCGAGCCGGCGTTGGCCGACGGTGAATCAACCGAAGGCGAGACCGTGGAAAAGCTGGATTGGTTTCCTTCGGTTTGGCTGCTCCTGGCCGAGATTCACCTACAAGAAAAACGTTACGACGATGTCGCGGCAACAGTTGCCGAATTTCGCGCCGCCTCTCCCAAGTCACCCTACCTGTATCAGGCCGACGAAGTGCTCGGGCGGAGCTTGAATAACCAAGCCAAATTTGATGAAGCCCGCGAGGCGTTTCGCCGGGTCACGGAAAGCGAATCGGGGCAAAAAACAGAAACGGCTGCCAAGAGTCAATTTATCTTGGCGAATACCTATTTTCATCAAAAGGACTACGAGCAGGCGATTGCCGAGTTGTTGAAGGTGGATATTCTCTATGATTTTCCTGAATACCAATCCGCCTCGCTGCTGAGCGTTGGCATGTGCGAAGAAAAGCTAAATCGCTGGGACAAGGCCGCCGAAGCGTATGAGGATTTGTTAAAACGATTTCCCGAGAGTAAACATGCCGAGAGTGCGAAAGCTCGACTCGCTGATGCCCGCTTGAAGGCATCCCGTTAAACCACCATCCATTCAGGAACCAGTCGCTCGAGACGGATCTCGCCGCTCGTGCCTTGAAACAGACCTTTGAACGACGCAATGCGCGCTCCGGCGAACATTGCCCGACTCCGTCGCCGGTGCAGAATTACACCGCGTGGCATTTCCGCGAGCTTCTCGCAAAACGTGATATCGATGGAATCGATCATGTCTTGGAAATACATTGCACCTCTTCGTCTGCCCAGAGGTCATTTTGTCGCCATTATCGTCGGTTGCTGGCTATTGGCGGTCGTCCCCGCGGTGACTTTCGCTCAAGGGACCACCGAGCCTGCCGCCGAAACTGAACCGGAATCGGCCGCAGAACCGGCGCCAGTTGAGGATGCAGCCAACGATGCGAATCGTGCCAATGCGGCAGCGCGTCCCGCGACGTTGTTTGAAAAACTAACCGCCGGGAACATGACCTGGTTCATGCTACCGATTGTGATTGCCTCGATCATTGCAACCTGGTTTTCGATCGAACGCTTGATGGTATTGCGTCGTCGCACCGTGATTCCCTATGCCTTTGTGACACGATTTTTAGAACACCTTGAACAAGATCGACTCGACCCGCAATTGGCGGTCAAATTGTGCGAAGAAAACGGCAGCCCGATAGCACAGGTATTCGCCCACGGCGTCCGCAAGTGGGGCAAACCGAGCGTAGAGATCGAACAGGCCATTATCGATGGCGGTGAGCGGCAGGTCTCTAATTTGCGACGGCATTTGCGGGTCCTCAACGGTGTCGCCACGGTGGCACCTTTATTGGGTCTGTTGGGAACAGTCGTGGGGATGATCATGGCCTTTGATCAAATCGCCGGCGGCACGGCAATGGGCAAGGCCGAACAACTCGCCGGTGGCATTGGCGTGGCGTTGCTGACGACAGCCGGCGGACTGACCGTCGCGATTCCGTCGTTGATTCTCTACATGTACCTCTCCGGCCGCGTCGACATTCTGGTAATGGAAATGGACGGCCTCGCACAAAAGGTGGTCGGATTGATCTCCGCGGAATCTCTCGCCGAACGCCGCGAAAATGATCGATCATCACGAAAAAACGCCAAAGACAAAGTCAGGGCCGAATCCGCGTAAGCGTTCGCTAATGTCCAACTACCGCACTCGCCGGGCATTGACGCCGGGGGATGAGTTATGCCACTGAAAGTTCGAGAACACGAAGAACCGACGTTGAACCTGACGCCGATGATCGACGTCGTGTTTCTGTTGATCATCTTCTTTATGGTGGGCGCTCGGTTTACGGAGTTGGAACGGGAATTCGATATCAACCTGCCCACCGTCAGCGAAGCGCGGCCGTTGACCAATCCGCCCGACCGGATCGAAGTCAATGTGTTTCGCAACGGCCGCATCAAAGTGGCTGGTCAGTTTCTAACGATCGACGAACTCAACGTACGGCTGCAACAAGCCCAACAGCGTTACGCCGATCAAGCGGTGATGATTCGCGCGGATGGCAACAACGCCTATCAACAGGTGATCGACGTTCTGAGCATCTGCGAACAGGCCCAAATCAAACATTTCACATTGGCCGCTCGTGTCGAAGGTGAGGATCCGCAATGAGTGCGACAATTTTCACCGGACTCGAAAACTGGTTACCCTCGCTGTCGTCCAACAATTGGCTGTTGAACCTGGCCTGGGTAGCGCTGGGGTTGGCCACGGTGGTTTTGGCATTTATGTTCATCACCGGCCACGGCAATGCGCGGCAAGTGCGGATCTCGTTAATGATTTCGATCATTGCCCACTGCGCGCTGGCATTGGGCACGGATAAAATCCCCATGGCCGGCGCCGACATCCGTGTCAAACCCAAAGAGCCAACCTTTGAGATCGAGCAATTGGTGTTCACCGCGATCGACGATCAGCAACAAGTCGCCGACCCCAATGCCCCAGCTTGGGATGCCCTAACCCCGACGCCACTGCCCGCCACGCAGCGTCAAAGTTACGAAGACGCGACCGAGGAACTCCCGGAGATCGCCCGTGAAGAGCAGTCGCCGCAAGACCCCGAACCAGTGGCGCTTGCCGATGTTCCCGACGAAATGCCAGAGGACCAACTTGAAATCCCAAGCGCCGAAAGCAGTGTCCCGGCGACCGAACGGACAGCGGACGGAACCCAACTCGACAATTACGAAGAGACAGTCGAATCGCGTCCCGACTTGGACATCCCGGCACCACGCACCGGAGAGCGGCAACCGGAGGACCAAGGGGTGGCGAAATCTGAAATAGAACGCGAAAGTCGTCGTGGCCGCACAGAAGACCCCACTGCCAACTTGCGGGAAAGCCAGCGAATGGAAGTGGCCGACGCTACCACCGACCCGTCGTCACAATTGCAACGCGGGCCGAATTCCGAGGCGGCCAATCGCCGCACTGCAGATGCCGCCGAGACCTTATCGGCGGATGACCCCGGAGCGGAGACGGCCCAACGTCGCGAAGAGGTCGGCAAAGGGCGCCCCAAATCGAAGGCCTTTACCCGTCGTGACAATCCCGGCACCACGCCCAGCACACCTGGTTTGGATGACGATGTCGAACGGAATCCCCGACCGGAAAGCGACGACGATCCCGACTCGCTCTTGTTGACGCGTGAGGGAGGGCCACAACCGATCTCCGAAGACGCAAAATTGCGTCTGACGCGCACGAAAACGACGCGATCCGGCGACCAACGACGTGTGGCCCGCTTGCCTGCTACGTATCAACTTCGCAATGTCGACAACCGCGAGCGAGTCGCCATCCGCCACGGAGCGACCACCGCTTCTGAAGAGGCGGTGGAAGACAGCCTGCAATGGTTGGCCGCGCATCAAAGCGCCGCCGGATTTTGGGATGCCAATGGCTTTACAGAAAATTGCCCCAAAGGAGCCGACGTTTGTTGGGGACTGGCCGGACTCAAAGGACACCAAGGTTCCGAAAAAGACAACGTCCCCAAATCGGGCGTCCAGGCGGACTCGGGGCTGACCGGGCTTGCTGTTTTGGCATTTCTCGGCGCAGGCTATACCCACGAAGAAGGAATCTACGCCGACCAAGTCGACCATGCTTTGCGGTGGTTGATTCGCCAACAAGACGGTGACGGCTTCCTCGGCGGCAACGCCACGCATTACGCCAAGATGTATTGTCACGGGATGGCGACAATCGCGCTGGGTGAGGCCTATGGCATGACACAGGACCCTACGCTCCGCGAGCCATTGGAAAAGGCGATTGCATTCATCGTAGCACGGCAGAATCCCAAGGATGGCGGTTGGCGGTATACACCCGGCAAACTGGGCGACGTCAGCATGTTTGGTTGGCAATTGATGGCGCTCAAAAGCGCCGAAACGGCGGGACTCACCTTTCCCGCTGAAACACGCAGCCTGACGATCAATTTTCTTGTCTCGCACTCACGCGGTAAAAAACGAGGATTATCCGCATATCGCCTCGACGATAAGGTCACCCCCGCCATGACCGCCGAAGCTCTGTTTTGCAAACAGGTATTGGGCATCAAACGCGAAAACTCGCAAAGCGCTGCCGCCGTCGACTATCTGATGCAACATCTGCCGAAACAGTCGGAACAAAATTTGTATTACTGGTATTACGGAACGTTGGCCATGTTTCAATACGGCGGGCAGCCGTGGGAGCAATGGAATGAACGCGTCCGCGAAACGTTGGTGGAAACGCAACGCAAAGACGGACACGCAACCGGCAGTTGGGATCCGCGACCTCCCTGGGGCGACTATGGAGGACGCATCTATTCCACCGTGCTGAGCACGCTCTGCTTGGAAGTCTATTACCGCTTCCTCCCCATGTACCGCGCCGGCGAAACTGAGTAATGCACACACTATAGTATGACAGCGCTACTTAAAATTTCAGGCCATCCCGATTTGGGGTACCACTGGCGGCTCGTCCGCCAGTGTGAACAATGACCAACGCAACTGAACAGGCACACCCCATCCTAACACGGCACTGGCGGGCAAGCCGCCAGTGGCACCCAACACAGTATTTTTATAAGCGACAAGTTGTGATCCGCATTTCGACGATTTAACTTTGCACTTTCAGATTAACTCGCTAACGCTTGAATTCCCGCCCTTCCCTTTTGATACGCGTGCCCATGACCTCCTACGATTCACTACTCACAGAACTCCGCTCAATCGCCTTATTAGAATCTTGTGGCCACGTCCTCGGTTGGGACGAACAGACTTACATGCCTCCCGGCGGGGCGGAACATCGCGCCAATCAACTCTCACTGCTCGCCGGAATGGTGCACGAACGAGCCACGTCGCCGCAATTGGGCGACCTGCTCGCCTCAGCCGAACAAAACGAGAAATCGGACGATCCCGATTTGCCCTCGGCAGCCAATCTCCGTGAAGCACGGCGGAAGTACGATCGTTCGACGAAACTGCCGCGCAGATTGGTCGAGGAACTCTCACGTGTCTGTACCTTGTCGCAACAAGCCTGGGTGCAGGCTCGCAAGGATTCCAAATTTGCCGACTTCCTTCCCTGGTTGGAACAGGTCGTCGCACTTCGCCGCGAGGAAGCTGACGTGGTGGGCTACGGCGATGGTGTTCCCTACGACGCATTGTTGGATGAATACGAACCGGGCATGACCGCAGCTGAGGTGACCACGCTGTTCGCCGGGCTGCGCGACGAACTGGTGCCGTTGATCGCCGAAATCGTCGATAGCGGGCGGCAACCGGACATTTCTATTTTGCAACGCAGTTACCCGGTCGCTGAGCAACGAGACTTCGGCACAGCCGCCGCGACGGCAATTGGTTTTGACTTTCACAAAGGCCGATTGGACGAAGCAGCCCATCCCTTTTGCAGCGGCTTTGGCCCAGGCGATACACGGTTAACCACGCGTTATGATGAACATCACTTCCCCGGCGCATTTTTCGGCACACTGCACGAAGCGGGGCATGGGATCTATGAGCAGGGACTTAATCCCGCCGAATTCGGCACGCCGATGGGGACCTACGCCTCGCTAGGCATCCATGAATCGCAATCGCGGTTGTGGGAAAACTTCGTCGGCCGCAGTCGCGCGTTTTGGAATCACTATTATTCCTCCGCAAAGCAAACCTTTTCCACCGCCCTGGCCGATGTCGCTGAAGACACGTTTCTATGGTGCGTGAACGATGTGCGGCCGACATTCATTCGTGTCGAAGCCGACGAAGCCACCTATAACCTGCACATCTTGTTGCGGTTTGAATTGGAACAGCCACTCGTTTCGGGCGATCTCAAACCGGCGGACGTTCCGGCCGCTTGGAATGAAAAGTTCACACAATACTTCGGCATTACGCCCCCCACCGATGCCATGGGCTGCCTGCAAGACATCCATTGGAGTGGCGGCGGTATTGGGTATTTCCCCACGTATTCATTGGGGAACATGTACGCCGCTCAATTCTTCGAAGCGGCCCGCCGCGATCTGGGTGATCTGGACGAACAATTCGCCGCCGGGGATTTCGCACCACTAAAAACGTGGCTAAACCAAAACATCCACCAACGCGGCCAACAGTACCGGGCCAACCGACTGGTGGAAGTCGTCACGGGGGAACGGTTAGCGTATCAACCATTGGTGAATCATCTCCGCGAGAAATTCTCTGCGTTGTACGGCCTTTAGCAGCGACCGATGGCTGGGGACGGAGCGACACCAACTGAAAGACATGGCTACTGCATCTGCACTTCCAGTATGGTCGCTTCGGGTAGGTCCTCCGTGACCGATTCGCTGTTGGGAGCGGATTCCGGGGGGAGTTTGGCCCACCACGTTCGCGCTGCTGCCGTTGTCCACGCACCGGCGTTGTCACACGCGTCCAAGGCTTCTTCCAATTCCACAGCGGACTGAAACCGGTCCTGCGGCGTCTTGGCTAAACAACGCATGACGACAGATTCCAAATCGGCGGGTATGTCGTCGCAGAAGTTCGAAGGAGGCACGACATCCTGATGCACGTGTGCAAACAGGGCTTTGATCGGTTTGCTCTCCACAAAGACCGGCTGGGCGGTTAGCAGATAGTAGGCCACCGCACCCAACGAATAGATATCGCTACGGGCATCGGCCGCCTGATCACCGGTAACGGTTTCAGGAGGAGCGTACAATGGTGATCCCACCAACGCGCCGTCTAATGTCAAATCCGGCGACCCTTTGGTCGGCAGCGCTGTTTTCACCAAACCGAAGTCTAGAAGTTTGGCGACGTCATACACACCGCCCCGCTGCGCCGCGAAAATATTGCCCGGCTTAATATCACGGTGCACCAACCCACTCGCGTGCGCCTCCTCCAGAGCCGAAGCCACTTGTTGCAGCAGGTGAATCACCCGAGATGCCGGCAAGCGGCCGTAGCGTTCAACCAACTCCTGCAGGCTCAAGCCGGGAAGGTACTCCATGGCGTAATAAAAGGTGCCGCTATCCGTGTGCCCGTAGTCATAGATTTCAATCGTGTTCTGATGGGTCAGTTGGGCGGCCGCTTGGACTTCGCTTTCGAAACGCGCGATGGCTTCGGGATCCTGTTCGCGGTCACGGCGAATCAACTTCACCGCGCACGGCCGTTTGAGCAATCGATGCTCGGCCAGATAGACTTCACCCATGCCCCCTTCGCCCAGCTTTTTGCGCAATGCATACGAACCAATTTGGCGGGCGTTGACGAAGCTGCGCCGCAGGTCGCCGATCTTGTGCGACCCATAAACCGATGCGACCGCCGCCATGATTAGCCACAACAGCATCCACAAAAATTCGCCATGACTGAGCAAGTCGACTGGATGCCCTCGCGTTGCTGCCGCCGCGACGGTGACGGCAACTGGTGCTGCCACCATCAGTCCGGTGGCGACCGCCGCGCGCTTCCAAGTGTTGGGAATGAACAGCCCATACAGGTAGATCAACGTCACCCACTCAACAGCGGCGTCGGCAGCGAAGAGTGTCAAGAAGACTTTCATTGCCCCGGCATGCTGGATGCACAGACAGGCTTCGTCGAATTGTTCCCAAGCAAAATAGGCGCCGGCCAGGCCAAACACGCCGACTTCCACTTTTCGCAGTTGGCACAGCGTGGGGCACCATCGGCTCCACAGCAAGAGACAAAACGCTCCCATGCCGACCGTAGTCAGCACGTGCGAAGTGAGCATCGTGTCGCCCTCAATATCGTCGGCGGGCGAGTAGGCGAGGTCCAGGGCCAAAAAAGCGAGGAAGCCGAGAAACATCAGCAACGTGGCCGCTTTGAGCCGCACTTTCAAAAGCGTCAGATTTTCGGCCGACAGTTGGGTGGATGCGGCGTTACCTGCGCCCAGCATGGGGCAAAACTGTCCCGATGCGGAGAGCGGTGCTGAGTGACGGTTGCTGACTCTGTCACCCAAGTCGCCGGGAGTTGCCCCAGTATCGCTAACCATCGTCATTCCTTTTCCAACTCACGCAGGCAGCAGAGGTGCGGTCCCGCGCATTGCTTCATCCAGATGCGTCAGCCCGGCCTTGGCAAGCGATCCCTAAAAAACGCCCCAAGCGATGAGCTATTCGACAGGTATTCCAACACCTTAGCTTGAAAGCCATTATAGGCAAAATAAATTCCCCAGGCGAGCGAAACGAGCACGCGTGCCCGTGTGGGGCGTCGTTTGACCAGTCACCGTAGCCCCCATTTTATCTCTGTACGACTAAAACGATGAAAACGATTGATTCATCCTTGTCGATTTTGCCGATAACATAAAACAGGCAATTTGGTGTTTTTTGCGTGCCGGTAATCCGCCGACCGTTTTGAGACATCGATGACCTATTGTCAACGGGATTCCCCGTTGAGGCTGTGCGATAAAGCACACAATGAGGATTTACTGAGCGACGCGACGTTCTGCGAAATCATCCATCTACGGATGGTTTCAGGCCGCAAGATTTGTTCTTGATGGTTCGGTCGAAGACTTACGCAGGTCGCGCAAAAATTGTTAGTTCGTAGCATGAGAAGGAACGGCAACATGCGATACCGGCTCAATTTGATTCTGTTCGGCAGCCTGATCTGGGTCGCCACCGGCTGTTGCTGCTGTTATGACCAGTGTTGCAACTACGGTGGATATGGTTATACCCCAACGGCCTATAACTATGGCGGCGGATACAATACGGTCGCCACAACAGGCAACGCCAAGACGCAGGCCACTGGCAACTCGTCGTACGTTGCCAGCAATCAATCGAACTACAACGCAACCACCGGCGCTGTGAATAACTACGCACCGGTCAATGGCACGTACACTGCTGCCAACAACCAAACCATCATGCCGCAACAGCAAAGCTCCACGAGCGGCAATCTCTGCCCCTGCGAAACGTCGGACTTTAGCAGCACGATTATGCAGGACGTCAACGGGACGCCGATGCCCATGGAGGGTATGGTGTATGACGCTTCGGACATGTACATGCCGATGATGACGGCACCGCCGACCACTGCGGCGGAATTGAAAACCGAAACCACCAAACCGGGCGAACTCATTCCGGTTCCGCAACCGGAAATCGGCATCCCAACCAGCACGGATGGTCGCCCGCTCGTCCCGCCCGCCCCTGCTCCGCTGGACAAATAGCTGACCGTAATTGAAATCGCGTTTCACGTGCAGGAACCACACCGCTTAAGGCACCGGGTCGGCTTTGACGAACAATGCATTGGGCGGCGCCGTGTAATACTGAAACAAGGCCGGGCAGATCCAGCCTTCCATCGGCGGATCATCAAGACGATAGTAGTTGCCGGTCCCGTCGCTGCGCGTCCAAGTGAGTTTCTTTTGATACCCGGGGAACTCGGCGGCGGAAAACGTCAGTCGAAAGCCCTGCTCTGCGTCGGGAATGTCAGCGACGAGCGCGTCGATCATCTCCGGCACACCGGCAACGAACGGCTCGCGCACCAGCCCCACCGATGTGTCATCGAACACCCAGGTGCCCGCGTAGCGGTACGGCTGAATGATCATCACGGAGTTGGAACTCGGTGCGGCGCGCGCGTCGCCCTTTATCCCGTAATACCACGTCAGTCCGCCCGCGATGGCGATCGCCAAGAAGGAATAAACGATCACACGTCGTGAATTGACAACGGGACGTTTTGACTCGTTCATAGCGGGACTCCGCTGCGGTGAGATGCACATGGAAACTGTTTCGTACAGTGTCTCACTTGCTGCGCTGCCAGTCAAATCGAGTCAGGCGAAACTGGGGTGCTTCCCATTGCCGCAGCAGGGCCAACTTGCCGTGACCGCTGCCGACCTTTAGGATGCACGGATCGCATTTCACCGGCAGCGCGTTTCCCCATCGCTGTCGTGTCTCACTAGAACCAGTTTCAAAATCCGGGCTGCGCTTGTTCTCGAAACGTGCAGATCAGTGTCAGTAAAACGCGTCAGAGGGTTTTGAAACTATTCGTATTGAAATCGGACCGTGTATGGAAGATGGAAAACCCACCAACGTCCGTTGGACGGTGCTGGCCTTGGCCTGTTTCACGTCTTGGTTTTTATACTTGCACCGCTACACGTGGAATTTCATCGGCCCGGCATTGGAAACGGAATACGGCTTCAACAAAGCTGAGACCGGGAGTTTGGCGGCGTTTTTTAATATCACCTACGGAATCGGGCAAGTGCCGTCGGGCATCTTGAGCGACTTCATGGGACCGCATTTTTTCCTGGGGCTGATCATCGTTCTCTGGTCGTTGGTGTTGCCTTGTCAGGGTTGGGTGACGAGCTTCTCAGGACTGGCGACCACACGCTTGGCGTTTGGGGCCGCACAAGCCGGCGCCTATCCCAGCTTGGCCAACGTCACACAAGCTTGGTTTCCGCTCTCCAGCCGAACGATCATGCAATCGATCATCGCCACCCTGTTTGGCCGAGGGGGTGGAGCGATGTCTTCCATCATTTTGGCGACCGTCTTGATGTCCTGGTGTGGTTTGACTTGGCGAACCGGATTGCTGGTCATGGGGGGCGTCGGCGCGCTCTTTGGCATTAGCTTTTTAATACTGTTTCGCAACTCGCCACATCAGGATCCCCGTGTTAACGATGCGGAACGCGAGCTCATCGACGAAGGCCGACTTCCCCCAGCGGCCGGCGCGCCGCGTGTCTTGCCTTGGCATTTCGTACTTAAAAACCGCAGTATGTATTTTTTCGTGATCCAACAATTCACCAGCGCTGGCGCCGACATGGTCTACAGCCTGTTCATGGGAGATTACTTTTTAAACACCAAAGGCTTCTCGATCGGTCAAACGGGTTTGTTGGTTAGCCTGCCGCTGTGGGGAGGAGCCATCGGCGGCGTGCTGGGCGGCTTTTGCAATGACTTGCTGATTCGCGTAACGGGCAGCCGGCGTTGGTCGCGCAGCACTGTGGGATTTCTGGGTAAGTTTTTGGCCTGCATGTTGATGTTTGTGGTCATCTCCCGCGAGAGCGGAGTCGCCGCCGGTTGGGCACTGTTTGCGGTCAAATTCTTCAGCGACTGGAGCCAACCGACAGTCTGGGGGGCATGCACCGATCTAGGGGGACGGTATTCGGCAACGGTGTTTAGCATCATCAACACGTCCGGCACGGTCGGAGGTGTCGTCGCACCGGCGATTTTTGGAGCGATTCTGGACTTCAACTCGGTGGCGACCATGGTCGAGGGGAAGGAAAAGATGATTGCGAACTACGACCCGCTCTTTTACCTGGTAGCTGCTCTTTACCTAGTCAGCGCCACCTGTTGGCTTTTCATCAATTGCACCGATTCCTTGGAGCGTCACGGAGCCGACGTCAAGGAAGATTAATCGCGTAACCTACTCATTAATAAACACTTGCGACTCCCGGCACGCTGACCATCGATTCGCAAATAAAAACGCCAATTCCCTGAAATTCCTCCCACGCATCGCCCGGCTATGGCGTATTAAATGTGGGAAACTGAAGAACGAAAGCAGAAGTTTCTTCGCATTTAGCTCGCATTAGTCAGCCAAATCGAGGAAGAATACGACGTGTAAAAGCCGCCTCAGGGCGGCTTTTGCATGCGCGGATCACTTTTGGGGCATGCAGCCTGACGGGAGTAGTTTACGAGCGGAGCGTTAAAATGGATCGTCAGGAACGTCAACCCAATCGCTCTAGCAGCCATCGGGTTCGTCGGAGTCGATGCCGTCGCCGTAGTCCGTTTCGGTGAAATCGATCGCCGTTTCGGTGAATTCCGCGAGCATGGAGTCGACCGACTCTGTTTCGCTTTGACCATAGTGACGGTTAATGGCGGCCTGGATCGCCTCTTTCGAGGCCAGGACCACGTCGACATCCCGGTCGAGGATGAAGCGCAGTTTGTCCAACACCTCATAGGCCATCGGGTCGTGGATGGCGACAATCAGCGCTTCTGATTCCAGTGCGAGGGGAATCACGGTGTTTTCTCGCGCGATCGATTCCGGAATCATCTCAATGATCTGCATCGAAATCGGATGTTCCTGGAGAATCGATGCGACTTCTTGCTCAGACAGATCTTCGCTTGAATCGCCCAGCAGGCTCGAATTCGCTCCAAACCACAGCAAGCATCCGCAGTGCGGACAAGGCGCATCGCCTGGCGGCTGTGAAGGTTCGATGACAACTGGTTTCCCGCAAATCGCGCACTGGTTGTCGTCCCCTTCCGGTGTTCGCGACGAGATTTCCATAACGCCCCCTGAGAGAATGTTTGGCTGCCTCAATTCTACGGGCATTTTCAATCGGCGGGCAAGTTTTTTTCGGGAGTCTGCCGAATTTTTTCGCTTCCCACGACTGGCCCGCGGGTAGGGTTTCCACTTGCGTCGTTCCCGACGTCTATGGTACACGAACCGGTACGTGACAAGCAGACAATCGCTAAGTTACACTTGCTGCAGCGGTGAATTTCCGTTCATTTCTCAGCCGCGCCGCAATTCTTAACGTGAAGGTGCAGGAAAGATGAGTTCATTTGATGCTGCCCGGTTATATTTTGAGCAGGCCGCGGAGCACATGGGCCTATCTCAAAACATGCGAACGTTGTTGTTAACTCCCGAGCGGGAACTCAAAGTCCAAGTCGCCATTGAACGCGACAACGGCGAGATCGGAACGTTTATTGGTTATCGGATTCAGCACAACAGCGCGCGCGGCCCGATGAAGGGCGGCTTGCGGTTTCACCATGAGGTCAACGCCGATGAGGTGCTGACGTTGGCATCGTTGATGACGTGGAAAACTGCGCTGGTGAATATTCCTTACGGCGGTGCCAAGGGCGGGGTCTCGGTTAATGTCCGCAATTTGAGTCCCGGCGAATTAGAACGACTCACGCGCAAGTTTGTGGATGAAATCCATGACTTCATTGGCCCCGACAAGGATATTCCTGCGCCCGACATGGGAACCGATGCCCAGGTCATGGCCTGGATCATGAACCAGTACTCAAAATATCATGGCTTCAACCCCGCCTGCGTCACCGGCAAGCCGCTAGAATTGCATGGAGCGGACGGACGTATGGAAGCCACCGGTCGTGGGGTCGGATTGTGCACGGCGGAAGTCTTGCGACGCAAAAAAATGGACATCAACGGCACAACGATCGCGATTCAAGGCTTCGGGAACGTCGGTACATTCACAGCCAAGTTCCTGCACGACCAAGGCGCCAAGATTGTGGGAGTCACCGATGTTTCCGGCGGTGTCTGGAATGCAGAGGGTCTGGATGTCCCGGAGTTAATCCGTTACGCCCAAGAACATCGCGGCATTGCCGGGTTTGAAGGGACCGAGCCAATCAGTAACGACGATTTGCTCACCAGCGAGGTCGATGTGTTGATTCCCGCAGCTGTGGGGGGCGTGTTGAATGTAGAAAACGCCCCGCACGTGCGGGCAAAAATCATTATTGAAGCGGCCAACAACCCGACCGTTCCCGAAGCGGACGAAAGCTTCAATGATCGCGAAATATTAATTCTCCCGGACATTTTGGCCAACGCCGGGGGTGTGATCGTCAGTTATTTTGAATGGGTGCAAAACCGCCAACACTTCCGCTGGGACTTGGAACGGGTGCGTAAAGAACTGGATCGCATCATGTTGGAAAGTCTCAACAAGGTTTGGAAAATCGCGGAAGAAAAAGGAGTGTCGCTCAGGACTGCTTCGTACATTATTGGATTGGGGCGTGTGGGCCGCGCTACCGTGTTGGGAGGAATGTAAACGTGTCGAAATACACTGCGGCAGATTTTATCGACTGTCCGATGTTCGTGAACATGTCGACCGAGGAATTGCAAAAAGTCGTCAACCTGATGTCGATCGAAGACTACAGCGCCGGAGAGACGATTTTTTCCGAAGGAGACTCGCACGCAGTCATTTGGATCATCATCGATGGACGCTGCAAAGTGACCAAAAAAACCCGCGATGGCGGGCAGCGCGATCTGGCAGTGCTGGCACGGATGCGGACGTTCGGCGAGATGTCGTTTTTCCACCCCGCCCCGCATTCGGCCACCGTAACCGCCGAAACCGATGTGACCGTCGCACGTCTAGATCGAGCGCGGTTCCACAGCTTGGTTGACTTGGGTTCCCAAGCGGCGCTGAAAATTGCCTATAACACGATCGCCGTTGTCTCGGAACGTTTGCGAGCGATGGATGAATACGTCGGGCAGATCATCAAATCGGGCGAAACACCACGCAGCGGCCAAGAATGGGGCGAGTTTCGCGCCAAGCTCTACAGCGAATGGCAGTTTTGAACTACGGTAAGAACGGCGTCATTCGACAACATCCGCATCAGTTCCGGCAACCTGCTTGATGGGCTGTGCGGTCTCGTCGGACCGCTGACTCCGCTGCGGCGTAATGAAGATCCCCTTAACGCGCTGCTGCGTACGGCACAGTGTGAGGCCGTATTTGCGCAAGCTTCTGTCGATGTCTTCCAATCGCCGACGGCGAAGCTCGATCAGCGTTTCAGCGGTGTAGTAATCGTAGTCGGAATCATCGACATCCGGGACGGTTTCGTGATCGAACTTCAGCGTAACTTGTCCACTCAGCTCGATCACATTGACCACAGCCTCGCCGATTTCATCCTCAAGGTACTCGACAAAACTGGCGAGAGTCCCCTGGTATTCAACCTCCGTCACGCCGTCGCCGTCTGAACTGGTACTCACGCTTTGCGAATGATCGTCATCTTTGCGGTTTTCAAGCTTCTTACCAATGTTCCCTGCGGCTTCCTTGAGCGGCATCAGCGTGAGAACGGGAATTTCGCGGACTTCGCGGACAATCTTGATGTCGAACGAGGTCTCCAAAGCGCGGGACAATTGGTCGGCCGCATAGGCGCGGGAACCGGTCTTGGGTAGCCCCTTGATGACGACATTGTACCGCCCCTCGGGAAGGCGATTTCCGCCAAAGACGCGCAACGGCGAAATGCGGCATTCGCCACAGAGCAACTGCAACAGCGATTCGTCTTTCACACGCAGGCGACCGAATCGGTGATCGCGTTGTTCGTGCTTCCAGTAACCATGGTGGTTGTCCCAAATGTCATCGTCCTCGTCGCTCTCTTCGATCCGGATGATGCTCACATCTTTGGTGCGCGACAACTCCGTATCAATTGGCGGCGGCGGTCGGAAGCGCTGTTCGTCGGCGGGATCCTCCGCACGTCCGACAGTGGAAACAATGCACAAAACCAGCAGTGCCGCAACCACGTGAAGAGACTGTCGGCGGCATTGTGGCTCTGCCGTTTGAAGCGCTAGGCGTGAGACAGACATGCGCCTCCTCGGTTCTGGTTGGAACGTGTTGCCCATGTCTTGACTGCCTCCTGCTCCACTCATGCCTCGTATTTCAAGCGTCAGCACCTTCGCTCGCATTCTACCCAGGCAGACTGAATGAATGCAAAGAGATTCCGGTGATGTCGAGCGAAAGCAGGCCAAGAATCGGCGGCCAAGTCATTCCGCCAGATCGACCCGAATAATCTCCTTGTCATTGCGGATAAATGCTGATTTCTCCGCGAAGGCGGGATGCGCCCAGACCACCGGGCGGCCGAACGCTTCATTCGTCGGTTCAATGGCGTGGAACCGACTGATTTCGTCGTACCCTTCGGGCGACAATTTGGCGATGATCAAGTCACCGGTTTCACTGAAGAGGAAATACCGGTCCTCCTGTTTGACCAAAAACGCGGTGCCGTGATCGGCGCGGCGTTTACCGCCACTGGTCGGCACGCGAGTTTGCCACAGTCGTTCCCCATCCTCGATGCGGGCACCGACAAGAGCTCCGTCGTGGCAATCGACGCCGTAGATCATCCCATCCTCAAGAATCGGCGTCGCTTCGGCGGAATAAACGGCCTTCTTGGCTTTTCCCCGCCACAATTCACTTACGCCTGGTTTCTCGTCATCCAGTTTCAGCATGACTCCCACGCGGCCAATGCCACTGGCAAACAGCAAATCGCCCGACTGTCGTGGCGCGATGATCGACATTTCATAGGCGGGTTGCAGCGGCACACTCCACAACACTTTTCCAGTCTTGGGCTCCAAGCTGTTGAGGTTGTACGGATCCCAGATCAAGAGTTGTTTGATGCCAGCCGCTTCGATCATTGTCGGGGGACAGTAGCCTTGCGGGTCGGCAGAAAGCGCCCGCCAGACTTCTTTGCCGGAATCCTTGTTAAACGCGACCGCCACGCTCCCTTTGCCTCCCACGAGGCAATACAGCAAATCCCCGTCCACCAACGGATGCCCGGAGAAACCCCAGATCGGGGCGGTCGTGTTGTATTCTTTGGTCAGGTCCTTCCGCCAAACAAGTTCCCCCGTGTCAGCGGTCAGACAGACCAAATCGCCCTCGGCGCCCAGCGTGTAAACCTTGCCTCCCGCAACGGTCGGTGTGCAGCGGGGACCGGCGGCGTAGGAGAGGTTGTAGGTCCGGTCGTATTCGTACTTCCAAAGCTCTTCACCCGTTTCAGCCGAGAAACAGAGCACGCGTTCTTTTCCATTCAGTTTGTTCCGACCGCCCGGGCTGTTAATGATGTCGCCCGACTCTTTTACATAGTCGGTCACAAACACGCGTCCGTCGGCGACCGCCGGTCCGGAATAACCCAAGTCGACCGGCATCCGCCATTTCACGGGAGGCCCTTCGTCTGGAAACTTTTCGATGATGCCCGTTTCCCGCCAAATGCTATCCCGCTCCGGCCCCAACCATTGCGGCCAGTCGTCGGCATATCCAAACCGAGACAAACTGAGCACCACAATAAAAGCCAACAATTTCGTCTGTCGCATCGCGGATCATCTCCGGGGATTTTTAGGAATGCAAGAACATCAGAGCACTGCGCTCACATTGTGCCAACCCCCGTCCAGCCTGTCAAAGCGAATAGCATGTTGAGTGGGGTTTGCGGCGAGCTATGCCCCCAGCGCGGCGACGCGGGTCGTGATTTCGTTGTATAGCTCTGCGGGTAGTGCCCCTTTTTCGATGGCGGCGACGTTTTCCGCCAGATGATCCGCGTTGCAGGTGCCGACGATCGTGGTATCGCAGTGTGGGTGCGAAATCGTGTAACGCAGAATGAGCTCGGCGCGGTTCATGCCCTCCGTAAGCAGTTCATCCAGCTCAGCACCGCTCCATACTTGGTTGAGTGCATCGCGTTGGATCTCCGCATCGGGACCGCCGTGCGCAATTCCCCCGCGAATGATAATTCCCGCGCCGGTCTCAGCGGCTTTCGTTATCCAATCGTGATGCCCCGGTGCGATGCAGGAATAGGGAATTTGAAATGTGTCGAACACACCCAATTCGATCAGTCCGGGAAGCCGCGGCAACGAACTGGAGGACCCGATGAAGCGGATCACGCCTTGATCGCGATAGTCCATCAGCAACTCGATCAACCCCGCGCTCTGCAGTCCCTGTGCGTCGCCTCCGTGAAACTGAAGCAGATCAATATGATCGGTTTGCAGTCGCTCAAGACTCGTTTCAATATTCCGCTGCACGACCTCTTTGGTCCAAACGTGATCGATATCGATGTGATCGAAATGTTGCGTATAGGCACAACCGCACTTGGTCGCTAGATAATACTCGTTGCGGCGGGAACCGATGTATTGGCCGATGCGCTGTTCACTGATTCCATAATCCGGGGCGGTGTCGATGAAATTGATTCCCGCATCCAGCACCGCATTCAGGAATAACTCGGCCGCTGCGTCATTGACCGTGCGGACGCCCCAGGTGTTCGGTCCCCGCAGCCCCATGCTGCCGTAGCCTAGCTGCGTGACTTCCAGTCCGGTACGGCCTAATGTTTTTTTAATCATGGTTGATTTCGCGGTTGGTGAAACAACTTACCTAAGAATTTCCGCACAGAACCCCGAAGGGGTTGAACATTACAGCCCAGGGGAAACGGCGAAGCCGTGCCACGCTGGGAAAGCCATCGCCATCGAACAAACCGTGAAGGGGTTTGTCAACGATTGTCAAAGATTGCTCGGCGGGTTAATGATTGAACTCCCCCTTCAGGGGAGGCATTTGACATCGCACTTGTTCCTAGGGTGCGCTCACTTCGTTCGCGACCCTAGGCTATGATGAGTTACGCCTTCGGCGTAAGTGGCTTCGTACGCGGAATGTGGAGCAATGGGTCTTCACGAGGTCTGGCTGATGACGACTTGGTTGGGATGTAGCGTGATGTTTTGGTTGTCGGACTGCGGGAGTTTTGCGGACGATAAGAGCACAGTGCCCTCCATCGGAATCGAGACGGCTTTGTCGGGACTTTCAGCGGGGCCTATGAGCCGTGTTTGCACGATGACCTCTGTTCCGGAATCTTTTCGAAAGCGCAGGAAAAAGATTTCAGTCTGCGGATCATAACCGGCCGCCATGCTGTCGGCGGACAACCAAGCTTCGGCGAGGCCTTGTTTTCGCAGTGCGATCAAATCGCGGTACCAGGCGAACATCTCCTCGTCGCGGCGGTCGGGGACATCGTGTTTGGCTTGATAAAACGTGTCGGATTGGGACGGCAGCAGAAAATCGCCCCAGACGTGTTGTGGAAATTCACGAGCCCGGCCCGAATCGACAGCTTGTTTCAGTGACGCATTTTCAAAGTCGACGAAGAACGGAAACGGCGCATCGATCGCGAATTCTTCGCCCATAAAAATGATCGGGATGCCGGGATACAATAGCGTTAATGCCGCCGCCGCTTTTTGAAACGCCTTGGATGTCAATTGATGAATCCTCTGGCCTTGTGGGTGATTGCCAACGGAGTCGTGTGTTTGCAAGCCGATGATGAACGACTCGATGTAGGACTTCCCTGCGGCGTTGCGTGACAGATCTCGGCGTTGCGATGCCTCGATGCGTTTTTCGTCGCGACCGAAATAGACAAACCCGTATTGCAGCGCGTCGGCCAAATCGCCACCGAGGTATTCTCGATGGGCGATCCGTAGATCGGGTAATGCATGTGCATAGATCGCATGCATTATACAGTCGCACCAGACGCCGTCGAATGCCAACCGATCGACTTGGTCGTTCAGCGATTCCTGATCAAACATGTTTGTCTCGGCGATCAAATGAATCGTGCGGTCGATCGATTCAGCGTAGCGGGACACGTCGCGGCGCAATTCATCCACAATTGCCGGACGGCTGTCGTCTTTTATAAAGTGCGCCGCATCTAGCCGCAGTCCATCGAGATGATAATCCTCCAGCCAGAACAGGGCATTGTCGATGACAAACTGCCGCACCTCTGTGGAGCCCGGTTCATCATAGTTAAAGGCGTCGCCCCAGGGGGTGTGATGTTTCGTGGATGCATAGGGACCGAACTCGGTCAGATAATTTCCTTCCGGTCCAACGTGGTTGTAGACCACGTCGAGGATCACCGCCATACCCGCCGCATGGCAAGCATCGACGAAACGTTTAAAGTCGTCCGGCTCGCCGTAGGTGTTGCGGACGGCGAAGAGGTTCACACCATCATAACCCCAGTTCCACTGCCCGGGCGTTTGCGCCACCGGCATCACTTCGACAGCGGTGATACCCAGTGCGGACAACTCGGGCAGTTGCGCCGTCGCCGCTTGAAAGTCCCCCGCCTGCGTAAATGCGCCGATGTGCAATTCATAGATGACGAGATCGCGCTTGGCGATGCCGGGCCAGTTCTTATCGGTCCAGGGAAATGCGAGGGGGTTGATAATTTGTGACGGCCCATGCACACCGTCGGGTTGATACCGTGAGGCTGGATCGGGGCGGACTGTTCCGTCGTCCAGCCGATACTGATAGCGGGCCTTTGCAGCGGCCTCTGGCACAACGCCGGTGAAGTACCCCGACTCGCCTTTTTGCAACGCGTGCGTGACCGTCGTTTGACCGTTGTCAATTTCCACTTCGACACGACGCCGATCGGGCGCCCAGACACGAAAATACGTGGCCTGATCGCCGATTGGCGTGGCTCCCAATTTTTGGGGCAAGGATTTCTCGCGATCAACCAATCCAAACCAACGACACCCTTCCCAGACCCCGGTGGTGGCTGGCTGGGTCGCCAGATACAGTCGGTTTTCCCAACCGGCAGTGCGATGCGCCGCATACGCCTGTTGCGCGACTGCACGGTTCGCATTCCCCACAACAATCGCCCGATAACCAGCTGTCAGTGCTGCCAGATCGTTGCCCGAATCGCCCGCGAAGACAATTGCATCCTGATGCAGATCATTCTGTTCGACCCACCAAGCTAATGCGTGCGCCTTAGAGCCCCCACTGGGGAGTAGATCGATTAAGCCATCGCCGTTGAAAGGATCGACGCTGTGGATAATTGAATAGGGTGCGGCGGTTTGCGAGAGTTTCTGTTTGATTTGCTCGACCAAGCAATCCAGCTGCGCGGCATCGGCGTAGTAACTGAGCTTGAACGGCCCCTGTTTCTCTGATTCTTGTAGTCGCAACCCGTCGATAGCGGATAGATGCTGCTTCAATTCATCGACAGGCATTTTAGCGACGATCTCGCCAAGATGTTCCGCATAAGCATGGACCGTCTTGAGAGTGCCGTCGGACTGCCGATGAAAGATTGACGTTCCTACATCGCAAATCAGCCAGTCAGGTTGTGGTAGTTGGTGCTGCTCGATTGCCGTTTGAGCGGATGCGAAATGCCGGCCCGTGATAAAAATCAACGTGACGTGATGACTCTGCAATTGCGCTGCTAACAGGGACAAGTCGGCGGTATTTGCAGGATTGTCAGCGAGTGGAATCAGCGTGCCGTCGAGATCGGTCGCCAAGATTTGATTTGTCAAAACGGGGCGGTCGTGCTGCGAGGGGGTGTTCATTGATTTTCGTTAAGCTGCTCAAACGCGTTTCAACCACAGGATCTGGTACGGTTCCAACTCGACGGGAGCGGAGGTCTCGAACGTCTTCTTTTCAATCACGTCTTCAAAGAACCGCCCGATCCCGGCTGTGCGGAGTTTGTTTCCTTGGACGCTCTGAACTTCTTCAGAAAAATTTGCCAGCACGATCAGACGATGCCCCTCGAAGATCCGCAAATAGCCCAAGACATGCGAATTGTACGTGTTGATCAACTCCATATTCTGGCCGGCCAAGGCTGGTAAGGCTTTGCGAAGGGCAATGAGCTGTTGTGTCGATTTGAAAATGCGGTTGCGGATCGATCCGTTGCCCGATTCGATATGGTCGTTCAATTCTTCCAGATAGTCCCATTGCATTTTCGGCCGATGAATCCAGCGAGAATCGCCCGCCTTGGCAGGATCGGTCACGAACTCGTAATCGTTGAGCATGCCCCATTCTTCGCCCAGATAGAGCAAAGGGATGCCGCCGATGCTGAGCGTGACGCCATGCAGCAGAATCATGCGACGAATCGCCAATTCCTTTTTCTCTTCATCATCCTCTTCGATCGCCTGTTCCAAACCAGCCAACGAAGCCATGGTCCCCGAAATCCGCATGTCGCCAGTTTTGATGTTCTCCTGGAACGGAATCCCGCGGGCAAACGAACCGGGGAATTGTCCCGTGTAAAACTGATTGAGAAATTGCCGATGATCGTATGCCGAGATCCCGATCATGGCCGCATCGTCGTCGTCGAATGTCCAGCCAATGTCGTCGTGGCAGCGCAAGTAATTGACCCAAGCGGTGTGTTCCGGCAGGCGATGCCGGTGCCGCAACGTTTGCATGATCAGACTCACCTGCCGGGTGGCCAACGACTCCCACAGCAACGCCATCAATGTGGGGTTGTAAGAGAGTTGGCATTCCTGCGGGCTGATGTATTTGACGACTTCATCCGGATGCACGATCGCTTCGGATTTGAACAACAAACTCGGCGTCGAAATGCGGGCCAAATGATTGAAGGCTTGGATCAACAGATGCGCTTCCGGCAGATTTTCACAGCCGGTCCCCATCTGTTTCCAGATAAAGGCCACCGCATCCAGTCTGAGTACGTCGACGCCGACATTGGCCAGGAAAAACATTTCTTCCAACATTGCCCGGAACACGGCGGGGTTGCCGTAATTCAAGTCCCATTGAAAGCTGTTGAAGGTGGTCCAGACCCATTGCTGCATACCGTCGTGCCAGGTGAAGTTTCCCCGCCGTACGGTCGGAAAAATCTCACGGAGCGTCGCTTCGTACTGCTCAGGCACGGTCCGGTCGGGGAATAAGTAATAAAACTCCTGGTATTCTCGATCGCCCGCTTGGGCTTTTTGCGCCCAACCATGATCGTCGGCGGTATGGTTGAAAACGAAGTCCAGGACTAGGCAAATCCCCGCGCGTCTGAGTTCGGCGGCCAACATTCGCAGGTCGTCAATCGTTCCGAGTCGGGGATCGACGGAGCGATAATTGCTGATGGCATAACCGCCATCATTGTTGCCCGGTCGCACGGCAAACAGCGGCATCAAGTGCAGATACGAGAGTCCCAACTGCTGAAAATAGTCGACATGCTCACGGGCCTTGACGAGATTGTCACTGAACAGATCGACATACAGCGCGCCGCCGACAATCTTCTCGGATTGAAACCAATCCGGTTCATTGATGCGATGGCGGTCCAAGTCGCGTAGTTCCGCCGGACGGTCGGACCAAGCCTCGGCCGCCGTCTGCAAGATACGCTCGATATGAAAAAAGAAGTCGTACCGCGAACCGTACAAACGAAACAAAATCTCAAACAGCGGACGCCAGTGCGCGTTTAAGCGGCGCTCGAATTCACTGCGCTGTGCCTCATCAATTTCGTTGTTCCGCCAGACATCCTCCAACCGCGGCTTGAGTCGTTCCAATGTCAGATCGGCTTTGAACTCAATCCCTTCGGGAGCGCCGTTATCATTCAATCCGATCATTGGGAATGACGATTTTGTCCAAAAAGTTGTAGTATTGTATACCCTCGAGAATTCCGGCCGCATTTTCGGCTTCAGCGAAATAAATCCGAGGAAGATTTTTTAGTCGATTCAATTCGCTGCTGTGATTCCCCACGACAACGCCCAGCGTTCGCCCCAACAACATACCGGCGTCGTTGCCGGAATCGCCGGCCACCAACACATGCTCCGGAGCGAAGCCCCACTTCCACAGCACGTGCCGCATCGAGAGGTCGCTGCCGCCGCGGACCGGGATGACATCGAGGTACATCCCCAACGACATGACTATTTTAGCACGCAAGCCCGCTTCGCGCAGACTTTTTTTAATGGCCGCCAAAGTCGGCGATTTCGTGAAATCAACTTCATAACTGATTTTGAATTCCGACTGGTGGCTTTCGTCCTGGATAAACATTCCGGGGAGATTGTCCAATACTTCGCGTATTTCGCGAGGTTTCCAAGCGTATCCAATGGACTTTTGCCAACTTTTATCCGGGGTGAGGCTTTCGCCGTAATGTAATTGTGTGCCGCAATCAGTATCCATCAGGTCGGGACGCGGCAATCCCAGTTTTTCCACCAACTCGTGAGCGCTGTCCAGACGCCGCCCTGTAGCGATACCAAAACCGACATGATCGTTTTCGCGAATCAAGTCGACAAATTCCGACAACGAGTCCTCATGGCCGGTCAGTGTATTGTCCAAATCGGTAATGATCAACCGGTCAAATTCCGGTAACCGGCGCGTGATCGGCCGGTTCATGAGCGTCGGGGAGGAGGAGTGCTTATGAATATCGTTAAGATCCCGCAAATAACGCTTCGCATGGTTGCTCCAGGCATAATTCTTACGCGTGCCCTCAACCCCATTGGACGACCATTCCGACCACTCTTCCGGCTCGGTCAACGTCCGCAACAAAGCATGCTCGATCTCTTCACGATTCAACGGATCAACCAACAGTCCGTTACAACAATTCGCAATAATATCGCGCGGGCCGCCGTCATTTGTAGCGACAATCGGCAAACCGGTGGCCCCCGCCTCCAGCAGTGTCAAACCAAACGGCTCGGTCAGTGCGGGATTGATGAACACGCCCCGCGTCGATTCAGCCAAACGATACAAATCGGGTACATCTTCCGGCGCATGTGTTTTGGGATAGGCGACTTTACCATAAAGGTTGTACAGGTCGATGAGGTACAGCACATTGTCGATGACCGCCTGCTGCGCTTTGGGCAGGGAGCGAACGTCGTCGCGGGTCCCCAGCACCAACACCAAATTCGCAATTTCCTGCAATTGCGGGCTTTCACCATAGACCTTGACCAGCATCTCCAAGTTTTTCCGCTCGTCCGGTCGGGCCACCGTGAGAATCATTGGCTTATCAGGCTCGCGGAGGAAGTGGCTTAACTCCTCGGCAATCGGACCGGGGCTCCACTTTTCATCGCGGGGATAAAACTGGGCAAGATCAACGCCGGGAGGAATCACCTCCATCCGATCCGGCACGTAGTGGTCATAGAGTTCGTACTGTTGATGCACCTCTTGGTTGGTACTGGTGACTACCATCGAGGCAGTCTCGAGCGCCATTTCTTCGGCTTCGATTCGCGTGGTGAATTTGTACCGCTTTTCCAGAGTCTCCTCATCAATGCTGCCCAGCGAAAACCGTTGGCGTTTGACACGCCCCAGCGAGTGGCCAGTGAATACAAAGGGAATATGCAGCAATCGAGCCAATTGCGCGCCCACCAAGCCAGCATCGGCATAATGTCCATGAATGATGTCCGGCAATCCGGTCCGCTTAAAGTGCGGCAGCGTCTGGTCGATGAACATTTCTAGATAAGGCCACAACGACTCTTTGCGAAGATAGCGTTTGGGGCCGCACGGGATTCTGACGATTTTCGCGTTCTGTGAAATCGGCTCTTCTAATTGGGCGTAGTCGTCGTCGAGTTTGGGATCCAAGATCTGCCGCGTGAGCAACTCGACTTCACGAACGTGGGGGTGTTCCGCCAGTTCGCGTGCCAGTTCCAGCACGTATTTGACCTGCCCCCCCGTATCGGCGTCGCGCCCCAATTCCGGATTGCGTGCTCGAATCAAGCCATGAATGCTGATCAACGTGATCTTCAAATCTTCCGTTCGCGTGGAAGTCGCCAAGGAAATGCTGTCAGATATCGATGCCTCAGCGCCGTTTGTCAATTCCGTGGACATGTTCACCTCAATTGAATTCAGGATCGTCATGCGAGCAGTGTGAATTATTTATAATACCGTTTTCACAAAGCGTACGCATCTATCGTGTTGAATTGCCGCGTCCATGCAGGTTGAGCCGTTTACAAATTTGCTGATCCTCCGTCATCGCCGGGCGGCTGATGTTCCTTTCTCATCAAGTCGAACACAGTTTTGACCGGCGAAAATACGTCGATGGGAACTTCGACGAAAACGGTATTCCAACCCGACATCGTCCCGTTCCACAACCCCGGTCGTTCCAAGACCGTGGCGAATTCCCCCCCCACCCGCTTGCGCGTGATGATCGCTCGGTCATGATCTACAAAGTTCCGCAGATCAAATAATTCGCCGTTTTCGTCCCGTACTGCTGCGGCAATGAACACCGGATTGAAATGGGTGGCTTTACCAAAAATCGCCTGTTGAGCGGAGTCGTCCGCATTCACTTCAGCCGACTCGACGATCTCCGCTGAAATGGTGCCATCCGGTTTCTGCACCCAAAACGGACCTCCGCCCGGCTCCCCCACATTTTCGACCATACCACACACACGGAGCGGGCGTCGCAATTGCGCGATGAGCGATGCACGCAAGACTTGTTGGTCAGTGGTTTCTGATTGCGTGGAATCTGGAAATGTGACCTTCACAAAATCAGCGGCAGCAGACACGGCGGCGGCGTCTCCAGTTTCGAGAGCCCGCAGGTGTTGGTGAATGGCTGCTTGCAGACGGACGAGATATCCACCTAAAACCTGCATCCACTTGACGGAGGCGTCTTGTGCATGTTCGTGGCCGACATTGTCGATGTTTTTGACAAAAACCAAGTCGCCCTGAACCTCATGCAGATTCTCGACCAACGCGCCGTGCCCGCCCGGACGCATGACCGGTTGCCCTAGTTCATCGCGCAACAGTTCTCCGGCATCATCCAAAGCAATCGTGTCGGTCGAGGGATGTTGCACAGAAAACCCAACATCGAGGGAAACGCCATCGCGTCCCGCAGCAAATTTCCGCAACTGCTCGGCAAACAATTCGACGTGGTCCCCACCGACGGTAAAATGCGCCTTCAGCGGTTTGCCTTCCGCTCCAAATCCCGCTTGTGCTTCCAACAGATGCTCTTCGAAGGGTGTCCGCGCCTGGTCGGGATACTTATGAAACTTCACCAAGCCTTTGGGAAGCCTTCCAAAATCGAGACCGGGTGAGGAGATGACCGCATTCACCACGTCATCGTCACCGGCAGTGGATGACTGATCGTTGAGGTCAATGCCCTGTTCCGTGAACCAGCGATGCACATCATCGGCGAATGCGAACTGATCCAACGCCTCACGAAACCGCTGCTTGTCTTCATCCGAGGCCACTGCAAACATGCGTGTTGCCGCACCGGAGGCGGGAACAAACTTCAACCACCGTCCCGCGTCGACCGATGCACGGTGCATGGCGATTAAGTCGCTGTGCACATCCGCGGGCAATTGCTCAATCCCATCGCCGATAGTACATGGTCGGACCAACACAGGCGCCGGAGGCCGGTTCGCCATTTGAGCCTGTTGCCGTTGTACCTCTTCAAGATTCACGCCATATTGCCGCCAGAATTCCTGGTCAGCATCAGTAAACGACATCAATAAATCCATCCTGAATGACTCTGTTGTGTTAAGGAGAAGTTGGCATCGCGCTCAATACATCCTACGGTGCATTTAACGGGACACAACTTTGCTGGGAGTTGCGACTGGAATCGTGGCAGCCTGAGGGGCCGAATCAATTTTCTCCCCACCGCCCAGCTCCGCAGCCCCCGTCTCCTGTGCGACTTCCTGATCCTGCACCAACGGTTTCTGTTTTGTATCATGAAAACGCGCGACCGCAACGGTAATGTTGTCTGCCCCGCCGGCGGCATTGGCCTTGTTGACCAAGTCTTCACAGACTTCCCGCGCAGAATGCCGTTTATGCAAGATGTCGGCGATCTCGTCATCAGTCACATGTTTGTGCAAACCATCGGTACAAAGCAGCAACGTATCGCCGATGGACAAACTGGAATTGTAAACCTTGGGATCGATGTCAGGCGATTTTCCTCCCACGACATTCCACAGCGCCCCTCCGCCGAGCGACTCCTGAGCATCGGCGATCGTACACTCCCCGGCATCGACGCGCGCTTGGGCCAAGGTGTGATCTTGGGTGACCTGCTGCAATTCGCCGTCATGGCTGAGATAGCAACGGCTATCCCCAACATGCACGACATGCAATGCGGGCCAGTTGACGATCGCAACGGTCAACGTCGTTCCCATCCCCTGTTTCGCTACGTTCCACTCAGCTTCATCGTGAATGCGTCGCTGACAAGATTTGAGCGCTGTGACCAAATCAGCAAAGAGCAAGCGTTGATCATCACGTTCGGCAGCATGGCCGAATGCGGACCAGTACATGCGGTTGACCATGCAGTTGATTGTCTCATCAACGGCTAACGTACTCGCCCGGCTACCAGCTGCGGGATTCCCCAAACCATCGGCCACCAGCAGAACTTTTCCCTGCGAATCGCCCGAGACCTTGGAATAATCATCATAACTCAGTGAGGTCGACTGAATTCGCACAGCTTTGACCAGATCGGCGACCAGATACTGATCGTCGTTCTCGGCCCGCCGGCGCCCCATGTCCGTCTTTGCAAAGCAATCCATTTTACTGAGATTCATCATCTCTTACGTCCTTCCTTTTCCCCCGTGAGAAACCCCTGTGCACATTTCCAGCATCTACTACGCTGATAACTCAGTCCGCCTCACATTGTTTGACTGGTCGATAACCATCCAACGTGGTTTCCTCCCGACCATCCACTGTGAACAGAAAACCACCAGGATCGGCTTCAATGCGACCACATCGCAGACCTTGTTGGCAAAAATTGCTTTGAATGTGCTCAGCAATCGATCGCTTTTGCACAGTCACAGCCCATTCTCGTCGACCGATCGTGCGTACGCTCATACGGGGTGATTCAATAACCACAAGACTCCTTATGTTAAACAAGACGGACATTTCGTGTCGCTGCACAGCGACCTGACAGCAATAGTGCAAACCGCGTGCCAGGACCGCGAGAATTGAAATCGCTCCGACGGTCGACCTTTCCATACCACTGCAAAAGACATTGTCTCAATTCACCAAGCTGTATGAACGACGGTATCAGCCGAGGCACACTTATGCGTAAAATGAATTCGCATGAGTTCGACAAACCCGAATCTAAAACAAAAAAACAATTCGACACGAGTAAGGATGTAGGATGGCTGAGGAACCAGGCAAGATTTTACTCCCTGACGGCACCGTCGCGAGTGCCGAAGAGGATACGACCACCGAGCGGGGAAAGGATCGCAACTGGGAAGAGGGCCAATACATTCCCGTGATCGTTAAACGCAGCGACGAAGTCCGTCGGCATCCCGACGACTCGTTGGAGCACGCGATCGACGACGGCTTAGAACAACTCAAACGCCCGACCGTTTCGCTGTTCTTGTCAGCCATTGCAGCAGGCTTGACTGTCGGCTTTTCTGCGATGGCCGTAGCAGTCGTCACGCAGGCCGTTGCCCCACTGGAATCAACCTTGCTGACGCGAATCGCCACGGCAGTTGTGTATCCGTTGGGATTTGTTTTGTGTGTCATGAGCGGAGCACAGCTCTACACCGAACACACCGCCACAGCCGTCTATCCGCTGCTTGACCGCCAAGCAACTTTTAAAATGTTGCTCCGATTGTGGGTCATTGTGATTGCCGGCAATCTCTTAGGGGCGGCGGCGAGTGCGTCTTTGTTAACAATGACTGAAACGGTCATTCAAGCCAAGGCGGGTTATGTGGCGATCGGACACCATTTGGTGGAGTTCGATGCCTTTTCACTCATTGTCAGCGCACTACTCGCCGGCTGGTTGATGGCCCTTGGCGCTTGGCTGGTGATCTCCACAAGAATCGGCTTTAGCCAGATGGTTTCGATCTACGTGGTGACGTTCCTCATCGGATTGGGAGGACTGCACCACTCCATCGCCGGCTCTGCCGAAATGTTTACTGCACTGTTCATCAGCGACGAATTCACGCTCCGGCAGACCATGCGATTCATTGGTCTGGCGCTATTCGGAAATCTAATCGGGGGCAGCCTGTTTGTCGGAGTGCTGAATTACGCTCATATCCGCAAAACGCAACCTGCCAGCGAAGCATCCTCCATCAAGACTGAGGATTCGTAAACTGCGGGGCGGAACATGCGGCCTCTAGCAGAAGAGAGGAGCGCATAAAAATGGCCCGCGAATTGGCAGGCGCTCGCCTTGGGTAAACCCAAGCTGCCAACTCAAACGGACCACAAGTAGACTAACGTGCTCTGTTGCATGTTGCAACAATAATCTCTCGTTTTTTTCGCAGCCGAGTGAAACATCAGCCAAACGGGCGTCCACGACTCACCACGACATGAATCAACCCGATTAAAGAATTCCGACCATCGCCAACCACGGCATCCCAGCCAAGCTCAGACCGTTGGGACCCGCTTGCTCCGGAATTTGGTTTTGTGTCAACGAACTGGCAACGTTCCAGTCCCAATAAAAAAACGACTCACAGCGAATTGCCGTGAGTCGTTTTCTACCAAAGTGCCCAAGAGAGGACTTGAACCTCCACGGGATTATCTCCCACTAGGTCCTGAACCTAGCGCGTCTGCCAATTCCGCCACTTGGGCTGGGCTGGTGTACTTGCTGCAATTTCTTTTCAGCAAAGCACTTGTGTGGGCCAATCCGTGTTCAATCTCCCTCTTCGCGGGCAACGCTTACGCGAGACCCTTTGAGAATTTACCACAGATCGTGCCGGTCCAAACGTCTTGCGAGCGTTGGGACTCCGAGCATTATACAGATTCGTTCTCAGGTTTCTACTGTGAAAACCGACAAACATTTCGCCATGCGTGGATGTCGATCGCTAACGTGATTCCAACATCAATCCGACCGCTTCCGGCAGCCATCCGCTGTTCCAGGAATGTTCCCGTTTCGGGCCGTTGCGGTAGAGATGTTTGATTTTCAATTCGTCCATCAAAGCATGAACGGCGGTGTGCTGTTGTTGGAAGCCGCCGTAGCCGGTGAGGATTAGCCGGGGTGATTTTTGCAAGAGGAGGGCGCGTTTTTTCAGAAGCGACGTCACGCGGTACTTTTCGAAATTCTCCTGCGTACCAAAAATCGGTCCCATCCCGTACTTGTTCGGCTGAGCAACCATCAACGGGGCATCCCACGAGGCTGCCTGGCTGAACAGTTTCGGATGCCGCAACAACAGGCTATAGGCCCCGTACCCCGATTTGCTAAAACCAACCAGCAACCGGCCGCCTGGGGTCGCGTCGGCCGGGTAGGCTTGTTCTACAATCGGGACGACGACTTTTATGAAATAGGACTCCTGGCGAATCGTCAAATCGTGGGGGTGATCGGCATACCATGGGAGCGCCGAAAACGTGGGAAATACACAAATCAGACGATGCTGATTATGCAAATCATGCTTCACGACTTCCGCCACGGGGTCTCCCCAGCGCTGTCCGTTCCCCGCCTCCACCGGCAAGACGTACAACACCTTAAACTTCTCGTCCGGTTTTCGCTCGCGCGGCAGCAAGATGCGAATTTGCGTTTCGCCGGCCTGGTAGGGCGAAGCCACAGTGTGCAGTTGCACTTCGTGTTTCTCTTGCTGAGCGGTTGAGATCGAAACCTTCTCATCCGCGATCACTGATTCCAAAACCGCCTGATGCAGGACGAGCAACGTCGTCATCCCACTCAGCAGCAACGCGCGGTGTTGGTCGTGTGTCATGGGCCAGACCTCTGTAACTTGATTGCATGCGACATCGAAAACGTGTTCGGGAACCCTCCACTGCTTCTGTGGTGCTGTCCAGTGGCCATCCGTACGCCCACTGTATCACGTGCGACTGCGCCGGGCTATAATTACAGAGACTAGCAGTCGCAGCAGAAGGTTTGTCGCGACGGCTTCACCAAGAGAACGAATTGCTCAAGTCATAGAGGATTAGATCATGATGCGCGGCGGTATGCGATTGGCCATTTTATTGGGTGTCTTGTGCGGATTGACGGGGCGGAGTTGGGCGGAAGAGAAAACCAGCGTCGACACCACGCGGGGCGACCGCATGCTCAAGGAGTATTTCCGTACCGAAACCGCGAAGATCTCCGACGTCTCTTTAAAAGACATCAAAACCGCCGAGGACTGGAAAGCTCATCGCGAATTGTTCCACGCTCAATTACAGGAAATGCTCGGCCTCGATCCGTTGCCGGAAAAAACGCCCCTGGAGGCGGTCGTTACCGGTACTGTGCAACATGAAGAGTTCACCGTCGAGAAAGTGCAGTTCCAATCACGTCCCGGTTTGTATGTCACGGGCAATTTGTATCTTCCCAAAAACCTCGACAAACCGGCGCCGACGATCCTCTACGTCTGCGGTCACGGCCGAGTCAAAAAGAACGGCATCAGTTACGGCAACAAGACACACTATCAACACCACGGTGCATGGTTCGCCCGCAACGGCTATGTCTGCTTGATGATCGACACGTTGCAGCTGGGTGAAATCGAAGGACTGCACCACGGGACGCACAACAAGGGGATGTGGTGGTGGAATGCTCGCGGCTATACGCCGGCGGGTGTGGAAGCCTGGAATTGTGTGCGTGCGATCGATTACTTGCAGTCGCGCAAGGAAGTCGATCCAGAGCGGATTGGCGCGACGGGACGTTCCGGCGGCGGTGCTTATACGTGGTGGATTGCCGCTTTGGATGAACGGATCAAAGTCGCCGTACCGGTGGCCGGCATCACCGATCTGGAGAATCATGTCATTGATGGCGTCGTCGAGGGGCATTGCGACTGCATGTTCATGGTGAACACCTATCGCTGGGACTACGCACAGGTTGCCGCTCTGGTTGCTCCACGTCCACTATTGATCTCCAATACCGACAAGGACCGGATTTTCCCGCTCGACGGCGTGGTTCGCGTGCATGAGCAAGTCCGCATAATCTACGACTTACTCGGAGCGGGCAATAAACTTGGGCTGCAAATTGTTGAAGGACCGCATGCCGACACGCAGGTGCTGCGGATTCATGCGTTTCAATGGTTCGATCGTTTCCTCAAAGGGGACACGCCGCTGATCGAAACGGCGGCAACAAAATTCTTCACGCCGGAGCAGTTGCGAGTTTTTGAAGAGAACCCGACTGACGAGAAAAACACGACCATTCACGAATCCTTTACCCAAACAGCAGACCGGCCCGAGGCGATCACGACCGATTCGCAATGGAAGGCTGCTCGCGATGGCTGGCTGACAGCACTACGGGAAAAATCATTCCGCGCCTGGCCCCAAGAAGAGACCGCTGAGGCGAAATCACTCGACCTAAAACCGGCCTTTTCCGTTGCTCGCGAAGGCGTGCACTTTAGCGCCTATGATTTCACTTCGCAGGAGAATGTCGAACTACGGTTGTATGTCACGTATCGTGAGGGCTTAAAGCCGAGTGAACTGGATCTCGTCGTGATGAACGTTCTCGACGAATCGGGCTGGAAGGATTTCCTGGCGATGATGCGTCCGCAGTTTGCCGAGCAACTGGTGGGAGAACAACTGCCTGAGGGCGACAAAAAGGCGTTTGAGGAACAACGCGACATGTTCAAAAGTTTCAAGTGGGGTATGGCCTATGTCGCGCCGCGTGGCGTTGGCCCCACGATCTGGAATCAAGACAAAAAGAAGGCAACGCACATTCGCCGACGGTTTATGTTATTGGGACAAACCATCGACGGTATGCGAGTCTGGGACATCCGCCGCGCAGCACAAGCCCTGGAAACGATTGACGGATTCCAAGACGTACCGCTGTGGTTACAAGCACACGGCCCCTCGGCGGGACTGGCGTTGTACGCCTCTCTATATGAACCGGCGGTCAAGCGGTTGGATCTCTATAATCTGCCCACATCGCATCACGACGGTCCGACGTTCCTCAATGTGCTGCGATATTTGGACGTCCCGCAAGCGGTCGCCATGGCTGCCGAGAACACCCAAGTGCGAATTTACGACGGCGAAGCTGCACATTGGCAATTCGCGGCGGACACCGCTAAGAACCTAGGCTGGGATAAGAAGCAGTTGCAAATCCGCAAACCTCCCCAAAAGTAACCCACCCGGCACTTGGCACAATCCAGTATTTCAGAGGACATGATGAAACGATTGGCAACATGCTTTGCGGTTCTGTGCCTACTCAGTGCTTGGTCCGCGTGCGGGTCCACGGTCGTCGCTGAGGATGCCGCTGTCACCAGTCTGGCAGATCGATACGAATGGGTCAGCGTGAATCCCAAGGCCCCGTTCATGCCGCGCGATGGCGCCGGGGCCTTGTCCTATCGCGGGCGGATGTGGCTGATTGGTGGGTGGAATCCGAGCCTCCTCAAGCGCAAATGCAGTAACGACGTCTGGAGTTCCCCCGATGGCCGCGACTGGTCGGAGATCAAGCCGAACACATTTTTGGGGACTGACTTTGACGCTACCAAAGATTGGGAGGGACGCCATACCGCTGGGTACGCGGTGTTCCAAGACAAAATGTGGATCATCGGCGGCGATCCGCTCCAAGGGCATTATCAAGATGATATCTGGAATTCGTCGAATGGAAAAGATTGGACGCTCGTCCTGAAGAAGGCCCCCTGGGGTCCGCGTGCTTTGCACTACACCGTCGTGCATGACGGAAAACTGTGGGTCATCGGCGGACAGACAATGCCTGCATTTGCCCCTGCCGATGAAGCGTTTTATCGCGACGTTTGGAACAGCAGCGACGGCATCCATTGGAAAAAGATCGAGTCACAAGAACCCTGCTGGTCGCCGCGCGGTATGATCGGCGGGGCTGCGGTGCTCCACGGCCGCATTTGGATCCTCGGCGGGGGAACGTATGAAACCCCCAGCACGCCGCACCGCAATTTCTACAACGACGTTTGGAGCACGGCCAACGGCATCGAATGGAAACGACATGCCGCGGCGCCTCCGTGGAAGCAGCGACAATACCACGACGTCGCCGCTTTCGACGGTCGACTATGGGTCTTGGAAGGTTGGAATAAAGCGAACCGCAACGACGTCTGGGCCTCGACCAACGGCACCGAATGGCAAGAACTCCCCGGCACCCCCTGGAAACCCCGCCACGCCGCCAGCGCCTTCGTCTTCAAAGACGCCCTATGGATGGTCGCGGGGAACAACTTCGAAAGCGACGTCTGGAAACTCACCCGCAAGCCAAAAGCCATACGCCGATAACTCCAAGTAGGGGTTGGTTACACTACATCTTTCTCTCGTGATATTTTCCAATTCTCGCGCCCCACATATTTGAGAAATTTGATTTGCGCAACCAGCAGGGTGGTTCCGATCGTGAAGTCGATAAATAGCACCAAATCGAATGCGCGGGCCGCGCCCAAGATGTCGCTCAGTTGCCCCACAGTAATTAGCACGTAGAAACCACAGTTCATTAGAAAAAACAGTCCAGCCAACATCCATAAACCGCGATCTGTGCGCCACTGCTCGAACGTTCTCCCCGAGGCTCCAAGACTAATTGCGAACAGAGCGGTGATCACCGGGGCGAAGACCATTCGAGTGCTAACTAATGCCACCAGAATCCCAAACGAAATTAACCAGGGCGCAGCTCGTATGACCATTTCAGGTTCGCCACGAAAGAGATGTCTCATGGTTGTTTCCTGCAATGTGGTAACTCAAGATTTTGCGCCAGGCAACTCACACGTAGCGAATTCCCCATAGTCCGGGCGGTCGGCGGAGGTATTGTATGTGAAACTGCGGATGATCTCGCCGTTTTTGACAATGAACGCGCCGGGCATTTGTAGGACGTCGCCGATGATTCGACCCACGCCGTGGCGTTTGAAAATCGTGGCCACCATCCCCCGCCACCAGACCCTGGGACCGGCGACTTGTCGGTGACTCCCGCGTTGTAGTCCGAATGCACGGTACACCGCGCACTGAGGATCGCTGATGCGAGGCAGATCGTCCAATCCGTACCGGGCGAAATACTCCGCAGCGAACTCGTCGTCGTACATGTGCACCAACACGATCCCCACGCCGGCTTGTTGAATCGTGTCGCGTTTCTCTGCGATTTCCGCCAAGGCTTCACGGCAAAAGGGACACCCACTGTGCCGCAAGAAGACCACCAGCAACGGGCGTGTCTGCGACAAATCGGCAAGGTTCTCCCCGGTATTGGTGACGGCCGCCATCGTACATGTTTTCGTCGCATCCTGTTTCATCAACTCGACACCGTTTGTGGATCGGGACTCGTCGGCTCTTCAATTTCGACGCCATTGAGGCTCAGTGCTAAGCGTTTTTTGAAAGTTTTCTTGAACGACCATGCGTGATTCTGGAGTTCACCTATTTCCAATTGGCAGTCTCCCTCAGCCGTCACGTCCAATTGTGTCGTTTTTTTGTCCATCGGACGAAACTCGACCTGTTTCACGACTTGGCCATGCGTGCGATCCAGGCTTTCGGCCAATCGCAACAGCACACACAGAATCCGTACGACGCGGCGATGTCGTTTATCCAATTCAGCGAATTGTGGATGTTTACGACGGGGATACGACTTGTGGTGATACAACACGGTGACGGCCATAACGGCTATTTCCGTTTCATCGAATCCTAAAAGCTCTGCATTGCGGATGAAATAATAGGAATGCGCGCGGTGCCTGCGATAGGACAAAAAGATACCGATATCGTGTAGCAAACCGGCATACTCCAGCAGTTCCCGTTCGGGTTCACCCAGCTTGTGCAAGCCGACCGCCTTGCTACTGTCGAACAATTGCAGCGACAATTCCGCAACGTGCTTGGCGTGGGCTTCCTCGAAACCGCACGAATGCCCCAGTTGCAAAATGCTCCGCTTGCGAAACGTGCGGTGGTCCATCCACTCGCTACTGCCGCTGCCGGAGAGGTAATCGATCGGCATTCCTTCGCGCAGTCCGCGATCACTGATGCGGATCTCGGAGAGATTCAAGTCCTCCATCAACGTGTCAATGATCGCCGCCCCTGGGATGATAATGTCGGCCCGTTCGGGATTGATCCCCGGAACCTTGGCCCGCTCTTCGACCGACAAGCTGCACAAATGAGCGACGACTGTCTTCAAATCCGCACGTGTCAACACGTCAACCGAGCCGCTGCCGCTCGGATGACATAACTTAGCGGCGATTTCCGCCAGATTGATCAGCGTACCCGAGCTGCCGACCGCGCGACTGAATTTCAACGGCTTGACCCGTTGTATGGTCCGCACCGACGATTGCCGTACGTGACGTTGAATTTTTTTATACCGCCGCTGTGTGACCGGACCGGTCTCCAACGGCGAGAAAAACTTGGTGTACAACCGGATCGCCCCTAGATTGAGGGAATCCAAATAAAAGTATTCCTGTTGATCGCCGACAACAATTTCAGTGCTACCACCGCCAATGTCGATGAACAGCGCTTTCTCATCTCCCAGCTTTAAGCCGCTGGAAACGCCCAAATAAATCAGCCGCGCTTCCTCCTTGCCGGAAATAATACGGACGTCCACACCGGCTTCACGCCGCAACCGTTTGAGAAACACATCCTTATTGCGGGCATCGCGGCTGGCCGATGTGGCGACTGCTACGATTTTCTCAGCATCATAACCCTGCGCCATTTCCACAAATTTCCGGCACACCAATGCCGCGCGGTGCATCGCCTGCGGTTGCAGCACGTTGGCGATAAACTCCCCTTCTCCGAGCCGCACCACTTCCTTGAGCCGATTCAACTCCGAATAGGCACGATCAGGATGCGAACGGACGACCAAAAGCCGTGCGGAGTTCGTCCCCAGATCAATAAACCCGACGGTATGTTCTCCATCACGACTCATTTCCCGCTCCCCTCACCTGCCACATCACAGTACTGCTGCTGCAAACTAATCTAATGTATGATTCTAACAACGAGTTTTGTGAAAACGCACTGCCGCCGGGTCGTTTAAATCTCGTTCCTGGCCAATTCTCGTATATGATACGGATTTGCACGGAGAGCATAGCATGGCAATTCACTATCGCGAAGAAACCGCGGACGATCTGCGTGCGATCCACCAAGTCAATACGGCAGCGTTCGGCCTGCCTGCCGAAGGGAACCTCGTTGACCTGTTGCGGAACGATGGATTGGCCGTTGTCTCCTATGTTGCTGTCTCAAACCACGCACTTGTCGGGCATATTCTCTTCAGTGAACTGCCGATTGAAACTAAACAAACGACGATTCCCGCAGTTGCCTTGGCCCCCATGGCGGTCTTGCCGCAATTCCAGAGACAGGGCATTGGTACCGAATTGGTTCGGCGCGGTTTGGATATCTGCCGGGAACGAGGGCAGCAGGTGGTGATTGTCTTGGGGCATCCCGCTTACTACCCCCGTTTCGGGTTTTCGTCCGAGTTGGCCAAGCGGATTTCCTCGCCATTTTCCGACGAAGCCTTCATGGCGCTCGAACTGGTTGCGGGAGTTCTGGATAATGTGCAGGGGCAGGTTACCTATCCGCCACCATTTTTCTCGGTGTGACTTATCTCAGTGTGCCCCCTGCCCGAATTTCCAACTCGCACTACCACTGAATATCGTGCGGCGAAGTTCGTTGGGTATTCACTTGGGCCTCGGCGATGGTCCCCTGCCCCAGTTTGATCACACGATGACCCAAATGCGAGATGGGGTTATTGTGTGTGATCAACACAATCGTCTTTCCCAACTCCGCGCACAGCCGGTCTAACAACTCCAGCACCATGCGTCCGGTTGACAAATCAAGCGCCCCGGTTGGTTCATCACAGAGCAGCAACGTGGGATCCTTGGCCAGTGCGCGGGCAATCGCCACGCGTTGTTGTTCGCCCCCGGACAGTTGTGAAGGGAAGTGATCTTTGCGATCTCCCAGTCCAACCATTTCCAGCACTTCGTCCACGTCCATCGGCGTACGGGATATTTCGGTGGAAACCAGCACGTTTTCGCGAGCCGTCAATGTGGGTACGAGATTGTAGAACTGAAACACGAATCCCACATGCTCGCGGCGATAGGCGGTCAATTCCCGCTCGTTGAGCTGCGTCAAATCGCAGTCTTGGAAAAAAACATCGCCCGAAGTGGGGCTGTCGATCCCACCGATGATATTCAACAGCGTGCTCTTGCCCGAACCCGAGGGACCGACAATCACCATGATTTCGCCGGCGTAGATCTCTAAGTCGACGTCGTGCAACACCGGCACTTCGACTTCGCCCATGCGATAGGTCTTGCTCACCCCGGAGAGCTGAAACAATGTCTGCGTCGCTGTGTTTGTCACCGCTCTCCCTCCTTGAATCAAGCGATCGAATCCGAATCGTGACTGGACGTCCCGGGAAGCGGAATCGCGCCGGCGGGTGGCGTTCCGTTTCCAGCAGCGATGTAAGCGGCCCGTTGTTGAGCATACTCCTCAGCCGACTGAGACTCATTTCCCGGTTCGTTGGTTGTGGCAGCGGCCTCGAAGTATCGTTTCAAATACGAAACGCACCAACCACAACCGGTTCCCGCACCGCCGCACTGGCTGACTTGGCTGGGACGCTTCAGTTTGTGAATGCGGATGTAGTTAACTATCTTCCGCTTGCTCACGTGGAAACAGTAACAAATTGTATCGTCGAGTTCCAAAGCCGGACTCACTTCCCCATCAACCGCGGGACGAAATCCGGCGGAATTATTTTTTGTTCAGTTCGCTAATCACAATCTTACCATCTCCAATTGTCGCACCCAAACCGACAGATTCAAGCAACTGCTCGAAAACTTCTCCCACCGTCACGTCTTCAAACTCTAGCTGTACCGGGTGGTCCCATATTTTTTTCTCAGCCCGACAGCGACGAGCGTCGTAATCCAACGGGACAGCCACCATTTCGGCGAGTTCTTCAAACACCGGACCAAAGGTGGCACCGTCACCCGATTGATACCGCAGCACCGGTTGGTCCAAGCGAGCATGGATCTGTTTGTCTGTCAGCGGAGGCGGCTTGGCGGCAGCTTCTTTTTCGGCGCGCTGTTGTTTCTCCGTTTCTGCGATTTCATCGACGATGAGGACCAATTCGTCAATCGAAACGTCGTCGGTCGGCGGGGTCTTGTCGCCGGCTTTGTCCTCAGTCGTTGCGTCTTTCACCGGCTCTTCGTTAGCGGCGATCACCAGCGGTGGATGTTCGCGGTAATAGGCATCGGCCATCGCTGCTTCGCCGCGCAGAATGGCAGCATCGGTTTGTGCAGAATGGAACTTCACACTGCCGTCGGCCATCAAAACCCACATCCCGTCCGCTTGACCGCTGCCAAAACCATCAGGCCCATTGATATACGGCTCGTTAACAAATCCCCGCACTGTCGCTGGACCACCGGCCGCCCAAGACCCCAAGCGAGACTGGACCCCCGCCACCATGATGGTCTGCGACAAGCCATCTTTGACGTCCGCCTCCGTGGTTTTTCGGTCATATCCAAAAATACCCGCCCGCTCATGAGACACCGGAAGTTGCGCCGCATCATCCCCCACACCTGCCATACCCACGAAATGACTAGCGGGAAAACCATTGTCTCCCACCAATGGCTCCACATCGGGATTCAAAAACACCGACATCCGACGTCGCACAAAACGTAGATTGACTGGATCACTCCAGGATTGGTCCCAACGGGGAGTCAATTCGCGACCCGAGGATTGTGTGGACAAGCGTGCTAACCAACTGAACCGTTCCGTAGGCTCGTCGGAGCCATTCGTCCCTTGCGGAAAATGCCCGGTGTCCTTGCGCTGCTGCTGGATCAACTGGCCAAGGCGGGACAATTGACCTTTCGCATCACCCCCCGGCGCGTCCCACAGCAATAGTGCCGGCTCGACGTCATCGTCTTGAACCCCCTCATCGTTACCACCCTCCTCATTCTCAAGTAAAGCATCCGGAGCCGTTTCCTTCAGTGCGGCGGGCGGCGCGATCTTGGCATCTGCCAGTTTATCGACGCGCGACGGGGCCGAGTCGGTGGCGATGACCACCGTCATACAGATTCCAAAGACGGCAGCGACGGCCCATGCAATCACATGCGGCTCATTCCACCATACAGCTTTGCCCTCATCCTCGTCATCGACCAATACGCCTGTCGCAATCGTGTGCGCTGCGGC
Source organism: Symmachiella macrocystis (assembly GCF_007860075.1). NCBI lineage: Bacteria > Pseudomonadati > Planctomycetota > Planctomycetia > Planctomycetales > Planctomycetaceae > Symmachiella > Symmachiella macrocystis. The sequence continues at coordinate 326,424 of NZ_SJPP01000003.1, forward strand.
CGGTGCCTGTTCGGCCGGTTCCATTTCGCTCGTAACCGGCGGGACATCTAGGATTGACACGTGACGGCCATCGTAGGCCAACCGGAAAGCTTCACCGCAATCGGGACACGGGACTTCGCGACCGACCAGCGCGCTATCCTTAACTCTCAGCAATGCGGCGCAGTGCGGACATTGAAACGAAAATGGTTGCATATCAGTCGGCCCTCACCAGCGACTCACTCGTCTCCAATTTCAGGACATCAACGTTCACCTTCGTGCGTCAAGGTTCCACCGCGGCTGCGGGCACCAACCGTAGCGGTGCTTCCCCCCGTTCCATTGCCGCCTTGGCGGTGGTAATGATTGCGCGGTCTTGTGTCTCACGGACAACTACGACCATCCCTTCTACGGTCAAAATACGATCCAGAACAGCCGTCGCCGGCGTCTGTTGCATCGCGAATTCCTGCGGCAGGTTTTGCGTGACACCGATCAACATCAAATCATCCCCCATGATTTCCATCTCCACACCGGTTTCGCTGGCGATATAGGCAATCGCTTCATGCAACGGTGTCCGCCGAAATTCACAGTCGATCGGCTTGGCCAACCGCTGGGCAATGGTTCTCGGAATAGGTACGGGGTTTGTCGCAGGGACCGTACTTGGTTCCGACGTGGATTTGCGCAGTGACTCCCGCCACGCTAATCGGGAAGCCAGCGCCAAATTTGGTCCTGCGATTTCTGGAAGCTGCGTCTTCACAATCGCATGCCCCCCTTCCCTGTCAATTTTTGTCCCTCGTTCCACCGCTAAACACATCGCCGGAAAACGACCCAAGACCCGTTTCGTCCCCACGCTTTGCGGATTCCACAGCGAGACCGTTTCCAACATCGATTCCGGCAATCGCTGCATCTTCTCCGTCAACCCCCGCTGCAACCGGTCGACATCGAACCGAGTTCGAGGCTGCACGACCGCCTGAGAGCGAAACGCTGGCTGTAGCCGCACACCCCACGACAGAGTGGCCGCATCGTCCCCCAGCCAGTCCAAGACAGCGGCCACTAATCTAAATACGTCGCCCGACACCAACGATTCACTATGAATTCGTAAATCGGCCGGTTCGCAAATCACGGTCAGTTGGTCGTCCCGGTCACTTTGCCGCACAATACGCAGCAAATTCTCGCGCGTCATGGCCGGAGTTTTGATCGTTTCGCTCCAATCCGCAACCATGGTTGAGGGGCAAAAGGCAAAGGTTTGCTCATCGATCAACAAATACGACCGCGTCGGTCCCACGTAATAAGGCAACTCGATGTCACTTTTTCGCTCACCCTCAAACAGCGGGATCAATTCGGAGCGTTTCCTCGGCTGGGCGAGCGTAATCACCCCAGCTATCTCAACAGCCTCACCCGGTGAGCCAAAATAGAAGCAAAACTTGGCTTCTTGAATGTCCTCGGGAGGGAAGAGACACTTTTGCTGGATCCATTCGCTCAAACTGGCCCGCAATGGCTCGCCGAGACAGTCCAGAACATTGCCTCCCGCCGGAGCAGCGGCCCAGATCTCCGCCGGACGCAGATGTACCAACAAGCCCATACCGTGCGGGACGTACTGTAGGTCGATCGCCGGTCCCTTTGTGACTTTGGGCAACGAACTCGTTGCTGCCGGTTGAGTCGGCGCCGTCGGGAGCGGTGCCGCCTTGTTGGGTGTCGCCTGGTTCACATTGGTAACCGCCGGATCCGGACCGCGCTGAAACAGCCACCACCATCCACCACCGAACAGCGCCAAACAGGTCGCAGCCGCCGCTACGATCCACACTCCACCCCGATCGCGCCGCCGGCGGGAGCGCAGTCGCGCCGAGACACTCGGTTCATCGGCGACGTCAATCTGTATTCCCGCGGCAGGCGGCGGGGGTGTAGTTGGCTGAGGTGCTTCCGGTGCATGGGCCGGCTCTGCTAACTCCAACTCGACTGCCGCCGGATCGATAAGTGGAAAGCGGGTTTCGCACTGCGGGCATTTGCCGATCTTCCCTAACAGCTTCGGATCGCGCAATTTCAGTTTTGAACCGCAATGCGGACAAGGAATCACAATCGGCTGCATGAAGCGCTCCGAAACTACTGACTTCCAGGGCATCCAGAATCGGCTCAGCTCCGAGCCATCGCCGAGATGCCGGGGTGATCGCAATCAGTTCTTTTCGGCCTGACCGCCGACCTCGGTCATAATCCTCACGAGATCGACAACGGAGTCCGTGTTCATCTTCCGCATAATGCTCGTGCGCTGATTGCGAACGGTGTTAAAACTTGTGCCAAGCTGTGCAGCGATCGTTTTGGTTGGATTCCCCTCAATGATCAATGCCAACACGGTTTTTTCGCGCGGCGTGAGGGTATCGACCCGCTTTTGAAGTTCGCGGTTGCGATTCCATTGCTTCCGCGCCTCGAGGTTTTTCCCCATGGCGTCTCGCACCCGGCGAATCAAATCATCAGCACGAAACGGCTTTTCGATAAAATCAGTGGCCCCCGTTTTCATCGCGCCGACAGCCATCGAAACATCCGCGTGGCCGGTGAGAATGATGGTGGTCACCGGAACTTCCATTTTCGACAAATGCCGCTGCAATTCCAAACCGCTCATCCCCGGCATCCGCACATCCAAAAGCAAACAGCCGGCGCGTTCCGGGTCAAAGCGATCCAAAAACTCTAATGCGTCGGAGTACATTTCCGTGCGGATTTTCGCGGTGGACAGTAGAGTCGCTAACGAGTCACGAATGATTTGATCGTCATCGATAACAAAGACAGTTGGCTCGTGAGTCATAGGGACGTCCTTTCAATAACTGGCAAGGAGAATCGAAACATCGTCCCATTGGCTGAGGTGTTGGCCACATACAAGCGGCCGCCGTGAGCCTCGATGATAGTTCTGCTGATGGAAAGCCCCATCCCCATACCATTGTCCTTCGTCGAATAAAACTGTTCAAATACGCGGTCGACATCCGTCGAGGCAATTCCTGGACCGTTGTCGGCCACCTCGACATCTATCATCTCGTCCGTTGTTGCTGAAACAGAAATCGCCAATAACGGCTGCTGGATACGCGCAACCTCCATAGCTTCTATGGCATTGCGGACGAGATTGAGAATCACCTGCTCGATTTGTATCCGGTCAGCCAGTACGCCAGGGACCTCATCGGGAGCGCCGATTCGGACCTCAACCCCGGACTGAGCAACGTCTGCGTCAACAAGTGCTACGACTTCTCGAATCGCGTCATCCAAGTCCACCGCATGATACATAGAATCGCGTCGAACTACTAGTTTTCGCAGTCGTCGCACAATTTCTCCTGCCCGTTGCGCTTGAGCCTCAATTTTGCTAAGGACCTCAGACAGCTTTTCAGAATGCGGTGTTGCCGAGGCAGACTCCAACATCATCAAACAGGCAGCCGCATAGGATGCGATCCCCGAAATCGGCTGATTCAACTCATGCGCGATCCCTGTCGCCATTTCTCCCATCGTGCTCAGCCGTGTGACATGCGCTAGCTCATCACGATGTCGACGACTCCGCTCCTCGGCTTGGCGTTCCGCCGACACGTCCCGCACAATCGCCAACAGATCGTCCTTGGCACCGACCAGAATGCGTGTTTCGTAATCATGGGGGATTCCGTCGAGATCCAAGCGGTATTCAATCACTTGTGCCTTGCCGGTCTCCGCAGCTTTGCGTTGCGCTTCCACGCTGAGTTGGGCAACGTAGGGTGGTAGAACGTCTTCGATTTTTTTCCCTAGAAACTCCTCCCGAGGCAAATACGGAGGAGAATCGGCGGCTGGTATGAAATCGAGTAGCGTCCCGTCCCGGTGAACACGGAAAATCATATCTGGAATCGCTTCAAGTAGCGCGCGTAGCATCGATTCGCTATTCCGCAGTTCCTCCTCCGCCTGCACGCGGGCGGTCACATCCTGCGTTGTTCCGGAAAGCATTATCGCGTTTCCAGAATCATCATACGTCACTTTTGCTTGTCCATGAACGTGCTTCTCTGTTCCGCTGGGAAGTACGACACGGTAATCGATACTATAAAGGCCGGTTTTCTCAATGGCCTTGGCGAACGTTTCGCTCACAAGTTTGCGGTCGTCGGGATGCACAATGTCTAAGTAACGCAAAAATGAACCGTTAAATCCCTCAGCGCTAACTTCAAATATACGGAACATCTCATCGGACCACTCGATTTGGCTCGTTTCCAAGTTCCAATCCCAGTTCCCCAGGTGCGCCATCTCTTGAGCAGCCTGCAGGCGTTCCTTGCTTTTTCGTATGGTTTCATCCGCAAGCACACGATGGGTGACATCCAATAACGTGACAATCAGGCCGATCACCTTTCCGCCACGGTCTTTAACCGGCGTCAACGCCCAATTCCAATAGGTCACCGGCTTTTGGGAATCCAAGACATTGGCAAACGGTTTCGCCCATTCCGAATGCGGCTCTGTCGATTCGATCACCGACTGAAAAATAGTCCGCAACTCCTCGTTGCGATAGACATCAAAGAAATAATTTCCAGGCACAAATCGTGGACAGATGCCCTCCTCCGCTGCTTCGGACCACGCACGATTGACCATCAGATAATTCAGTTGAACATCCAAATAGGCAATCAGGAATTGCGTATTGTCGAAGATTGCCTCTAACAACTGATGCGCTTCGTTCAACGATGCCTCAGCCTGTTTGCGTTCGTCAATGTCAGTGGCGAATATGGAGACTCCATCCACTTCACCATCGCGAAAAATCGGACCATACCGGATGCTGTACCAATGCCGTTTTCCCCGTGGGCCACGTGCCAACGCTTCAACGCTGGCAAACTCACCGGTTGTAAAAACCTCATTCATCAGTGTTTGCAATTCGTCACGATACGCAGCGTCGGCCAGATCGAAAACAGAGCGGCCGTGCAACAATTTTCCCGGGACACCCACCGGAGTGCGATTGGCATACGTAATCCGCGCGCTGCGATCGACCGTGACCAGATAGTCGGGCGCTGCCTGAACCATAGAGCGCCAGCGCGATTCGGAGGCCTCTAACGCCGCTGTTCGTTCAGCCACCCGCCGTTCCAAATCGCCTTGTGCTGCACGCAGTGATTTCTCATACTGTCGCCGCTCAGTCATATCGGTGATGACCGAAATGTATCCAACAACCTGTCCGGAAGCGTTGCGTTTGTAATCCCAGTCCATCTGCACATAAAAAACGCGACCGTCGGCGGCGCGATGTCGCGTGATCAGCGGCTTTGCCGGCGGCTGCTCAGTGCGACACATCTTAAAATACCGGCAAAAGTCGTCCGATTCCTGTTGAGTCGGCAACAAATCCAGGACCGATCGGCCGATGCGCTCTCCCGGCCGATATCCCAACATTCGATCGCACGCCGAATTGCAATACAGCAGGACACCGTCCAGGTTGAACTCTTGAATACCGTAAGGAACCGTTTCGATCAAAGCATGGTAACGGTCGACCCCATTCCGGATTTCGGCTGCCACCAGCTTCGCAGCCGTCACGTTTGTATTCGTCCCCAATAGACGAATCGGCACGCACTCCGCATTGCGTATAATACGGCCGCGACAAACAAACCATAATGCCTGTCCATTTTTGTGGACAAGCCGTTGCTCAAATTCGAACGAACGCTCATCATTTTCCAACGACGCCTGTGACTGCCCACGCGTCCGCTCACGATCGTCGGGATGGACCAATTCAGACCAAGCCTCCAACCGATTCGGAATCTCATGGTCTTGGTACCCTAAGATTTCCTTCAAACAAGGATCGATGAACAAATCGTTCGTCTGTAGATCCCAATCCCAAACACCAATTTGGTGTGACATAGCGGTGGATGTGTACTGCCTTGCAATCTCGTGCAGTGAATCAGGCGGAATCGCCGTCACCTGTCGCTCGGTGGAATCATACCCCGCGAGAGTTTCCGACATCGCGGTCGCCGTAACCTTAGCGAATTGATTGAGCGTCAATTCAGGTTGCTCGCTGACTAAACGCGATTGCGCCTTTTCCAACAGCCGGACAACGTCCATCAAGGAAATCTCAGCGCAAGCAGCTTGACGACCCAATTTCGCAAATGGGCTGGAAGCCTGCGGCTGCGCTGCTACGACACTTTGTCGCAGTAAATCATAAAAAGCATCGCAGCATTCCTGATTGGTCATAAATCGGTCAATCCTCGCAAGTGGTTGCGCCGACAGTTTTCAAGTTTGTCCCGGTGGTATGCTCCCTCAAGAATATCCAGTGTCTTTTCCTAGAGCATCGGTCGCAATAGACGCTTTATACCGTTAGCCGGTTCTTGCAATTGAAGTGACGCCCGATATTAACATTCCATTCGATGGGGGTAAACCACTGCTGCGGTCGCATAACTAAGGGCAAAAAAGATACTCCGTAAACCAGCAACCCAAGCCTCCTCTTCCCTACGGCATGTCAACGTAACCTGGATCTTTAGAAACGAAAAAAGGCCGCTCCGAAGAGCGGCCTTGGTGTTGCGTGTTATAACTCAACGCTTGTTGTTACGACTTCGACTGGCGGCGACGCCAACCGTAACCGGCCAATCCAATGGCACCGAGTCCCAACAATAGGAAGCTGGACGGTTCCGGAACAGCGGCGGGGGCCACAAAATCATTTCGCATGCCACCATCTAGGGCGCTGGTCTCCAGATAGTCAACGTAGCCGATGGTGTCCGCATTCCCGGACCCGACCCCCAACTGAACTTGAACGATCGTCGAGTTCTGCAGAATGTTTCCCCATGTGCCATCCGCAAACCATTCGTTGAGCGTCAAACTGTTATGCGGTGCGTTAATCACGCCTGTTGCGGTCGTGCTTTCTCGGCTGAACATCCACCATGTCCCGTTATCAGCGTCGATCGATTGAGTGACCCACGTTCCCACAGGTGTCGTGCCAGCGTTGGGATTGTCGTACGGCTCATAAATCAGGACTTTGTCCCAATCCTGCTCCCCAATTCGACCTGACGGACTACCGACGTATTCGCTGGTCTTCAAACCGAGTTTCAGAGCTGGTGCAGGTGCGCCGACCGGGCTGTCTTTGTACCAACGATACTCAGCCGTGAATAATGAATCGAGAGCACCGAAGCCATTGGCGGTGTTGACTCGGGCGATTGTCGCCTTGTCGTTACTAGTGGGCGACGACAGCTGCACCGCACCGGTTCCAGCAACATTAGTGAAATCAATCCGCTGCGCAATCTCTGCGGGTGTAGTCGCATTGACGCCATTAATCCTTGTGTCCGTCGACACCCAACTATTGTCACCTAAGGCACCAACGTCAATTGTGGCGGCTGAAGCCGATTGTGCCAGAGTTAAGGTGATCAGTAACGCGACGCTCATTGCAATCGACTTCATTCGAAGTAACTCCCCTGCATCTCAATGAAAAACCTGTTGTAAAACTTGATACTTCGCCGACGCAGCGAAGCACAGTAACCCAGGCCCGCCATATAAACGAACACGGTTATGTTGACCGCGAACAGGTAACCTACCGAATTTCTAGGTCAGGTACAATGAACTATGCCGAATAGGCAAGATTTTCCAGTTTGAGCGATTTCGCAGATTATTCGGGATCCAGGCGGCCCCCCATTGTTGACCAATGCCCGGGTTTTCCAGGAGCGCGGCAATCAAGACTGTGGTAACCGCGTCAGTTCCTTTCGAATTCCTCTGGTCAAAACGATCGATTTCACAATAATCGCGGCCACAGGCTCAGCACCGTATTGGGTCGGACTAGTGAGTTCTTCGAGGGAGCGGCGGACGTGGACAGACAACGCCTGGATGGCAGGATTCCAAAGGCGAATGTGCTGAGAAGGATCGACAGCCGTAGTCGCTGGATCATTCTGATTGGGGTTTTGGCCGTATCTTGGCCAAATTTGGGCTGCGCGATGCGCAATGTGGCCTCATTCACGGACCAACGGACCGCCATCTTAGAAGTCATCCCCTTGGGAACGCCGCGGGGAGAAGCGGCTGTCTTGCTCAAAGAAGCCGGAATCAGCTATTCGACCTCAGGCGGACCTGAGCCGGGCGTCTACTATTGCGAATCGTGGGAAATGGAGCCCGGCGATCGGTTTCACCTCTTCAGTGAACTGCTGTTCGATGAAGAGGGACGCCTGCAAGACGTTCGCGAGATTCCCAACAATTTTGCCCCCTAATCGACTTCCACATCGCACTTGTGAGTAAGGCAGTCTACATCAAAAAGTATGCGGACTGCGTCAGTCGATAAATTGCAGCATGCTGGAGCAGAATTTGCATTTGACCATTTGGCCGGCATATTTTTGCGCCACTTTCAGCCGTTCTTCACAACTGGGGCAATCGAGGTAAAAACCCAAGTTTTTGATCTTGGGATCACTCAGCGTCAACGTGAAGGTTTTGCTGCATTTCTTGCAGTTGAGTCGCTTGCCCAAATACTGGGCGTTGATTCGCAAACGTTTGCGGCAATGTGGGCAACCAACGTAATAACCACGTGGCTTGGCATCCACGCAACTATCAATCTCTTTCAATGGTTTAAAGGGCGGAATCTCCACGCTTTCGAGTTCCAATTCTTCGTTGAGCAACGTGCGGCAATTCACACAACGAATCAGGTTCGCGGGCATTTCTTCGTTACAAGTGGGGCAAGGACCGCCTGGCCAAGCTGGCATTCGTCTTCTTTCAACTAAGTCCGAAAAACAATGATCTCAGCGAATCGGGGGCATGTCGCCGAGACGTTGATTTGACTCGTTACTGCGGGCAACGCCAATCAATATGTCGATGTGATATCGCTCAAGGTTACTTCGCTCAAAATTTGCTTTAATTGGTGGATTCCAAACAAGCCAAGCTATGAAAACCCCTTAGATATAAACGTCCATGTGCTACTGACGGCGTGCTGTGACTACTGTCACCCAACGGACTCTTACCGTAAAGCCGGTATTGGGGAGCGGCATCGATGACGGCAACCTTCCCATCCTCGGCGATACAGTAGATCTTTCCGTTAATTAATACTGGTGATCCACTGTAATTACCCCCGATACGCCGTGTCCAGATGTTGTTTCCCGTTTTTGTCTCCTGACACTTCGCAACTCCATTGTCATTCCAGAGATAAGTATACTCTCCGTTTGTCAGCATTGTAGGAACATAGGGTAATTCCCTGTGTTGGGAGTAGACAACTGCGGGGGGATTCTGCAGATTCGCCCCGGTAGGATCGACCGCTATAAGTAGTTTCCCCCGACCACCGCCACCGCACGTAGCCAACAACAAGCCCTCAGAATAAATGGGCGACCCGATTGTTCGGGCGGGAAGCTCTCCCGTCTGCCAATTCTGTTCCCCAGTCAACGGATCAAAACTGCTCAGTCCAGCGCCGCGACTGAGAAAAATGAGTTGTTGGTCGCCACCGGGAGGCTCGATCAGAATGGGGGTCGTATAGGATGTGCGTTGAATACTGCGGGACACGCTCCAGACAGTCTCGCCGGTTTGTTTGTCAAATGCCCGAATCCAACTTGGTCCCTCCTGGTCTCCGGCCATAATCAACAGGTTATCAACAAGCATGGGTGATGCGCCCAAACCATGCGTGCTCCCGTAGCCCTCTAATCGCCGACGCCAAACCAACTCACCTGCGAAGTCGTAGGCGGATAGGTAAAACGTTTCATTGTCGGCAAAAGCCACATAAACAAGTTCGCCATCGGTCGTTGGTGTACTGGATGCAAAGCTATTTTTGTTGTGTTTGGGATTCGAATTCATGGCAATCGAGCGACACCAAATCTCTTCGCCCGAATCAGCGTTTAAACAAAACAGATGCCGCAATTGACCTTCGTCGGTCGCGGAAGTGACGAACAACTTGTCCTTCCAAATCACCGGAGCAGCATGCCCTTCTCCGGGCAATGAAACTTTCCAGGCATAATCATCTTCGGCCCATTTCGTAGGCAATGCACGCGCGGTACCTACGCCCGTGCCATTGGGCCCGCGAAAACGCGTCCAATTCTCATCCGCAGTGGCAACTCCGGTCAAGAAGACGAACGCCACCACCAGAACTAAATGCGCACAGCGCGACATCACGATTTGATTCCGCATTTTCAAAAACTCCCAACAGCTCATTTCAACGTCATTCTCCGCCCCAGAATTCATCCCGACGGCGGCTCCACGGATCATTTAGAATGCTTGAATCGCTACCGAGAAGCAAGTCAGCGGGCAACAACGACCAAGTGGATTTTTAGCCATCGCGAATTCGGTCAGTTCGTTCGCTGGGAACCGTGAGTAGGATCGCGATTGGTCAAGACAAAGCGGCATTGCTGCGGTCTTGGTATTGGGTGCCCTTCCCCTCGCCAGTTTGGAAGAGACCGAGAATTCGCTATGAGGGTTCAGCCCAATTCTTGGAACGGCTAATCGCCTCACGCCAGCGCGCGTAGCGTGCGTTGCTTTCCTCGGCCGACATTTCCGGAGTGAATTCTCGATCCAGCGCCCAATTCTTGGTCACGTCGGAGCGATCTTTCCAAAATCCGACCGCTAATCCGGCCAAATAAGCGGCTCCCAAGGCAGTCGTCTCCGGTACGACCGGCCGCCGGACAGGGACACCTAGCACATCGGATTGGAATTGCATTAGCAGATTATTCTCAGAGGCTCCGCCATCGACTCGCAAATTCTCCAAGGTAACCCCGGAGTCACGTTGCATCGCTTCCAAGACATCCCGCGTTTGAAATGCCATTGATTCCAGCGCAGCCCGTGCCAAATGCCCCCGTGTTGTCCCTCGTGTGAGGCCCACAATGGTGCCGCGTGCATTTTGATCCCAATCGGGCGTCCCTAAACCGACCAAGGCCGGGACAAAGTACACATCCCCTGTATCGGGGACCGTCGCCGCAAGTTTCTCGACATCCGCCGAATCAGTGATCAGCCCTAAACCGTCACGCAACCATTGAACCACCGCACCGGCGATAAAAATCGAGCCTTCCAGACAATAGGTGATTTCGCCACCGATGCCCCAGGCAATGGTCGTCAACAGACCGTTATCCGATTGGACCGCTTTGTCCCCCGTGTTGAGCAACATAAAGCAGCCGGTGCCATACGTATTTTTGGCCGTACCGACCTCGAAACAGGCTTGTCCAAATGTGGCAGCTTGCTGGTCGCCGGCGATTCCCGCGATCGGGATTTTTCCGCCGAAGAGTTGCTCGTCGGTCTCGCCATAGACTTCGCTGGATTCACAGACAGTCGGTAGTATGGCTCGGGGCACACCGAGAATTTTGAGTAACTCGTCATCCCAATCAAGCGTGTGGATGTTGTACATCAATGTGCGGCAGGCATTGGTGTAATCGGTGATATGTACCTTGCCGCCGGTCAATCGCCAAATCAAATAAGTATCAACAGTACCGAACAGTACGTCCCCAGCCTCGGCGCGTGCGCGGAGTCCATCGATGGTATCGAGGAGATGTTTGACTTTTGTCCCGGAAAAATAAGCATCGACGACCAGACCGGTCTTCTCTCGAAACGTCTGTTCGTGTCCCGCGGCCTTGAGTCGATCGCAAATCGGCGCGGTCAATCGGCTTTGCCAAACGATGGCATTGTGCACCGCTTTGCCGGTGTTTCGGTCCCACAGAATTGCCGTTTCCCGCTGATTGGTCACGCCAATCGCAGCCACATCCTCGGCGCCGAGGCCCGCTTCAGCCAGCGCCTGCCGCGCGGTGGCCAACTGCGACTCCCAGATCGCTTCGGGGTCGTGCTCCACCTCGCCCGGTTTAGGAAAGATCTGCTCAAATTCCTGTTGCGCGGTCGCCACAGCACGACCATCATGCCCAAAAACGATAGCGCGGCTGGAGGTCGTCCCTTGATCCAATGCCAATACATACTGAGACATGACGCGCTCCATGGAATGCTGAGGAGGAGGAGGCAAAGCCATTAACCGCCGGAATCAAATGATCCGCCGTGAATACGATCCGCCGACGTTCCTGTTGTCGCCTTGGCGATCAAGTTCAGTAGTCGAGCCGAACAACCGCGCAGGATGGCAATAATTGACGAACGATGCGCGCGAATAGCGCGAGAGGCGGAAAACCAACGGTCTGCTGGAGGGGCTGCTACCAGCCCAGCGACATATTTGTTTCGATCGCTTTTTGTGCTTCATGCAAATCCACACCCGTGTCGAGCATATATAGGCGAATGGCATGCAATTTATCGCCGGCGGCACGGGCCAAGCAGTCGCGAGCCGTATCACAAGGGTCGCTGCTGCCCTCAATACCGAGCAAACGTTTCGAAATCACCCACAAGTCACGCGGACGTTGTGTGACGCGTAGAATATCCTCTTCGGGATAGTTCTCCTTAGCGATTGCTTCTGCCTTTTCTCGCGTTTCTGCCCACCCCACCATGATGTGGGCACTCGTCTCAATTTCATACAAGGCCATCGGACCGCCTCCTGATTTGTCGTTGCTTAGTAGAAAAGTGGTTTGCCATCCCCGCGACGAAGGTCAATGGCGCCAAAGTTTGCGCCAATGTCCATCTCGGACGGGAACTGAAACCGTTTCCGGAAATCCTCACCCATCCCGGTATTTGCCGCCCTCAGCTCCGCGTCCATTACGATGAAAATCGGGCATGCCATTCATTGTCGTCGGGATTATAGCCGACTCAAGTCCGTCTCTCCAAGTGTGGAATCAAAGTTGACCGACGATCCTCAAAGGTCCTGTGATTTTCGTAGACAGCATCATCCTGCCCACCGCTCCTCAGCGGCGCTTTTTCGTAGGTAAAACGGTTGTAACCCCCAGATATCAGCAGTCCGCTCTGCTCGAATTTCTTGTTCCCCGATCTGGGCAATCACCGCTGCGTGCGGCATCCAGGTTGCCGGGGGCAAGATCGTGCAGCGATCTCGGAATAGCTCTGCGAATTTGATCACCCCAGGGCCCGTGACATGGTCGTGCGGATTGCGTTGGCTGGCGAATTCGTCGGCGTCAACGATTGTTATCGCAGTTACCTGTTCCCAAATCCCGTTGTCATCACGACCAAACTCAGCACAAAACAACTGCTTTCGCTGCGCATCGCTGACCACAAACAGACGCTGCACATCGTCGACCACATTGTGTGCGACGCTGGTTAAAGTGGGGATTGCCGCCAATTTGGCGCCGGTGGCATAGGCCAATGTCTTTGCGCAGGTCACCCCAATTCGCAAACCAGTAAAACTGCCAGGCCCCTCACTGACGGCAACCGCCTGGCAATCGCGTAAATGATATCCATGCTCAGCCAACAGACCTTGAATTTCCGGAATAAGAGTCTCCGCATGCCGACGATCGGTCTGCAGCGTACGTTCCTCCAAACAGATCCCATCGTCGCACAGTGCGATGGAACCGGGGATCAGTGAGGTTTCGAGGCCGAGAGTTAGCATGATACCAGTCGGTAGAGGGCAGTGGGCGGTAGGCAGTTGGTAATGCGGCGGGTGTTATGTCAGCTGCGATTCGGTATGATGCAGGTTCGTTTCATCTTAGGGCTGCCGCGCAAAACCCACCGGCTATCCCGAATTGTTTTCTTGGCTGATATTGTTTTGATTAGTGGAATAGACATTCCTATGAGCGATCTTGTTGCCCGTCAAGTGACGAAGACGTTTGAAACGCCCGCCGGGGAGCTATCGGTGCTCTCGGGGAGCGACCTGGAGATGAGACGCGGCGAGGCTGTCGCGATCACCGGGCCTTCTGGGTCAGGAAAAAGTACGCTGCTATACATCATTGGCACGCTGGATTATGCGACGTCCGGGAACGTCTCGATTCTGGAGACCGATCCCGCGCCGATGACGCCGGCCGCATTGGCGAAGTTTCGCAATGATGAAATCGGCTTCATTTTCCAGGACCATCACCTATTGCCGCAATGTTCGGTGTTGGAGAACGTGCTTTTGCCAACGCTGGCCGGGGCGGGGACTGGCAAAGTCGAGGAACAACGCGCGACGCAATTACTCGAACGGGTCGGACTGGGCGAGCGTCTCACGCACCGACCGGCGCAGCTCTCCGGCGGAGAACGCCAACGTGTTGCCGTCTGTCGGGCGCTGATCAATCAACCATCGTTACTGCTGGCCGATGAACCGACTGGAAACCTGGACCGCCAAACGGCGACGGCGGTCGGATCGCTATTGTTGGAACTTCGGGAAGAGCAAAACACGATGCTGATCATCGTCACGCACAGCACGGAATTGGCGGAGCGGTTTCCCCGTTGGTGCGAATTGGTCGACGGAAAACTCGTCGAACGCAAAACGACCGCCCACGCTTCCTGACGCGCAGAACCGCTTGCTCGACTGAAATTCATCATGCTACGCAAACTAGTTGTCTCCACACTGTTTTACTATTGGCGCACGAATCTCGCTGTGTTGCTGGGGGTCGCTGCAGCGACGGCGGTGATCGGCGGCGCGCTGGTCGTGGGCGATTCGGTCAAAGACAGCTTGCGGCAAATGACGCTTGACCGGCTGGGACAAATCGATCATGTCCTGACCGGCCCACGATTCTTTGAGGAATCACTGGCCGACCGGCTTGATGCGCAAACCAGTGAAAAGTATCAGCCGCTCGCGCCGGCAATCGTCATGCAGGCCAGCCTCGAAACCGAGCGGACCGGTGATGCGCAACTTTTAAGGCGCGCGGGACAGGTCAATCTGTATGGTATTGATACGCGACTGTGGGATCTGACCGAGCATGGCGATACACTGTTGCCGACGGATCAAGACTTGGTTCTGAGCAGCAATCTGGCTACGGCGCTCGGCGTGACTGTCGGCGAGACATTGGTGGTCTCGCTCGAAATCCCCAGTTCCGTCCCGCGTGATTCCTTGTTGGGTAAAAACGACGACGACGTGCGCGAGATCGTGCTGACCGTCTCGGCAATTCTCCCGCAAGAATCGGGCGTCGGTCGTTTGGGACTGCACCCCAGCCAACAGTTACCGCTCAACGCATTCATCTCGCTCGACACGCTGCAGGAGACGCTCGATTTGGACCAGCGGCGGCGGTCGCGGAGTCTGCCCGACGGTCGCGTCGCGCGCATCAACGCCCTGTTCGCCGCCGCCAAGTCCGCCGCAGACCGCGTCCCACAAGGCGCCGACGAACTCAATACGGCCGTCAGTGACGTGTTGACGTTGGCCGATTTGGATTTGCGTGTGCGTGAGAACAAAACCCCCGCGTATCTATCACTCGAATCTTCACGGTTGATTTTAGAAACCGCCGTGGCCGATGCTGCGGAGGAATTGGCTGGGAAGGCGGACACGACCTCACCGGTGTTGGTCTATTTGATCAATGAATTTCGCTCCGGTAAGGCGGACGATGCGTTTTCGATGTATTCCGTCGTCGCCGGATTAGACGCCGATGTTTTCACCAGCGATGCCAAGAAACCATTCGGACCGTTTGAGTTTGTTGGCGAACCGCCAGAACAGCCCTTGGGTGACAACGACATCATTCTCAACTCCTGGCTGGCTGAGGATCTGCAGGTCGGCGTTGGCGATGAAATTACACTGGCGTACTTTTTGGCCGGATCGAAGGGTGAATTGGGAGACGAGACGCGGACCTTTACGGTGCGGGGTATTACGAAACTCGACGGTTCACCGGCGGCGGATCTGGGTTTGACGCCCGAGGTTAAAGGGATCACCGATGTCGACACCATGGACGATTGGGAACAGCCGTTCGAGATGGACATGGGCCGCATCACCTCGCGTGATGATAGCTATTGGACGGAATATCGCGGCACGCCGAAGGCGTTTGTGACGTTAGAGACCGCGCAGAAGTTATGGACCAGCCGTTATGGCGATTTAACGTCGTTTCGATTCGTACCGGGGGGCGGCGAAACGTTGCAAGCGGCGCGCGAGCGTTGGGAGCGAGAGCTTCCCAAGAAATTATCGCCAGACAAAATCGGCATGGTGTTTCAACCGATCAAAGCGCTGGGCTTGATGGCCGCCAGCGGGACGACGGATTTCAGCGGGCTGTTTATTGGTTTTAGTTTCTTCATCATTCTCTCCGCAACCATCTTAGTGGGGCTGTTGTTTCGACTGGGGATCGAACAACGTGCGACGGGTGTCGGATTGTTGTTGGCGGTGGGATTCACTCCGAAACAAACCCGCAACATGCTGCTGGCTGAAGGATTGGCGATTGTTGCAATCGGGGGGCTGCTGGGGGTGGGATTGGCGATTGCTTATGCGCATTTGATGGTGTACGGCTTAAAGACGTGGTGGATCGGCGCGATTGGGACGCGTTTTTTACTGGTCTCGATTCACCCCGGTAGCTTGATTATCGGTTGGGCGATTTCGGTGATCGTCGCCATGCTCGCCGTTTGGTGGGCCATGCGGGGGATCAATGCGATTCCGGTGCGGCGACTGCTTTCTGGCGATGCTCAAAAATCAAAACCGGTTACAACTGCGGCGCCGCGACTCTCGAAAACCTTCAAAATCAGCGCTGGACTGTCGATCATACTGACCGTGGGGGTGCTGACCGGGCTGGTTCCGCAGAGTGAAGCGTTTGGTGGATTCTCCTGGACGATCGTCTGCTTCTTCGTGGTGGGGATTTCGCTGTTGGTGGCATCGCTGGCGCTGTTGTCCTATCGACTGGCTGCGGACACGCGGACGTCGATTCAGGGACGAGGCCTGGCTGGATTGCGACGGCTTAGCCGGCAGAATGCGGCGCGGAATCGTTCGCGGAGCGTGCTGACTGCTGGGTTAATCGCCTCGGCCACTTTTGTCGTGGCCGCCGTGGCCGCCGGACACCGCAACCCGGCGGTCGAACGCCCCGATAAGGACTCGGGCAACGGTGGCTATACGTTCGTTGCCGAGTCGTCACAACCGATTCTGTTCGATCTAAATTCCGAAGATGGGCGAGCGGAATTTGGCCTCGACGATGACGCTTCTAAAGCGGCGCTGAAGACGGTGCATTCCATCGCGCAATTCCGTGTCCGCCCCGGTGAGGATGCGAGTTGTTTGAACATCTTCCAAACTCGCCTGCCGACCATCCTCGGCGTCCCCCGGCAATTGATCGATCCGCCCGATGGCCAACGCCGCTTCAAGTTTGCTGATACGCCGGGCGAGAATCCGTGGAAGTTGTTGGACGAACCGCAGGAGGACGGCACGATTCCCGTGTTGGGCGACATGAATACCCTCATGTACAGTCTGCACAAGGGCATCGGTCAAACGGTCGACGTGCCGGGCGGTAAGAAACTCAAGATCATGGGCATGTTCGACGGCAGCGTGTTTCAGGGACAATTGCTGATGTCAGCAACGAATTTCGATCGTGTGTTTCCGCATGCAAAAGGAGGCTCGCAATATTTTCTGATCGACGTCGCCTACGACGACAACAAGTCGCTCGCCGAAAACCGCCAGGTCGCTGAGGGCGTGGAAAAAGTATTGGAGTCCAAAATCGGTCGTGGATTCGACGCGCAATTTGTCTCGGACCGCTTAGCCAGTTTTTTAGCCGTGCAGAATACGTATCTCTCCACGTTTTTGGCACTGGGTGGTCTAGGGCTACTGCTGGGTACCTTTGGCTTGGCAACAGTGATGCTGCGGAATGTTTTCGAACGGCGGAACGAATTGGCACTGATGCGTGCCGTCGGATTTCGCAACATGAGCCTCGTCTGGCTGGTGCTATGGGAAAACGGCCTGCTCTTGGTCTGGGGACTGGCAGCCGGCACGCTCTCAGCACTAGCCGCCATGCTCCCACACCTGCTCACAACCGGAGCCGACGTCCCCTGGGGAATGGGAGCCGAAGTCCTAGCGGCGATCTTCTTAGCCGGCATGTTCGCCGCACTCTTCGCCGTCCGCAAAGCCGTCCAAACCCCCGTTCTAGAAACACTGCGCGGTGAATAAAGCACACCCCCTCGGGTGGCCGCGATAGCTTCGCTATCGGGGCGGGCGCAGCCCGCAAGAAGCCGCAATGTCCGCGTGATCGTATAGGGGAGTTGGACAAACAAAGGAACGTCGAATTGCGGCTTCTTGTGCTTGCAGCACACCGATTGCTTCGCAATCGCTGCCACCCCCTGTGAACTTATTTGAAATTCTATGTGTCGTGTTCATACTCCGCCGTTGAGATTTATCTCTCGACGGACACTCCTTACATAGTTGGAAGAGGCAAATGAATACGGGACCACCATTGCGACAAATTCGGGCACAGTTTGATGACCAGACAATACGTGTCTACCAAGCGTATTCACCGCAGATTGCGACGCGGGCATTACGTGCCCAAACGTTCGTTTCCCCCTTTAAGATGTCGCGGATGACTTGGATCAAACCGTCGTTTCTGTGGATGATGTACCGTTGCGGTTGGGGAACAAAACCGGGGCAGGAGCGCGTTCTGGCGATTGATATTTCGCGAGAAGGATTTGAATGGGCGCTTCGCAATAGCTGCCTGAGCCATTTTGATGCTGCCCACGACGAAACCGAAGAACAATGGTCGCGCCGCAAAGAGAAATCGCCCGTCCGAATTCAGTGGGACCCGGAACGCGATGTCCGGCTGGAGCGAATGGAACATCGGTCGATTCAAATTGGGCTATCCGAGGCCGCCATTGAGAAATACGTCCACGAATGGATTCAACGCATCAGTGATGTCACCGATTTGGCCCGCAGACTCGAAACCGCAGTCGCTAACAATGATGCCGCATCAGTGCAATCTTCACTTCCCGTGGAACTCCCGTATTCAGTACCGTCTGACATCCAATCGCGCATTGGAATGCAAATCAACGATTAACGCGGAGTCCCCCTTCCTCGGGTGGCCGCGATAGCTCTGCTATCGGGGCGGGCGCAGCCCGCAAGAAGCCGCAATGTCCGCGTGATCTAACAGGGAAGTTCGACAAACCAGGGAACGTCGGATTGCGGCTTCTTGTGCTTGCAGCACACCGATTGCTTCGCAATCGCTGCCACCCCCTGTGTTTGTGGGGAGTTTATTTTTGGACCAGCGTCACGGCTTCGGGGAGTTGAATTGTTCCCTCGTACAGTGCGCGGCCGATGATTGCTCCGTTTACGCCGGGATGTTGGCGCTCGACTTCTAACAAAGCTTCGATGTCTTTGAGTGTCGTCACGCCGCCAGAGGCGATGACGGGGATGCCGGTTTTTGCTAATTCGGCAAAGTCCCGCAGCGTGCCGTCATCAATACCGGCCATCATGCCGTCGTTGGCGATGTTGGTGTAAATCACCGCAGCCAGGTCCAACCCGGCATATTTTTGTGTTAACTCGATGGCCGAAGTTTTGGAAACTTCCAGCCAGCCTTCGGTGGCGACCATGCCGTCGCGGGCATCGACCCCTAGAATCAAACGGCCGGGATATTTTTCCGCCATTTCGCGAAACCAGTCGGGGTGCTTGAGCGCCTGTGTGCCAACAATCACCCGTTGAATGCCGACATCGTCGAGCAACAATTGAATCGACGCTTCGTCGCGAATACCACCGCCAAGTTGGCAGGGAATACTGACCCCTTCGACAATCCCCCGCACAGCATCGAGGTTCACCGGGCGACCGACTTTGGCACCGTCCAAGTCGACCAGATGCAAACGGCTGGCCCCTTCGCTTTCCCAGCGCGCAGCCATTTCAGCCGGATTATCGCCAAAGATCGTTTCTTGGTCGTAATCACCTTGTCGCAGGCGGACACATTTTCCGTCACGCAGGTCGATCGCGGGGAGCAATTCCATGAGCAGTTATTTTCAATAGCAAGTCGAGGAGTACCAAACCAAAGCCGCCATGCGGGCGTTTAGAGTTCGGCGAAATTTTTCAGCAGTCGCAATCCGACCTTTTGACTTTTCTCGGGGTGGAATTGCGTGGCGAACATATTGCCTCGCGCGATCATTGAGACAAAGTCGATTCCGTAGTCGCTCGTGGCGGCCACGACCGATTGGTCCTGCGGGGCGACGTAGTAGCTGTGCACGAAGTAGAAATAGGCATCGTCGGGAATCCCCGCCAACAGCGGTTGCTCGCCGGAGACCTTCAGCCGATTCCACCCCATGTGGGGCACCTTGAGTTCCTCGAAATCGGGAAAGCGGACCACTTCGCCGGGGATGACAGCCAATCCGTCGTAACGGCCATCTTCGTGGCTGATCTCAAGCAGCATCTGCAGTCCCAGGCAAATCCCCAGAAAAGGCCGGTCGGCGGCAATGTGGGCCAGAATCGGCTGGACCAATTCCTGTTTGTGTAGTTCTGCGATGGCATCGCGAAAGGCGCCG